>JBBKXR010000266.1:0-52490 GCA_037969585.1 Verrucomicrobiales bacterium
GGTGTGGGACGATGAGTGCGTGCTCGATCTCAATTATCACGAGGACAAAGACGCCAGCGTCGATTTCAACTACGTGATGACTGAGGACGCCGGAATGATCGAAGTTCAGGGCAGCGGTGAGGAGGCGACATTCAGCGAGGCGCAGATGTTGAGGATGTTGGAGTTAGCGAAAAAAGGCGCGGCTGAGATTGGCGCTTTGCAGCGCGGATGTCTGGAAGGCTTCGATGCCACGGCGAATCTGGAAATCATCGAGCGCATGCGCCGTTGAGAGGGCGATACTAACTGAGAAAAAGCGGTTGACCCGGGCGCGATTCGCTCCAAGTTACCCGCCCTTCTAATTTTCCAAATTCAGCAGAGATAAAGTAACGTCATGGCCAAGGTATGCAGCATCACAGGAGCGAAAGTTCGCACCGGTCGCAGAATCCACCGTAGTGGTTTGGCCAAGAAAAAGGGCGGTATCGGTCGTCACGTTACCAAGACGGTGAAACGCAAGTTTGAGCCCAATCTGCGCAAGAAGCGTGTTTGGGTGCCGGAATTGGATCGTTTCGTCCGAGTCAAAGTCAGCGCTCGTGGTTTGAAAACGATCTCGAAGAACGGCGCTTTCAAGACGCTGAAAGCAGCGGGCTTGATTTAGGCCGGTTGCCGGATCGTCAGTGGCAGCGGAATTCGTGAGAATTTCGCCTGTGCGTTGGCCGAATGTCGTCCAGCACGACTAAATTCTGCCGAATTCCGCTTCGGCTGAGGCTCAATACCCCTCGTCACTGACGCAGCAGGGGACGATGACGGCATCGCTCATGCCGTGGATGATTTTCTTATCGGCGGGCACGATGGTGGCGAGGACGCCACCGAGCTTAACGGTCTGAGCTTTTTCGTCGCCGCTGACGAAGTAATAAGGGCAGAGTCGCACCCGGCCGTCGAGCTGCGTGAGTTCGCCTTCCGCATTCCAATAGGGGTGTTCGACGCGGCGGGCGTGTTTGAACTCCTGTAGCAGCCAGGGCTGTTCGGGAAAAGCGTCGATGGCGGTGTCGACGGCGGATTTCCATTCTTCCTGCGAGAGGTCGTGACCGATGCGCACGCTGCGGCTGCCCCAACCGATTTCGGAAAAGCCGCTGACTTTGAGAACCAGTTCGCGTTCCTTTTGGGAAAAGTCGGCAAGCTCGCGGAAATTTTGAATGTCGAGCCGTGGCAGAACGGCGTGGTGCGGCAGCGGCGAGGGATCGACGATCCAGCTGTAGGGAATGATCTCCTGCAGGGCGCGGAAATGGCTGTCGCGCAGTTCGCGGCGCCAGATCTCGCGCAGCGGGCGCAGCCAGAACAGGGCCAGCCAGAGTTTTTCCTCGAGCCAGGGCTTGGCGGGCGCTATGAGATCGATTTCGCCTTTGGCGGCGCGGGTGATCATTTCGCGGGCGGCGGGCAGGTTGTGAAGGTCGAAGAGTTCGAAAAAGCGGTAAACGGCGGCACCGGCGTCCGGTTTGTGGGTTTCGGCGTCGACGACTCGCCAGCGACGATTGAGATCGTGATCGTGATCGCGGTCGCGCAGTTTTTCGCTCAGCCAATCCATTTCGGGGCGGTAATCAGCGGATTCCTGGCTGATGGCGATGTCGACTGCATCGGCGTCTTGGGGAAAGATGGAGGCGAATCCGTCGATCATGCCGTCGCCGCCGCCGATGACTTCTGTCTCGCCGAGTTGAGCGTAAGTCTCGCCGAGCCACGCAGTCAGGCCGATGCCGCCCGGAACGGAATCGATCTCGCTGAGGGCAAAGCCATTTTCGGTGAGGAGCAGGTCGGGCCGGATGACTCGCGGCAGGCTGTCGCGCACAGGGCCGCTGCTGCCTTTTTCGAGCAGGTCGGTCGGTTTTCCGGCATCGAGATAGCTGGCCAACCAGGTGGGTAAAGATTTGCCCTTGTGGCTGCGGTGGTAGAGCTGGTTGGAAGCGTCGAGAAATCGGTTCAGGGTGCCGCCGAGTTTTTCCAGCCGAGTGACCGTGGAAGGAGCGAGCGGAAAGGGCCGGGGCGACCAGCGCCAATCCATGCCGGCGAACAGGCCTTCGCCGGGAAAGGCGGCGAGCAGGGCGTCGCGGCGTTCACTTTCGGGGACGCCGGCGCTTGAGGATGTTGCTGCGGTGGGGCTGGTCATTGATCGGCGGCGGGAGCTGCTTTTATTGAAGGCGGCGTAAGGCGCGGCGCAGCAAGTCTTGCTGGTTGGGGCTGTCGCTGGTGGCGTCGACTTCGGCGCGCACGGCTTTGCTGGCTTCGACTTGTTTGTAGCCGAGGGCGATGAGCGCGAGAATGGCATCGCTGGCGGCCTGTTGGGCGGGATTAGCGGCCCCGGCGCTGGCTGCGGCGTTTTGCCAGGCTTCAGCGACGCCGACTTTGTCTTTCAGTTCTAGAATGATGCGTTCGGCGGTCTTCTTGCCGAGGCCTTTGATGGTGGCGAGGGCGGGGATGTCACCTTCGACGACGGCGTGTTTGAAATCGGCGACGGCGAGTCCACTGAGGATCGACAGGGCAACTTTCGGGCCGACGCCGGAGACGCGATCGATGAGCAATCGAAACAGGTCGCGCTGTTCATCGTCTTGAAAGCCGTAGAGGGTGAGCTCCTGTTCGCGGACGTGCTGGTAGGTGAGCACCGTTGCGGTTTCGCCGGGTTGACCGAAGGCGGCGCCAACGGTGAGCGGAACGAGGAGTTCGTAGCCGACGCCGGCGACGTCGATGTAGATACGGTTGGGCGGGCTGGGGCAGATGATGCCGCGCAGAAAGGTTATCATGGAATTTATCGGGCCAGAGAATAGATTGCGGAGATGTCGTCCGCAGTTGTTGTCAAAGTATGGAAGTTTCGGTGCCTGTCACGGGCTTTCGTGGCGTGCTGCGCCTTGACGGCGCTGACGGGACTGGCCTGGGGCGCGGAAGGAGAGAAAAAGGACAAAAACGCTGCTGAGGAGGTCGCTGAGGCGGCCGGGTCGGATGCCGAGGCCGAGAACAAAGCTGACAAAAAAGATCGGGTCGGTCTGGTGATAGAGTCGACGTCTTCGGCGGCGAAAGTTTACACGGCGATTCCGGGCGCTAAGGCGACGGTATTGGCGGCGGCTCACGAGTGGCAGTATGGGCTGCGGCTGTTTACCGACACAGAATGGCGGGAGCGCGCTTACGACCTGGAAACGTTTTATAAGGAGGCGGAAAAGACGGCCGATGCGGTCGCTGAGGCGATGCAGCCACGATTGATGCGTGATTCGCGCGAGGTGGTCGAATACGCGCTGATCGAGTCAGAAGACGTGTTTTTGTCGAGTGCACTGACGTCTAAGCTTTTTCTACCAAGATTCACGGAGTCGATGGGCACTGAATTGCGGGTGATCGTTGTGGACCGGCACATTCTCTATGTTTTTCCGGCCGTGGGTGGCAAATTGGAGGCCTATGCGCCAGCCATCGCCGATATCTATCGCACGACCCAATTTCCGGGGAGCCTGGAGATTTTTCAGGTCACCGGAAAAGGCTATAAAGTGCTGGGATCTATTGATTCCTAAGCCTCGCTGATTCTCAGATACGCAATTGCGGCTGAGAATCGCTGCAATTTTGGGAGTCGGAATCGAAAAGTATGGTCATTTGAGTCGGTTTATGATATATTACGTCAGTTATGTCTACACCACGAAGAACGAGATTTTCACGCCGCGTCCCCGATCATGTAACCGACGAACTCGTTGTAGTTCTGTCTAACAAAGCGACTTTCGGCTTTAATCAGCTGTTTGAGGTCGTTTATGAAAATCTGAAAGCCCGTAATGCGGTCAGCGGGGGCGAAGAAATGCTCCGTCTGCGTGCTTACGAAAAGCTTCAGAATCTGGTTACTCGTGGCTTGGTCGAGAAAAACGGTAAAGAATACCGTGGTCTTGAAAACATCGCCGATGCTTCCAGCGCTAACGCTGCGAAGGCTGGCTGATTGAGACCCAGTTTGTTCGTTCCCTCGTCGTTAAGCGTCGATGGGAGTGAATTGCAGAAAAACATTTTACGGGCACCGGGAGACCGGTGCCCGTTTTTTGTGTACTGATGCAATTTGAGGAATGTAATTCGGTGCTTGCGAATGGGTGTGGATTCGGAGCATTCTGTAGTCAGAACCCTGAGTCCTGGGCTGATCACCGTGAAAAATTCTCTACCTTTCCTGTTTCCCAAGTTGTCGTTCTTCCGGGCTGGTCTCGGAGTGTTTGCCGTTGCGCTTAGTGTTTGGTTTTGTAGCCAGACGATTTCGCTCGCAGTGCCGATCACTGGAGCCAACGGGACAACGGTTGATTTTGCCGGGGTCAAGGCGGCCACTCCTGCGGGGTTGCAGGTGAAGATTCTCGCCGACGGAAATCTTGCTACGGTGCCTTGGGACAAGTTCGACATGACCAAGATGGAACAGGAACAACCGAATCTGTTTACGGCATATCAGAAGACGCAGGCGGGCGAGACGGTGGAACTTTATCTCGGCGTGTTTGAGGGCGAGAAGCCGAAGCCGAAAATGGACGAAACGCCGACGATTCCGAAATCACAAATGGGATTTAAAGAAACGGTGGTCAATGGCAAAAGTGGTAGTGGATTTAAAACGATGACGGTGGCCATGCGCGACCCTTCGCCCAACGCCAAGGCGATTTTTATTGGTGCTTTCGGTGGGGGCCCGGGCGAGGAAATGTTTTCGTCGATCTATCTGGCGCGATCTGATGCCACAAGTTGGGACAATTTTCTAGCGGTGAACAAATTGGTTCCGGTCGGTGTTCGGGTGGAAACGGGGATACCTGATCCGCGCAAGGAACCGTTTTTTCTGGCTGATAAGGGTAGCGGCGAAGCGCTTCTGAAAGCGATCGAAACGCTCGCGCGCCAAGCTGGGCGGGATGACTTGGCTGAAGCGCCGATTGTCATTTACGGTCGGGAGGTGATGGGCAGTGCGCTCGCCTACAATCTGGCTCAGTACAAGCCCGAGCGCGTGGCCTGTGCGGTGGCCATGATGGGGCCCTCGTTTTTTACGGTAGAGCCGACCGAGGCATCGGTTAAAGTTCCCGTGCTGATTGTGAAAGGCGAGTATGACGATGCCTACCGGGAATGGGAACTCGAACCAACGCTGGATGAAAATTCGAAGCGTATCGACACGCCATTTGAGGGCTACAATCGATACGTGTCGACTCTGCCGATGCGTCCAAACTGGACGATGGTGGTTCAATCACGCGGAACCGGCGAAATCGACGCGGTAACGGAAATGCTGGGCAAGTCTTTTGTCGATGCCGTGATCAAGCAACGTTTTGGAGGAGGCACCTATGCCGACATGGTTCCGGACATTGCCTACATGGGCGATCTCGATAAAAAGACTGTCAAAAATATGCCGAACGATGCCGGAGTTCTGAAGCCGAACGAAACGTGGCTACCGGATCAAACATTTGCCAGTGTCTGGCGTCAGTTTATGGAGGGGGAACTGACGCCACCGCCGCCAGCTCCTTAGTTGCGCGTTTTCCGGGCGCGGCTAGCGCTTAATATTCTCGCTCAGCCAGGCGTCGAGTTTCTCAGGGACGAATCCCTTCGGGCCAAGGCCACCGTCATAAGAGATCTTGCCATCGATGCCGACGACCAAGAGGCGAATCGGCCAGCCCGCGTAGGCTTCTTTGACGCGATTGTCCTCGCCGTCAACGAGAGTAGGGAAAGGCGTCTCGATAAGCAGGGAGCAGGTCTTAGCGTTTTCGAGCCGGGTGTCGAAGTCGTTGGTCTGGATAAATTTCTTCAGTTTTTTGTCGCCGTTTTCGCCGGCGACTTCGACGATCGATTCGGGATGGGCTTCGCGGATGTAGACCATGAAAAATTCGGCATCTTCCTTAAACTTCTCGTAGATCGGTGGAACGCCCATGACCTTCTGACGGAAGGGAGAACAGGTGATGCTGCCGAACACCAGCACGACCGGTTTTTTGCCTTTGAAATCTGCAAGCGTCACATCACCGTCGCCATCGGAACGAGGCAAGGTAAAATCCGGAGCCGAGTCGCCAACTTGAAGGTTTTCTTCGTCGAATTCCTCACGCGCGGCGGGGGCGTAAACTTCGCCGGGTTTGCCGTTGGGCTTTTTGGCGGCGGCAGAGTCTCCAGCGAGTAGGCGCTGAACCATGCGCTCAGGAATTGCTGCCAACTCGGTGCTGTCCAAGCGTCCGTCGCCATCACGGTCGATGCGCTGCAGCCGACTGCTGAGTAGTGCTGGAATTTCCGCGTCGCTAAGGATCTTGTCGTCGTTAGCATCGAAGGATTTCAGCAGGGCTTGTTCTTCGGCACCGGCGTGATGAGACGGCGTCAAAAAAAGGCTGAAGGATATCGCGATACAGGCTTTGGTGTTCATGGCGTTACGAAATAAAACCCGCGTTGCGCTATGAAGTTGCGATCTGCCTGTGCTCAGATTATTTCTTCTCCAGATCGGAGATGATTTTCGGCAGGATGTTTTTCACGTAGCCATCGACGCGCGGCGCGGGACCTTTGGGTTTAGTGGGCAGGGCTTTGATTTCGTCGAGTTTGGGTAGCGCGACCTCGTCGAGATAGTCGAGAGCGTTGGTCGCGAGGATCGCTTCGAAAACGTTGCCGGTGGCGACGTTGGAATGGGCGAGAATTTTGTCGAGCGACCTGAGCCGAAGCGCCTCGTTTTCGCTGAACCGACCGAGCGCTTCGGCGGCGACGATGGCGACGCTGGCACTGGAATCGTCGAGGGCGATGACCAGCTTTTCTCCGCCAGCCGCGACGCCTGCCTGACCGTGAATCAGCAGGCCGGTGGCGCCCCAGTATCGGACGGCGCTGTCATCGCTGTCGAGCAGTGCGACGATTTTCGGCAGGTCTTCGGCGCGCTGCATGGTAGCCAGATCGGCGCCGGCAAAAACGTCGTCGAAGTCATACTGCTTCGGGTCGTGGCCCATTTCGTAAGGCGAGCTGCCGGTCGAGCGGCTGTGAACTTCGGCTTCGGGGAGAAAGCCGATGTCGCGGATGTCGCGTTCCCACGCCTTGTGGGCGGCGCGCATCTCGGCGAGGATTTTCTGATGTTCGACGTCGTCCGAGGCGGCGAGGTTGGTAACTTCGTCAGGGTCGGAGTGCAGATCGTAGAGTTCTTCGCTCGGCTTCGGTTCCCAGAAGTGGGACTGCGCTTCGTTGAGTTCGCCAGCGTGGAATTTGTCGTGCCAGACGCGAGTGGTCGGCGTTGCGAACATGTAGTCGATGTACTGGCCGTAGATGCGATGCGGCATGTATTGGCGCAGGTAAACATAGCGCTTGTCCATGACGGTGCGCACCAGGTCGTAGCGTTCGTCCATCCGGCCGCGGAAGCCGTAGCTGAACTTCTGCGGTTCAGTCTGGTGGGGGCCGGCGAAGGCGTGACCCTGCATCCACTCTTTCGGTTCGAGGCCGACCAGGCTGAGCATGGTCGGGGCGAGATCGATGAAGCCAACCAATCGATCACTGGTGCCACCGGCAGCGTATTCTTTCGGGGCGAGGTGCTGCCATTTTTCGGGGACGTGCATCATCATCGGCACGTGCAGGCCGGAGTTGTAAGGCCAACGTTTGTTGCGTGGCATGCCGGAGCCGTGGTCGCCCCAGTAAATGACGATGGTGTCGTCGGCGAGACCGGCGTCGTCGATCTCTTTGAGTGCGGCGCCGCACTGCTCGTCCATCATGGTGACGCGGTCGTAATACTGTGCCCAGTCTTTGCGCACTTCCGGGGTGTCCGGATGATAAGCCGGCACGCGAGCCTTGGCAGGATCGTGAATGCGGTTCTCGGCTTCGATGGCGTTGCGGATCTTCGATTCGTGCGAAATCGTGTAGTTGAAAACAGCGAAGAACGGTTGGCCGTCGACGCGATTTTGCCAGTGTGCTTTGCCGCTGGAGACGTCCCAGACCTGGCCGGTTTTTTCGAGGTTGTAGTCTTCCTTGGATTGGTTGGTGCAGTAATAGCCAAGCTCGCGCAGGTAGACCGGGAACATTTTGAACGCGTCGGGTAACTTGGTCATCGAGCGCATGTGTTCGGCTCCGGTCGACGGTGGATAAATGCCACTGATGACGGTGGTGCGAGCCGGAGCGCATACCGGCGCGGTCGAGCTGGCGCGGGTGTAGCGCAGGCTTTTTTTCGATAGCGCGTCGAGGTGCGGTGTCACGGCGTAGTCATCGCCGTAGCAACCAAGATGCGGGCCGTTGTCCTCGCTGGAGATCCAGAGAATGTTGGGGCGGTCAGCGGCGTCGGTGGACAGGAGAGTGCTGATGGCGGCAAAGGCAGCGAGGAGGAACGTTTTCGAATTCATGAGGCTTGGACAGAGTTTTGCAGGTCTTGATCGCGAGAGATTTTGTTTTTGCCATCGCGGGGTGTTTCGGGCGACGATGGACCCAACCTGTCCATTCTTTAAAGCACTTACTTCATGAAAAAGCATTCTCAATCTTCCGCCGGGCGTTCGCGTCGTCAGTTCTTGAAAAACACAGCACTGGTCGCGGCTCCGATGATCGTGCCAGCTTCCGTGCTCGGCAAAGGTGGCGCAACCGCTCCGAGCGAACGAATTACTTTCGGCACCATCGGCTGCGGTGGGCAGGGCATGGCGGACATGGATCGCCTGATGAAAGTAGCTGGCACCCAGGCGGTGGCGGTGTGCGATGTCGATGAATTGCACTACGGCAAACACGAAGGTCGTCAGGGAGATGCGCGCGGTCGCGACGCGGCGAAACTGCGCGTCGAGCAGCACTACTCAAATGAGAAAGGCAGCGACTTCAAAGGCTGTGATGCCTATTCAGACTATCACGAGATTTGCGCGCGTGAGGATATCGACGCGATGATCGTGGCAACGCCCGATCACTGGCACGCCCTGTGCACGCTGGAGGCGCTACGGAATGGCAAAGATGTCTATTGCGAAAAGCCGGTGACTCATTGGTTCGCCGAGGGGCAGGCGGTGGTCGCCGAGGTTGCTAAACAAAATGCGATTTTTCAGACCGGTTCGCAGCAACGTTCGGATCAGATTTTTCATCAGGGCGTGGAGTTGGTTCAGAACGGCGTGATCGGAAAAATCAAGCACGTCGATATCGGTCTTCCGCAGGGCCACTCCGAGCCGCAGGCTGATGCCACCGTCAAAGATCCTCCGGCCAGTCTCGACTACGAAATGTGGACCGGACCTAGTTCGATGATGCCCTACATGAAAGCTCGCAGCCACTGGAACTGGCGCTGGCACACTAACTACGGTGGTGGTCAATTGATGGACTGGATCGGTCATCACAACGATATCGCTCACTGGGGCATGGGCATGGACCAGAGTGGGCCGAGCAAGGTCGAAGCCGTTGGCTGGACGTTTCCCGCGTCGGATGTCTACGACTCGCCGGTCGATTACGACGTGCGTTGTGAATACGCGGGAGGCATCACTACTTCAATCGGTTCGGTCAATCCGATGGGCTGCAAGTGGACTGGCGAAAACGGCTGGATCCACGTGACCCGTGGCAAGATCACTGCGTCCAATTCCGAGTGGTTGGTCGAAGGCTTCAGCGCCGGCGATAAGAAGGCCTACAACTCGCCCGACCATCAGACGAATTTTGTCGATGGGATCAAGACTCGGAAAGAGTGCGTCGCACCCGCGGCAACCGCCCACCGGTCGATCTCTCCCGGACACATTGCCTACGTTTCGCAAAAAGTGGGTCGCGCGATCCAATGGGATCCGGCGGCTGAAAAAGTCATCGGCGACGACGAAGCGCAAAAGCTGTTGATGGCGCTACCTTGGCGCAAGGGATACGAGCTCGGCTGAGTCTGCTGAATATCGTCCTTTTATCCATAGGCGAAAAGTGGGTGTATGGGTCTTTAAGTCCCCACGGCTCAGCGTGGGGACTGCATAGGCATTTCCCGAGGCTTCGTGAGCAGCAGCTGCCACGTCAGGGCGAATTTGAACCGCAAAAAAGCTCGTTCCAGGAGTGGAAAAGAGCCTTGATATTCCTTAAATATCATGGATAATATAATTATCATATTTATCGGCGGTTGATTTCTGAAGTGATTTCGCCGCTTTGTATGGTCTGCGTATTTCCCCCGCTCCAATGATTAAGCTTGAAATCAGCTCTTTTGATGGGCAGCCAGCCCGGGTATTTCCTCTAACTCAGGGGCGCATCTCCGTTGGCGGGAATCCCGACTGCGATCTGGTGATCGAAAGCGGGATCGTTTCCGGCGAACATGCAGAAATTCTGGTCGCTGAGGATGAAACCGTGACCGTCGTCGATCTCGGCTCTACCAACGGGACTTACATTAATGACGAGGGTATCAACCGGGGTAATCTGAAGGCGGGCGACAAAATTCGATTCGGCAACATTGAAGCCGTGCTTCGCGAGACTCAGTATCCGCGCAAGTCTCAACAGGCCGAGGCCAGTGTGTTCGAGTCATCGGCGATTTCCAGAGCCAAGCTGGCAATGGAGAATCAAAAGAATGGATTGGCCAGCGGCACAAGTGAAGCGGTGACCGTAGAAAGTGGTGTCGTCAGAGCGGCCGCAACAGGGGATATCCCCCTTTCCGATAGCGATCAAGCGCCCGTTCCGAGGGCTCCGGATACCGTGCCCACCGGCCCTCAGCTAGAGGCATCTTCAATCGAAAAATGTGAACCGTCGTCCAATGCAGAAGCTCTGCGGCAGGCGCAGGAACTTGCAAACGTGCACGAGCAGGCGCTAAAGCGCATGGCGGAAGCGGTCGAAAAGCTCAGCCAGGAGCGAGAGCAGCAGAATACCGAGCTTGCAGGCAGCAGGGCACTCATCGAGAAGCTGCAAAGTGATGTCAGCGCCGCCGATGGGAAATTAGCGAGCCTTGAAGAACTGCAGAAGGAATTCGAGGAAGTCCGCGTAAAGGCAGAAAATGAATCGGTGCTTCAATCTCAGCTTTCTGACGATCAGCAGGTTCGCAAGAATCTGGAAGAACAGCTCAAACGGCAAGCCGAGGAACTGCTGGGTTTCGAGCAGCGTTTTGAGGCGCAGCAAGGTGACAGCACCTCGACTGAGGCGACTCTGAATGAACTCCGCGAACAGTTGCAAAGTACTGCCGCTGAACGTCAAGCGGTGGACGCTCAACTGGTGGAAAAGAGCGATCAGGCGCAGGCGCTCGGCAGTGAAGTGAATGTCTTGCAAGGCCGCCTGGACGACCTCACCACGGCGCTGCGCGACAGCGAGGATAAATCGGATATCAAGGCCGAGCTTAACAAGCACATTGCGAATGCGGAAGGTCTTAAAACAAAGGTCGCTGAGTTGGAGAGCAATGCTGCAACGAATGCTCAGGACAAACAGAGCTTGAGTGAGCAACTGGAAGAAGCGAGAGCCAAAATCGAGGCTCAAGCGGTTGAGAACCTGGACTCAAGCGGCCGCGAAGCTGAGTTGAAAGCACAGCTGGAGAAGATCGCTGAGCTGGAGGGCACGGAAGCAAGGCATGCTCAAGATAAGCAGACCTTGAGTGAGCAACTGGAAGAAGCGAAAGCCACCATCGAGGCTCAGGCGGCGGAGAACCGGGAGTCAAACAGCCGCGGTCAAGAGCTGGAGGCACAGCTTGAAAAAGCAGGCGCTAAAATGGCGAAAACAACGGTGGAGTTGAATCGTTTGAGCGAATCCTACCAAAACGCCGCAACCAATTTGGCCGAGGTAACCGCTTCGGAAGCCGCGCTCAATCGAGCGCTTTGCGAAAAAGAGCGCGAGTTAGCCAATTTGCAGACTCAGCTCGCGTCGACCGCGATGCACGTCGATGAAGGCGCCGCCGAAAAACTCGAAAATGCCTCCCGCGAGATCTCGGCAGTCCGCGAGGAATTGGAGAGATTGAAAGCCGTTCACGGAGACGTTAACGCAGCGCAGATAAAACTTGAAGCTGTCCGTGGCGAAAGCGGTCGCCTTGAACAGGAGTTGCAATCCGCCCAGCCTGAACGCGAACGGATGCAGAGCGAATGGGCGGCTACCAGACAGGAAATCGAAGCTGCCAAGTTGGCTGCGACTGCCGAGCACAGCGAGGTGTTGGCAGCTATCAAAGCGTCACGGAAGGAACTGGCGACGCTGACCGAATCCGTCAAGGAAGCCCAGCAGCAGGAAGATGCTCGCAAGCAGCATTTGTCCAAGAACCTCGCCAAGATGGAGAGTTTGCAGCAGTTGGCGAAAGAAGATTTGTCCAATCTCGAAAACGAAAAAGCCAATGCCGCCAACGAGGTGAAGGAGGCCACGCTGTCAGTGCGGGCGATGGAACTGAAGTGCAAGAACATCGACGCTCAAATGGCCAAGCAGGCCAAGGGTTTGACTCGGCTCGAACGCAAGCTTGGACGTCGCAAAAAACTTCTCGATCGCTTGAAAAATGTCGCCCGTCGTGAGCGGGAGGTAGAAAAGAAAATCGCAATTGGCAAAGAGTACATTGATTCCGCCGACGCCCACACCGCTGGCAAGAAAACTCCAGATGTGGTCCAACCATGGGATGTCGATCGGGCCCAGGCGGAGCGGGCAAAAGCCATCGAAGAGGCGCGCATGATTCAACGCGAAATCGAAGCCGTGAAGGTGGCGCTGAAAGCTCGACATGATGAGCTGGCACATGCCGATGTCCGCATTCGCGAGATCGAAGAGAGCGGCGTGAGTCGGGACGCTGATCTGAAGCAGCGCAGCGAAGATGCCACTCGGATGATTGCTACGCTGCGCGACGAGCGCGACGGACTTTCCGGCAAAAACAACAATAGCTCCTCCGACGACGTCGCACTGTCGAACTGAGCCCGTGTGGTGACGAACTACGCGATCCGTTTGCGATGCGCGATGCGCCACCAGTGGGGCAGTAGCAGCAGCGCAGCCAACATGTTCGCCAGGATGCCGACGCCGCATACTTGTCCGAGACTCGACAGGCCTTGATTGGCGGCGATGCTCAGCGAGCCAAAGCCTACCGCTGTCGAGCCGGCGCAGAACAGGATCGCCTTGGAAATGCCGCCTCGCACAGCTGTCAGATCACCGTTCGTACGGCGCAGGGCAAAGATCATGTGGATGCTGTAATCGAGTCCGGTGCCGAAAAGAATGGGCACGGCAGTGATATTAAAAAAGTTCCACGAAAAGCCAAACCAGAGCGTCATCATCATCACCAGTACGCCACTGAAGGTTAGCGTGAGAAGAGCGAGTGCGACGTCGCGCCAGTTCCTGAACACGACCGCGAGCATGATGGCCAGCAGCAGTCCCATCGGCAAAAATACGCGCACAAAGTCGCCGCGAATCATCTCGTGGATCGCCACCGTCAGGGTTGACCAACCGGCCACACGCACGTCATTTTCCCCGTTCGATTGTTCGATCGCCCATTTGCGCAGTAGGGCGTGATCGGCGCGAATTTCTTCGGACGCGGTGATGTCGCCGAGCGCGGCAATCTCGCCATCGATCGGTTCGAGTGATACAAAACGCTGCACCACCCAGTTGCCGATCGGATTGGACGGAGTGATCACTGTTGTTGCTGAAACGGGTGGAGAATCGACGTAACTCTGCCAGTTCTCAAAAACGCCGTTAGCGAGCGCTGCAGCGTCTTCACTGAATCCGGCGGCATCGATTTCTTTCAGCAGTCGTTCACGCTGGCCGAGCAGAGTCTTTAGTGTTTGCCTGTTTTTGCTCTGGTTTCTTGGGTCGGGTATGATGCTTTTCGGCAAGTTAAAAGCGGCGATAGCTGCCGATTTCTGCGCAGCAGTCAGGCGAGCTTCGACGGCGTCCAATCGCTGTGCCAACTGCACAGTATCTGGTGCCGTGACGACCAACGGTTCAGCGCCGTCGTCGAAGCCTTTGATTTTTTCTTTGGCGCGATCGTAGGTCTCCAGCGAGGGGCTGTTGCGTAGCCGCATCGGCCGGAAGTCGGTAGCCATTTCGGGGCGTCCGTCCACCAGCAAGGTAACTCCGGCGCTCGCCAGAAGGGCGAAAGTAATGATCATCGCCAGCCGATCCGCGCGCCGATGCGGGGAGGAGTTGCGATCGCTGTCGAGATCGTGTGCCTGTTTGTCGTTTAGGTATCCGTAGCGGGCGGCGACCGGCGAGAAAAAGACCAACATCACGGTCGCGCCAACGACTACGCCGGTGGTCACCAGCGTGCCCAGTTGAGCGACACCGGGTAGACTGCTGAAATTGAGCGCGAAGAACACGACGCCGGTAGTGACCGCGGCCCAGGCAACGCTCGGTCCGATGATGCGGCGTAGGGACTTGGGATCGTTGGGCGCGACGTGAGCTTCTTTATAAAGGACCACGCCGTAGTCGACGGTGAGGCCGACGAGGATGGCGGCGAAGCCGATACTCATCACGCTGAGTTCACCGATCAGGCTACTGCCGATCACCAGGGTGCAACCGGTTATCATTACCAGCATCGAGACCAGCCAGAGGAGTGGCTTGATGCGGCGATGAATAATCCAGAATAGGACGAATACAAAGATCGAGGTGAAGGCCATCGAGCCGCGCATGTCGCGCTCCATCCCTGCGGAGACTTCGGCGATGAACGACGGTTTTCCGGTATAGCCGATGCTCAGGTCGGTATCGGCAAAGTCGGGATTCTCCTCGAGAAATTTTTGTCGCCAGGCTTCGATGACGAGCTCGAGTTGATCGATCCACGCGATGATGCTGGTGTAGTTTTCGAACTCCTTCGCCGTGGAGTTGACATAGAGCATCCGAAAGGTGCCGTCCTCCGAGGTGAATGGATCGGCATTTCCCGCTCCAGACAGGAGTGAATTGGATTCGAGGCCGCCGGGAAGTTCGGTGAAGCCGAGCGGATCGTAGGTCCGCATCATGAGTTCTTTATCGATCAGTCCACCGCCCAGATCTTCGATAATATCTTCGAAACGGGCACTGGATTTTTGCGGAGCGATCTTCTCGTTCAGCGCCAGCACAGCGTCGGGCTTGGCATTGAGCCACATATAGGCGAGGAATTCGGCGGCGAACTCGGGGTCATCTTCGATCGGCAGCCGCCAGATGACGTGGGAAACGTGTTCTTTGGCTTCGCTGAACGCTTCAGCGAGCGATGCGACAGCGGCTTCTGACGCGGCCGGATCAGTCGTTTCCAGGGTCACGATCAGTTCAGTGACGCGACTAAAATGCGTATAGAGTGCGCTCATACCCTTGACTTCAGGCAAGTCTGGGGGCAGGAGAGCGAGGACGTCGACGTTGTAGGTGACCCGCTTGAGCCCGAAAGACAGCACAAGCAGTCCGATCAGAAAAAATACTATTCCGTGAATATTTTTGTAGCCCATGCGTCTAAGGGGTAAGAGTGGCTGGTCTAGCGCTGTTGTCAAAGAATCAAGCCACACGGGAATGATTGACATTGCTGCTTAGCTTCCGCTAAATAAATAAGATGGATACGGCAACGGCCCTACAGACCCTGAGAGTCCAATTTGGCTCCAACGCGACCGGCTGCACGGCTTTGGACCAAGGCGGTTGGTGCCTCAACGTTGCATCGCCGTTGCTGGACGGTCAGGCAGACGAGGTTTTATTTGAACATCCTGATGGTCAGGCTCGCGAGCATGGTCACTTTCGCCTCATCGAAACCGAACACGCATTGGCTGGCGTGGCGGTATTTCCCTACGACGGGGCGCCTGAGGAGGCTGCGCAAACGCTGTATCGGGACCTTCTCGAGTGCGTCGGCGAGCGTTCTCTGTATCGGGTGTGGAATTTTGTGCCGGGCATCAATGACGAGACCGATGGGCTGGAGAACTATCGCTCGTTTAACGTCGGGAGGTTTCGTGCTTTTAAGGAGCGCTTCGGTGAGAAGGCGATGGAGGGCCAACTGCCTGCCGCATCGGGTGTCGGGGTCGACGACAACTCGCTGGCGATCGTTTTTCTGGCCGGTGACGATCCGGTGAGCTTTTTCGAGAATCCGCAGCAGGTGCCCGCATATCATTATCCACCGGAGTATGGTCCGCGTTCGCCGAGTTTTGCTCGCGGGGCAGTGGTTAACTACGGCGATCATCGGGTCGGTTACCTGTCGGGTACCTCGAGCATCCGTGGTTACGAAACGATCGGCGAGGGTGATCTCGACGAGCAGTTCGCTGTGACGATGGACAACGTCTCGTGTGTTCTGAAGACGATGGGTTTTGCTTCAGCAATGGAGCCTTGTTCCGGTTCGGCAACGGCGTGGCGCATCTACGTTCGCGACCCGAGTGACATGGCGCGGGTTAGTAAGCTGTTCTATCAGCAACTTGGCCAAGAGGTTTCCGATCGAACTTTGATCCTGCAGGCGGACATTTGTCGCCACACACTCAAGCTTGAGATCGAAGGCGTGTTTGTCGGCTGAACTCGTGCAGCTCCGCTTGAGCTGAAACGGATCTCCGAGTGGTCTGAGAAGGTGCCACGTGCGTGTATCCAGGCGCTTACTCTGGCGATTTAGATTCATCTGATCTGCTTCGCTTTGTTGACGGGGCACGAAATCTGCTAGAGTGAATGCTTGCACCTACCGGTATGAGTAATTCCAAATTTTCTAACCCTGCTTCGACGATCGATATGGACCCCAAGGAGGCTCTCGGGTTTTCTGACAAAGGTGTCGCACCCTCCTCGGGCGAGATGGATCGGATGCGTGAGTATGTGAATCTCAAGCTTGCGGCGCGCGGCTTGCCGATCGTTGGTGACGCCAGTGATTACCCGTTCCTGGAAATGGGACGCTCGTTGATCGCCAATTTTCAGGAGCGGCTGCGCCTGCTTTCGGATTATCTCAGTCCGGCCGATCATCATGTTCAGGAATTTCTGATCGACTACCTTGGTGACGACGGCGCGGAGGTGTTCGCTGAGGGCGACTCACTGCTGCCTTCCGGAGCTCTGGTGCTCGAGCGCCATGGGATCGCAAGACTGCTGTCGCTGCCGGCGCGAAGTGATTCGTTTAAATCGGACATTGTCTCGTCGTTCCGGACCGCGCAGGGAGTGTGTCACAATCCAGCCAGTGATCGGCGCACCACGGCAGGCGTATTTCACGTCGCCGAAGGTGGACTGCCCGTGCCGGGCGACAAATTTGCCGTGCCGAAAAAGGCGTTCGCACGCTTGTTGAAGGCGGCGCTGACGCCGCCGCCGGAGCTGATGGTGCTGCCTTACACGAGCGAAGAGCCGGAGCCAGTTCGAGCTTGGGTGTCGCTGTTGTTGCGCCCGACGGTCTGTCCAGAAGTGCCGGGATTTATCGAGAAAAAGACCAGTGAGGTGCGCTTTTTTGCGCCCGGAAATCTGGTCAGCAACCTCGACTTCGTCGAATCGATCTTCGGCAATGCGGGCGATCCATTTCTTCCGGAAAATGACGCTCGCCTCGATGTCGAGCACTGGAGTGGTCACAGCGGCAGCGTAATCCTCGCTCCGCACTTGGTCGGTCTGAAAAAGAAAGACCTTGGACTTCCCCACGTCGACCAGGCCACCGAGCGGCAACGCAACGACGGCATGTGCTGGCAGTCGGATGATGAGCTCTACAACAATGGCGGGGCGTTCAAGGTGACCGCGCGTGACCATCGCGGCGTGATGGTGACGATCATCGCCGACAATTATTTTGGCTACTGCAAGAAGGAAGTCAAAACACAGATCAGCTACGCGGCGAATCTCTACGGCTTGGTCGAAGAAGAGCACGCTGGCGGCGCGCTGGTATTCCCCAGCTTTGACCTGGGCGAGAGCTTTGCGCTCAGTCAGTTCCACTCGACGGTCGATCATCGGTTCACTGGTGTCGTGGAACGCTATGCGGACGCCATCGACGTGCAACCGGAGGGCTACGCGATCGACCGGCTGTACAAGGACATTCTTTACCTGCCCGAAGACGCTCGTCTGGTCATCGATGACTTGTCGGTGACTTGGCAAAAAGACGGTGCCGAACAGAGTCTAAGAATGTTGCCGGAGCACACCTATGTGATGCCTTCCGGTTACAAGATTCGCATGGCTCAGCCGTCGGCAGGTCAACGCTGGCGACTGGTCGGCACGCAGGCGGAAGCAACCTTCTGTCACAAGCCGTGCACCGTGTCAGGCGGCGGAAAATCGGAGATCTCAAAGTCGCTGTCGGACGCCATGGAGGCCGGACCCGTGATCATGCCGGACTTCGATGCAGATATGGCCAAGGTCGAGGAACTGCTGGCTCGCGATTACGGTGATCGTTACAAAAAACCGAAACGCGGCGGCGCGGTCAGTCGTGCGATTCTCGATCCAATTCGTTCGCTGGGATCGGTGATCCGTCTATTCTCGCAGAGCGAAGAATTCACCGATGACTACAATGCTTTCATCACTTCGGTGCCGCGCACGGTGAAAGATTTCATCTTCACGCTGAAGCGTTATTACAAGCCGACCTGGGGTGACAATTGGCGCTCGCGATTCCACGTCGACAGCATCAACGGCAGGCCTGCGGTGCAGTTGAAGTATCGCCAATCACTGGTCATTACTCGCTACCTGCGCGTCGGTTTTGCGGAGGGTGGATCGTGGCGGATGTTCGGCCTGCGCAAAGATTTCCAGCCGGCGGTCAAGCTACAGCGTGAGGACGACATTTCCGCATCGATCACCGTGCCGGCCAGCTCGGTCGATCCGACATCGCTGCATCCGGACGTCAGTCGCTTGGCCTACAAGTTTGTCGAAAACTGCGAGTATCGACTTTTCCAGCGGCCCGACGATGCCGTCATCCGCGGATACGATAAGCAGACGGAGATCGATTTTTCGATGCCGCAGAATTTCTTCTCGAACTACGAGCCGATGACTCGTGACGAGGCGATCGACATGGAGAAAGACGCGATTCGTTTCGGTCAGTTCAGCAAGCCGATGCGGCGTGCGATCAAGGCGTTCATCAAAGCGAAATCGCCCGACTATTTTGTGTCGTCGGCGCACCCGCGCATCGTCGGGCGCGATGAGCAAAGTGGCGAGCCGGAGCGCACCAAGAATCCGCGTTACCTGCAGACCCGTCCCGACCTGATGGATCCGCGCGGCGAACATCTCGCCGAGATGGGCGCACGCCTTTTCCGGCGCCTGCCGCTCGGTCAACCCTCGCTGAATCCGGTTAACGCTGTGCTGCCCGGCCGACGTAACAATCCCGCCGACCACGCTGCGGGCATCCCGCCGCTGGCAGTCTACGGACCGATCCACTATCAGGAACTGCCCGAGCTGTTCATGGACTTCATCGCCAGTCTGACCGGCAAGTCCCCGTCGACCACCGGCGCTGGCTCTGAAGGGGCGCTGACCAAAGGGCCGTTCAACGCACTGCCGCCGGTCATCGATCTCAACAATGCCCTGGTCAGCTACGTCACCACCGACTACCCGGCGTTCAGCACGGCGGCCGGTTACATAGGGCCGAAGTATCGGGTCGACCACGACATCAGTTTGGTGGTTCCCGAAGTGTGGAGTCGCATGTTCCTGCACGAGCGCGAGCCGGATTTTCTGCTTGAGAAAAAGTATCTCGAACCAATCGAAGATTTCGAACACGAAGGTCGCACTGTGCTCGGCAGTCGTCTCGGCTACCGCATCACCGAGAGTTTTGTGCAGAGCTTTTTCGGCCGCATGTTCAACGAACCGGGCACTGTGTTCACAGAAGAAATGTTGCGCCCCGAGCAGCAGAGTATGGATGACTTTGTCGCGGGTATCGACAACATCGTCGGCACCCAGAAACGGGTCGCACAGATGTATTTCGATGACGGCTCGATCGACGATGCCTGCCCGCCGCTGCGCGCGCTGTTGCACATCATGGCGCATGGCGATTACCAAGGGAAATCGGCCAGCGATCCGGAGGTTCGCGCACTGTTTGATCGCGACACCGTCTTGGCCAGCGACTGGTATCAGCGGCGGCTCGATGCCAAATTGCGTCAGAAAAAATCCCTTCTCATGCGCCACGTCGAGGCGCTTGAGGCATTCATGAAAAAAGAAAATTACCAGAGCGAAGTCGAGCGCCTGGGCTTGGCCGGGCGACTTGTGGCTGCACAGAAAAAACTCGACGCACTGGAGACAGATCCCGGAGCGTATTTGGAACAGATGCGCGGCAGCATAGGTGCCGATCCGTCGGTGGTGCCGGAGTAGCTGCCTTTTAGGAAAAGGGCAGCGAAGCAGTGGAAAATTTGGCAACTTTAGCGAACCGCACCGCGGACTCTGAGCCTGCTGGTATTGAGCCGCAGGCGCGAGTGATAAATTATCGCATAGCCTCCAACCACGAAATCCTTAACCTTCGCCGCGGTTAATGCATCGAGCAGTTCTTTGAAATCGGAGTTCATTCGGGTCGCGATTTTTCAGGGCCCACGCTTCGACCACCATCTCCCAAGCAGCCTTCACTCTTTTAGCTTCCGAAACCTTCTGCCACCCTTCCACATGCTGGCGTCTCATCGCCTCATGGGAGTCGCATTTTCGGATGATCCATTGCGAGCGGTCTTTCTTCGGGTTGAGCAAACTACCACACTTTGGTGGAGCGGAAAGGGTGCCAGCTCTATCGCTCCAACTGGTGCTACGGCTTTGGATCGGTCGTTCTCTGTTCCCTTGACGCCGTACTGCACTTTTTTGAGAAATCTGGTAATATCATTCATAGGAATCCTCAGGAAGCGGGCATGAACGACGATACCAACGACGAGATTCCCGCAGCGGAGAACGATCCGGGCGTGCCGGTGGAACCGGCACACGACAAACTCCAGAGCTGCCCGACATGCGGGGAAGCGTTTCCGGCTTCTGCGCCATCAGGCCTGTGTCCGAAGTGTGCCTTGGCGGGTGTGGCGGATCACGATAACGCCGACGCGACTGCGACCGTAGCTTTTCCGAAGTTCGAGGCTCCGGCGATCCCCGAAGTGGCCGAAGCATTTCCCCACTTGGAGATTCTCGAACTGATCGGATGTGGTGGTATGGGCGCGGTCTATCGGGCCCGGCAACCGCATCTGGAGCGATCGGTGGCGCTGAAGATTTTACCCAAATCGCTCGCCGAAACGCCGGAGTTCACCGAGCGCTTCACGCGTGAGGCGCGTCTGCTGGCGAAGCTCGCGCATCCCAACATTGTCGGAATTTTCGATTTCGGTGAGTCGGGCGGCTATTTCTTTCTGATGATGGAGTTCGTCGATGGGGTCAATCTCCGTCAGGCGATGAGGGCGGGGCGATTCACTCCGAAGCAGGCGTTCGAGGTGGTGCCCGAGATCTGCAACGCCCTGCAATTTGCCCACGACGAAGGCGTGCTGCATCGCGACATCAAGCCGGAGAACATTCTGCTCGATACCAAGGGACGCATCAAGATCGCCGATTTTGGCATCGCCAAGCTGCTCGGCGACACGGCGCGTGGCCTGACATTGACACAAGGAATGGCACCGGGCACTCCGCAGTACATGGCCCCGGAACAGATCGAACAGCCAGCCACGGTTGATCATCGGGCGGACATCTATTCGCTCGGAGTGGTGATTTACGAAATGCTCACCGGCGAATTACCGATCGGTCGCTTCGCGGCGCCGTCGGAAAAGACTGGCGTCGGTGTCGACATTGACGAGATCGTTTTTCGGGCGCTGGAGAAAGACCGGGAACGCCGCCAGCAGAGTGCCGGCGAGGTGCGCACTGATTTGGCGGGCGTGCCACCGCTGACGGATGTGCCGGTGCCACCAACCGCAGTCGGCGGCCCTCCGCATCCGAGAGCGGATGCGCAGAATCGACCCGACCTGGCGTTACTGCTGACGATTGCCAGTGTGGTATTGCCGGTGATGCTGTTCGTTTCCATTCTTCTGGGTGTGAACGCGGTAAGGGCGAACGAGGTGCAAGATTCGACCTCGGTGCGAAAAATCGAAATGATCACCAACGAGGCTCTGGTTCGGCGCACCAACGAGCATAGTGAAATTCTGACGGAGTTTGCTTCGGATCATCCCGAGGCCAAACGGCTTGCGCATGAAATTGACGTACTGACCGAGCAGGGCAAGCGGTTCCGTCCTGACCGCCAGCGCAGTTCGCGGACGGACACGGTGCTGGCGGCTTTGCTACAGAGCGTTGCCGCCACCGTTTTTGTTCTGATCTGCATCGTTCCGGCCACCGCGTTCGCGTGGAAACAACTGCGCCGCCAGAGAGTCGTCGGGCAACGTGATGGGCGAGTCCAACTGCTCGTCGGCGCCTGGCTCTGGCCGATGATCCTGATGGTCTGCCTGGTTTTTGGCCTGCTCTCATTGTCGCTGGCGAGAGCGCCGGGCTGGGTTCTCTCCAGTGGAATGGTGGTCGGCTTGCTGATCTCGGTTACGCTGGGCGTTGTGCTGATCCGGCGCACGTTAAAATGGCTGAACCAATCGGTCCCCGCCACGGAGCGCGGCGCCTGCCTCGATCGTGAGAAAAATGCTCCGTCGGTGCCGCCTTTCAAGGCCCGGGCGCTGACGCAGTGGGTGCTGATCGGTGGCGCAATCGGCATCGTTTGCCTGTTCGTCAGCCTGCATTTCGCGGAGAATCCTTCTCAGACTGCGGCGGTAGTGATGAGCGGCGGAATCGCCGTGGCGTTGCTCGCCGTCTATGGGGTGCTGGTGAATCGGGGCTACTATCCAGGTAGCGCGAAATCCCGCGCAGCCGGCTACAACCCATGGCCAAAGCGGATTTTCTGGCTGGTGTTGGGCCTGTTTCTGGCGCCGCAGGTCGTCATCGGTATCAGCCTGTTGATGCCCGCTCTGGCCTCATCGATGTCGAATGGCTTTCAGGGGGACTACGCGGTTGCGGTTAACAAGGTGATCCCCGACGACGCAGGCGCAGCCGTGATTCTTCAAACGCAGCGGCAGTCGGTCGGAGTGCTGAAAGCCACGGTGGTATTTGACGGACCCGTCTGGCAAGGCAGGCGCGAGTCGTCGACGGATAAGACGGAAAAGCTGAACCGGATTTATCCAGGTGATCGACTGTCTTGGTCTCTGGACGCTGAGACTCTGGACATGCGGACTCTTGGCTTTGTTTTTTCGGAAAAAAAATCAGCTGGCGATGCTTACCTGCAGATGAACCGTCTGGCCGGAAAATCCAGCCGCAACGCCCCGGTGTATCCCGAACTTCAGCGCTTGCCACTGTTCGAACTTTTCAGCGAAGGCGATCAATATCGTGCCTGGGTGGAGTTTGAGTTTGTGCCCGGCACTTGACCCGCCAACCCCACCCGATGAATCAATCTGCTTCCGACTCCGATTCCACCCCCGGACGGGCCGCGTTCCATACCACTCGATGGACGTGCGTGCTTGCAGCCCGGGGCGAATCGGACACGGCCAGGGCGGCCCTTTCCGAACTGTGCGAGGCCTATTATGAGCCGGTGCACACCTTTATCCGGCACATGGTTGGCACTGATTCCGCCCGTGATCTGACCCACGCTTTTTTTGCCGGCTTGCTGGAACGTGATGGGCTCGCCACGATCGAACGCGGACGGGGACGATTTCGTTCCTACCTGCTCGGGGCGGTGAAACATTTCGTCTTCGATCAGCGGAATCGATCGCAGGCGGAAAAACGCGGCGGCGGCACCCGCGATCTATCGGCGGACGAAGAAAAACCAGATTCGCCAGGTCTCCTGAAATGGGAGCTCAAGACACCGCCTCCGCCCGACAGTCTTTACGACCGCGAGTGGGCGTTGGCGATGTTGCGCCGGGCCAACGACCGCTTAGCGAATGAGCACAGCCAGCCGGATCGAATGCGACAGTTCGAGGTGCTAAAACCGTGGCTCAATGGCGACGCGGGATGCCTTTCGCAAAGTGCTGCGGCCGTCGAGCTCGGCGTTTCGGAAAACGTTATTCGTGTCGCGGTCCACCGGCTTCGAAAACGTTTTCGAGAGACCGTGCGCGACGAGATCGCTCAAACGGTCGAGACCGAGGAGGAGATCAGCACTGAGCTGAACTACCTGATTGAAGTCCTGCATGGCCGGAGTTGAGTAGGTGTCGCAACGACGGTGCAAATGGAGTGGGTTTCCTGCCACACATCACTCCGCGCATTTTTGGATTGGCGAATGGGGGTAGATCAGGCGACCATGAGGCGTCTGCGCCTTTTATCAGAAACCCCTTGGAATGAAATCCCTGTTCATCAGCCTTTGTGCATTGTCGTGCCTGGCCGTGGTCACGACCGCTTCGGGCGAAATGCGCGAGTGGAAAAGTGCTGGCAGTGATTTTCGTCAGGCGGCGGAATTTGTCAGCGCTACGGAGAGGCAGGTTCGTTTGAAGGGCAGCGACGGTGTCGAATTCAGCGTCGAGCTCAGCACGCTCAGTGTGCCCGATCAGGCCTACGTCGCGGCGCGGATGGGCAGGGAATTTAAACCGATCGGTCCGGTGCTCGCGCCGCCGGTTAAAAAGGTCGAGCGGATGGAGCCTTTGAAAATCGCCGACATTGTCGCCAAGCCTGACACGGTATTTGAAGTCGATGGCTTCAAGGGTGGCGTTGAGCAGATGATTCACGGCGGTGCCGGCATGAGCGTCGGGGGATTCAGTCCGGCGGACGGCTTTGGTTTCGGTGTTTTACAAATCCGCCTGTCGCCGCTGGAGGCGCCGGCGTCGACGGACGTGTGCGGATTTTATCTTGAGTCACCGTACGGCACTCGCTACCCGGTGCATCTGCTGGTGGTCGCCTCTCCGGGCAGTGATGACGGTAAGCGCACCTTGCGCGACGTTCGGCGCATGGAGATCGTCGCGACGACGGAGAAGGCGGTCATCGAAAATACTTACGTGTTCATGATTCCGGCAACCGCCGACGTGAGCGAATTCCGTCTCGGCTTCGCCACGCCTGACGATGCCAAAAAGGTGGTGAAGAAGAACAACTAGGCGTTCTGACGATGGAAACCGAATCAACGCCGGAGCAGCCGGACATCGAGCGCAATCTCGGCGAGCAGCCGTTGGCAGAGTTGTTGCGTGTTCATGAATTGAAAGCGCACGATCTGGTCGCGGCGTCGAGTGAGCAGATCACTCACAAGATGATCGCGCGGGGTTGTAAGGGGCGTCGCCTGACGGCGAACGTGCAGGGAAAGCTGCTGCGAGCAGTTAATGCGGCGACGCGCAAGGAATTTGCGCTCAGCGATTTGTTCAATTACCGCTGAATATCGTGGCGTGAATGCGGGAGGGTTCCCCGGTGCGCTGATAGGGTAAGTTATTCGCTTATGTTGGCGGCGACTGGACGATGGAAAATTGCGCTCTGCTCCGTCGTGTCTCTTTTTGTGGCCGGGGTGTCGTCACTGACGGCGGACGACGCAGCGCAGGGGATCGAATTTTTTGAAAAGCGGATCCGGCCGGTGCTCGCTGAAAACTGCTACGAGTGTCACTCGGCAGAGTCCGGAAAGCGCAAGGGTGGGCTGCATCTCGATAATCGCGCGTCGCTGCGTGCGGGCGGTGACTTGGGAGCCGTTATCGATTTGGAAAAACCGGAGGCGAGTCTTTTGCTGAGGGCCATTTCCTACCACGACGCCGATTTGCAGATGCCGCCGGAGAAGCGTTTGCCCAACGCCGTAGTGGAGGATTTTCGGAAATGGCTCGCGCTCGGTGCGCCGGATTCTCGGGATGGCGCCGTCAGCGTTGCGTCCACCAGTGGCATCGATTTCGAAGCAGGCAGAAAATTCTGGTCGTTCCGACCGCTTGGCGAAATGGAGGTCCCGAAGGTCGCTGGTGCCGCGAGTCCGATGTCGCCGGTCGACGCCTTTCTCGAAACACGCCGCATCGAAGTCGGGCTCAAATCAGCACCTGCGGCTGATCGACGAACCTTGATCCGACGTTTGTATTTCGATCTGATCGGTCTGCCACCAGCGGAGGTGGATGTGCAGGCGTTTGTCGAAGATCCGGCTGGGGACGACGAGGCCATCGCGAAATGGGTGGACCGTTTGCTGGCTTCGAAAAATTTTGGCGAACGCTGGGGGCGGCACTGGCTCGATGTGGTGCGCTTCGCCGAATCGAGTGGCGGTGGTCGCGCAGAATTGATGCACGAGGCATGGCGGTTTCGCGACTATGTGATCGATTCGTTCAATGCCGACCGACCCTTTGATCAGATGGTGCGCGAGCATCTGGCGGGCGATTTGATGGAGGCGGCAACCGCAGCGGAACGGCGTGGACAGTTGGTTGCATCAGGATTTCTTGCCCTGGGACCGACCAATTACGAACTGCAAGACAAGGAGCAACTGCGCATGGAGGTGGTCGACGAACAGATCGATACGATGGGGCGGGCGTTTATGGGCATGACGATCGGTTGCGCGCGTTGTCACGATCATATGTTCGATCCGATTTCGGCGAAGGATTACTACGCGCTGGCCGGCATCTTTCGCAGCACGGACACCTTGATGTTTGGCAATGTTTCTTCGTGGCGGCACGCGCCGCTGCCGCGACCGGATGATGCGCCGCCGGTGACCGATGAGCAGAAGGTGGCTTGGGAGGCCTTTGAGAAAAAAGTCGCTGAGCTTGAGGTGAAATTTGCAGCCACCACGAATTTGGGATCGCGCAAAGGAGTGGGCGGGGAAATTATCGGTCTTACGGTGAAGAAAGACCTGCCGGTTTACGATGCGGCGATGTCGGTGCTTGAGGCAGACGATGCCGGTGATTATCGATTGGCGATCCGCGGCGACGTGCATCGATTGGGCGAGGACGTTGCGCGCGCCTTTCCCGAAGTCATGCAGCCCGCCGATGCGGTGGCACCGCTCAAGCTGAAGGAAGGTGCCAGTGGTCGACTCGAGTTGGCAAACTGGATCGCCTCGCCGGAGCATCCGCTGACCGCTCGCGTTTACGTTAACCGCATCTGGCATCATTTGTTTGGTCAGGGTCTGGTGAGAACCGTCGATAATTTCGGCGCTACGGGTGAGGCACCAAGCCATCCCGAGTTGCTCGATTGGCTGGCAGCAGAGTTTGTCGCTGATGGCTGGTCGACCAAGGCAATGGTTCGGCGTTTAGTGCTGACAGATGCCTACCGGGCCTCGAGTCGAGCCGACCAAACGCAGCAGCGCCTCGACCCGGAAAATCGTTGGCTGGCGCGGCAGAATCACCGCCGCCTCGATGCCGAGGTGTTGCGCGACAGCTTGCTGGTCCTATCGGGTGAACTGGATCCAACGCCGGGTGGAAAAACGTTACCGCGGGAGCTTCGGTCGGAGTTTGGTTTTGATTACGACAAGTTGCTGGTTCGCAGTGTTTACCTGCCGGTGTTTCGCAACAACATCGAGAGCCTGTTCAGCGTTTTCGATTTTTCTAATCCGAATCTGGTCGCCGGCCGCCGCGCCGTATCGACGGTGCCGAGTCAGGCTCTGTATTTGATGAACAGCGAGTTCGTCTCCGAGCGTGCAGCCCGCGCGGTCGAGACAGTAATGGCGAAAGGCGCCGCGTTGCCGGATTCCGTTCCCGCCGATGAATTGTCTGCGGATCAGGCGGTTCGATTGCTCGATGACGAGATCATTGAGCGGCTGTTCGTGCACACCCTGGGTCGCGAGCCGTCGGCGGATGAAGCTCGGCAGTGTTACGAATTTCTGCAAACCTTTCCCGAGCCCCAGCGCCACCTCGCCCTGACTGCGCTGCAACAGGCGCTGTTCGCATCCGTTGATTTTCGCTACGTTGACTGAGCTGTCGTTTGAACGACTGAAGCCATGAATCATTCCCTGACCAGACGACAACTATTGACCCGCTCCGCCTGCGGTTTCGGCTCGCTGGCGCTTGCCGGGATGTGTGGCAACGAGGCACTTGCGGCTGCCAATCCGCTGCGGGCGCGTCCCGGGCATTTGCCGGCGCGAGCCAAGCGGGTCATTTTTCTGTGGATGCAGGGCGGTCCGAGCCAGATCGATACCTTCGACTACAAGCCGGAATTGCAGCGGCGCAGCGGTGAGAAAGTCAAACTTTACAACCCTCGTTCGTCGCAGCTCGAAGAGCTGACGCTTTACGGTTCACCGTGGGAGTTCAAGCCGTACGGTGAACGCGGCCATCACGTATCGTCACTGTTCCCGAACATCGGTCAACACGTTGATGACCTGTGTTTCCTGCAGGGTATGCATACCGAAGGTGTGGCGCACGGGCCGGCGACGCTGTTCATGCACACCGGGGCGACCAATTTGATTCGGCCGTCGATGGGGTCGTGGATCACCTACGGGCTCGGCACCGAGAACGACAGTTTGCCCGGCTTTGTAACGATCAATGCCCCCGCTACCAAAGGTGGGCCGCGTAACTATGGTCCTGCATTTCTCCCCGCCGATTTTCAGGGCACGCCGATTGGCCGTGTTGGGCTGCCGGCCGCCAAAGCGACCATCGATCATCTCGCCAATGCGCAACTCAGTGGCGCCCAACAGCGTCGTCAGTTTGATCTTTTGAAAAATATCAACCGGGCCCAGATCGACGGTCGTGACGCGACCGGCGATAAACAGCTCGAGGCGGTTATTCATTCCAGCGAGTTGGCATTTCGCATGCAGACGGCTGCACCGGATCTGCTCAATATCGAAGGTGAATCAAAGGCGACAAAGGACCTTTATGGTATCGGTGAAGCGACCACTGACGATTATGGACGGCAGTGTTTGATGGCGAGAAAATTGGCCGAGTCCGGCGTTCGCTACATTCAGGTCAGTTATTCGGATCACGGTGCGAGTCCGATGTGGGATCAGCACAGTAAGCTCGAAAAACACCAGGAGCACGCCGCCGCGACCGATAAACCGGTCGCCGGTCTGCTCGCCGATCTCAAGGCGCGTGGCTTGCTTGAAGATACGCTGGTCTGGTGGGGTGGCGAATTTGGGCGAACGCCGTTTTCGCAGGGCAAAGACGGTCGCGATCACAATCCCCGTGGTTTCACGACATGGTTGGCGGGTGGCGGGGTCAAAGCCGGGCATCGGCACGGCATGACCGATGAGATCGGCAATGAAGCGGTCGATGGCAAGGTGCACATGCACGATCTGCACGCCACGATCCTGCATCTGCTGGGGTTGGATCACGAGCGTCTCACCTATCGCTACGCGGGACGGGATTTTCGTCTCACTGACGTCGCCGGAAGGGTGGTCGATGAAGTGATTGCGTAGGGCGGAACGAGAGCGTCGGGTTTTTTCGTTGCCTTGGCCCGCCGCAGGCCATTTAGTTTGGCTTTCCGTCACTTCCATTTTATCTTCTTCTGCTCTCCGCATCTCGATGCCGCCGACCCCATCTTCCAACACCTCCCGAGAATCGTCGGCGGTGGAGGACTATTTGGAAAAGATCCTCGAGCTGATCGACAGCAAGGGCTATGCGCGAGTCGTCGATTTGGCGGAAGCGCTCGGCATCGCGCAACCGAGCGTGTCGAACATGATGCGGCGGCTCGACGGCAAAGGCCTGCTGCATTACGAAAAATATCGTGGCGTTACTCTGACCGAGAGCGGCGAAAAGCTCGCCAAACGCATCACTCGCCGTCATGAGATGTTGGCGGAATTTCTCGACCTGATGGGGATCGATGGCGACACTGCCTACCGCGATCTCGAAGGTATGGAGCATCACATCAGTTCGCAGACCCTGCGCGGTATTGAGCAACTGATCGAAGAGTTGCGCAACGACGACACGATGAGAGATCGCATTCGGCAGGCAACGGCGGAGAGTGAGTGAAATGATGAATAGAAGAGTGAAACAATTGCCTGCTGTGGAGAGTATTTGAAATGAATGAAACTCCTTTTAGCCCCATGACTCGTTGGCTCGTCCTTACATCGCTGGCATTGCTAATTGCCTTTCAGCCCGGCTGTCAGACAGGGGGTATACCGCAGTTAAATGCGGTCGATCGAGTGGCCGCAAACGAACGTGCTGCAGCGATCGCTGCCGAACCGCTGGGCGATTACTGGATTGCGCGCCGTTGGTGGACCCGGGGAACGCGTTTTTGGGGCTACGTGCGGCGACCCCAGCAGAAGTGGTCAGACGCCAAACTGGTGATGATGTACGAGGGCCATAAACACACTCCCGATCGTTTATCAGAAGAGACTAGCTCTGGCGCGGCGCACGGTTTTGACCACAACTACGAGTACAATATGTGGGGTGAATTTTCTGGTGCAGAAATCTACGATCCCAATTCGGACATGATCCTTCCCGAATTCGTATTGCGCGATTACCAGCTGATCAGTAGCAATCCCGGTTATTTGTTCCGGCCCGACGAGCGCTATCTTCCGACCGCGCTGCCGCCGCTCTATCCGGGGCATGGTCAGTAGGCGCTGGTCAAAATTTCGTAACAGCCTGACATCGAAAAATGACGATGACGCGGCGTATTCTGGTAGTTGAAGACGAGCCTTCAATTGCGGAAAATATTGCCTACAGCCTGAGCACGGAGGGCTTTGAAGTCTGCCTGGCAACGACCGGTGGCGAGGCCCTGCCGTACTTTTCGAATGATGGCACTGAAGTTGCGCCAGCTCTGGTCATTCTTGACGTGGGTCTGCCGGATATGAGCGGTTTCGACGTGTGCCGCGAGATTCGCTCTCGATCGACCGTGCCGGTGATTTTTCTGACAGCGCGCGAGGCGGAAATCGATCGCGTCGTAGGGCTCGAGTTGGGAGCCGATGACTATGTGGTCAAGCCGTTCAGTCCGCGCGAACTGGTCGCTCGGGTGCGGGCGATTTTGCGCCGCACCGCTGGCACCAGTTCGGTTGCCAACGCTGGCACTGAGAGTCACGTCATGGGGCCGTTTGAGATCGATGGCAAGCGGCGCCGGATTTCCTGTGCTGGCACTGTGATCGATCTGTCTCGCTACGAGTACGGGCTGCTGGAGTTGCTGATCGAGCATCCGGGACGTGTTTATACGCGCGACCAACTGATGGATCACGTTTGGGATGAACCGGATGCTTCGCTCGATCGTACCGTCGATGCGCATATCAAAACACTGCGCGCCAAGCTGCGTGATACCACTGCTGGAGATGCGGCTATCGTCACTCATCGGGGAGTCGGTTACAGCTTGAAGGAGGATTGGTGAGGATCACCCTGTTGATCATTCTTGGCTTCATCGTCGGTGGCGGGCTCGGCGTTTTCTATGTGGTTTACATCACTCACAAGGCGGTTGAGCAGCAGTATTCCCAGGCGGCCGAGGAACCGATGGTCGACGTCGCGCAGGTGCTCGCAGCGTTGATCGAGTCCGACATCGGCGAGGACGGCAAACTCGATGCGAGCCGATTCCGTGAAGGCTTCGAGCGCGCACACCGCCGCGAGTTCGAGGCGAAAATTTATCGGCTGAAGAAGAGCGAACTGTTCACCCACGTCTATGTCACCGACGCTGAGGGCATGGTGGTGTTCGATTCTAACGATGGTTGGCGGGAAGGCATGAATTATGCAGATAAGCGCGATGTCTACCTGACTATGAACGGGAAATATGGCGCGCGCAGCACCCGTGACGATCCTGACGACCCGCGTTCGTCGGTGTTTTATGTAGCCGCGCCGATCCTCTGGCAGGGCGAAACTGTCGGCGTGCTCAGTGTCTCCCGGCCGGAAACGGCGATGGCGCTTTTTGTCGACGAGACGCGCAGCCTGATCGTGACTACCGGTGTGTGGGCGGGCACGCTGATGGTGCTACTCGGCATGGTTTGGGTCTACTGGTTGCTCAGCCCGATCAGTCAGTTGACCGAATCCGCGCGTCGGGTAAAAGCCGGTGCCCGAACACCGTTGCATGTAACTGGTGTAGCCGAGTTAAAAACCTTGGGTAATTCGCTGGAAGAAATGCGCCGCGAGCTTGAGGGGCGTCACTACGTCGAGAGTTATGTCCAGGCGCTGACCCACGAGATCAAAAGCCCACTCTCGGCCATTCAGGGGGCTGCCGAGTTACTAGAGGAAAAGGACATGCCCGAGGAGCAGCGGGAGCGGTTCCTGGCAAACATTCGCGCCGAAACTTCGCGCCTGGAGGAAATCGTTCGTCGTTTGGTGCAGCTTGCGTCTCTGGAAAGTCAGCACGCACTCGATCGCGTCGAGACGCTGGATCTGGCAGAGCTGGTCCGCGAAGAGGCCGAAACACTGCGACCGCGGCTCGAGGCAAGACAGCTGAATCTCGATCTCAAAATTCCCGACGATCCGCTACCTCGAATACGCGGCGATCGGCTGGCGTTGCAATTGGCGTTGCGCAACCTTTTGGCCAATGCCATCGATTTTTCGCCCGACGGAGGCGCCATCGAAATGCAGTTAGAGAAGCGTGATGATGGCAGCGTCGTATGCATTGTCGAAGATCAGGGGCCGGGCATTCCCGACTACGCAAAGGATCGGTTATTCGAACGCTTCTACTCGCTGCGCAATGAGTTCACTGGCCGCAAAGGCTCGGGTCTTGGCCTGTGTTTTGTCCGCGAAGCGGCAGAACTGCACGGTGGAACCATCGAGCTCAGCAACCGTCCGTCGGAAGGCGTTCGCGCGGAGCTGACTTTACCCGGGTAACCGATTTCGATCGATCAGGGGGTTAATCGAACAACTCCATCTGCCCGCGTTGCACGCGGCGGAAATGTTTTGTCGAGAGATTGTAACTGCGACGATTTAGTCCGCTGCGGCGCAGGCCGACCTGAAACAACGAGCGAATTTGATCGGCGAGCGGACCCGTGCCGCGCATGCGATCGCCGAAGGCGGAATCATTCAGTTTGCCATCGCGCAGCTCGCGTATTCGTCCGAGCACCAAGGCTTTTCGATCGGGAAAATGTCGATCCAGCCAGCCCGAGAAAACGTCCTTCACCGCGTACGGCAAACGCACCACGGTGTAGGCGGCGACGCTCGCGCCATGGTCGGCGGCGGCCTGGAGGATGGCCGGGATTTCATGTTCGTTGAGCCCCGGAATGATCGGCGCTACCGATACTCCGGTGGGGATCCCGGCATCGCTCAGTTCGCGAATGGCGCGAAGCCGGGCTGCCGGGGTGGAAGCGCGCGGTTCCAGTTTACGAGCCAGATTGCTGTCGAGCGTGGTGATCGAAAGCATCACTGCTGAGGCGTCGAAATGGGCGAGCTCCTGTAAGTGATCAATGTCGCGGGTGACCAGCGCATTTTTAGTGACGATACCAACCGGATTGCGAAACCGCGTCAGCACTTCGAGGCAACTGCGGGTGATCCTTTTCTCACGTTCGATTGGTTGATAGCAGTCGGTCACCCCCGAGCAGGCGAGATTCTTCGGCTGCCAGCGCGGTGACGCCAACTCCGCTTCGAGCAGGTCGGGTGCGTTGGCTTTGACCATGATACGCGTCTCGAAGTCGAGCCCGGCATCGAAACCGAGATACTCGTGATACGGCCGCGCGTAGCAATACGCGCAGCCATGCTCGCAGCCGCGATAGGGGTTCAAGCTGGCGTCGAATCCGAGGTCCGGGCTGGCATTGGTAGAAATGATCGACTGCGAGTCATCGCGCAAAAACTCAGTGCGCGGTCGCCGTGGCACGAAGTCCTCGTCCACGGCGGCGACCTCTTCGAGCGCACCGAAATCGATCTCGACGGAGAGCTTTTCAAAGCGGTTCGGCGGGCGTTGCACTGTTCCGCGACCGCGATCATTGACATGGGGGTTCATATTGTTGTTTTGAACAGTATCACGATTTTTCGCGAAGCCAATGTTTCAAAAAGTCTTGAACTCAAGGCATAGGCGGCGCAGTTTCCGTTGATGGCAGAAACTTCGAAATCAAGCGGCGAAACCGATTCGCTGGCGACGCATTTGCACCTGGTATTGTGGCGCGCTTCCAAGGCGGTCGAGGCGGTTGCCTATCAGAGCATCGAGGCGACCGGGTGGTGTCGTTCAGATTTTGCCGTTCTGGAAGCCCTGTTGCATAAGGGAGAGATGCCGGTGAATGCACTTGGTAAACACGTCCTGTTAACCAGCGGATCGATCACCACCGCCGTCGATCGGCTCGCCGAGCGCGAGTTGGTGATCCGCAAACAGAGCCCCGATGACGGCCGCGTGTGGTTGGTTCGTCTGACAGCCAAAGGTAAGCGAGCGATCGCCAAAGCCTTCGCGGCACACGAAAAAACGCTGGCCGAAGCGATGTCGGCCATCTCGGAGAGTGACAAGGCAGAGCTCATTGACCGACTGCGAACTTTTGGAAAAACCATCTCCGATTGGAAACCCTCATGAGTATACCGAGTTACGAAATTCTCCCCGCGGCGCCTGCCGACGTGCCCGCCATTTTGGAAATGATCCGTGAATTAGCGGTGTTTGAAAAACTCGAACATCAGGTCGTCGCTACCGAAGAGAGGTATCAGCGAGCCCTTTTCGACGACCCACCGCAGGCCGAAGCGCTGATCGCCAAAGTTGGAGATGAGCGCGTCGGCTACGCGATTTTTTTCACCACTTTTTCGACCTTTATCGGCAAGTCCGGTTTGTGGCTCGAAGACCTCTACGTGCGCTCGGCACATCGCGGCACGGGCATTGGCAAGGCCATGCTCAAGGCCGGCGCAGCAATGGCGTGCGATCGTGACTGCGATCGTTATGAGTGGTGCGTGCTCGACTGGAATCAGAAGGCGATCGATCTCTATGAGGCGGTCGGCGCGGACGTGATGCCTGACTGGCGGATCTGTCGGTTGGGACGGGACGGCATCGAATCGATGGGCAAGTGACTGCCCACAGTTCGTTGCAGCTCTTTAATCAAACATCTTGACTTGAAGATAAAATACCTTGATGTAGAGGTAATGAATTGAGTTATGAAAACCAACCGAACTACCTCCACCACGATGACCGTCTATCCTGCACAGGATCAAGGCAGCGGTGCCTTTGACGGTGGTCGTATCACTGAGATTAAACCAATTCCGTTTCCGCACGAGTATGGCGGGTCGAAGCGGGTCGGGCCTCTCCTTTACTGGGCGTGGGCGACCGCACACGGTGACGGAGTCATCGGCATGCACCCGCACCAGGGATTCGAGATCATGAGCTACGTGCTCGAAGGTTCGGTCGGACACACCGACAGCGCCGGCAACTCGAGTCGTGTCGCGGCGGGTGGCGCGCAGGTCATGCAGACCGGTAGCGGCATTTCGCATCAAGAGGAAATGCACGGTGAGCGCACCGATTTTTTCCAAATCTGGTTCGAACCGGACATGCGCGAAGCCTTGCGCAAGACTCCGGTTTATGCCGACTACAACGACGCTGACTTTCCGGTCTCCGATGTGGCGGAAGGCGTCAGCGTCAAACGCATTATCGGTGGCGAGAGTCCGAACGTGATCGACGCTCAAGCACAGGTCGACGATGTTACCGTGGCGGCTGGTTCGAGTTACACGCTGAAAATGCCTGCGCATCACGCGCTGGCATCGGTCATGATTTCCGGTGACGGCACCTGGACGGGTGACGGTCTCGACGGCGATCATGCGGTCGAATCCAAAGCTTTCGCGTTGGTCAAATCCGGTGCCGATCTCGAGCTGACGCTGACTGCGGGGGGCGAAGGTGCCCGACTGCTCAATGTAGTCGTGCCGATGCGCGTCGACTATCCGTTGCAATTCTAAGAAGAAAAACGTCCCGTAGAGACCGTTCTGATTAGGCGGGGGATTCCATCCCCCGTCTTTCCCCAGCCAGAGATCAGCGTCACGTAGTGACCGCTCTGCTACTCTTGGCGATCGTCACGTCCTCCGGCTCAGAGCGGTCACTACTTGACGCCGGATCTTCGGAGGTGATGCGTGACCGGGGGCTGAAGCGCCCCGGCTACCCAGTTTCGTCGCTATGCGACGGGGAAACCGGCGCGAGATGGAACTGTTGCCGACAACGCGCTCCGCTGCGTTGGAAACACTCTCCAACCGGGAAGCGTTGGGAGCCCTTAAACGTTGAACCGAAACTCAACCACGTCGCCGTCTTTGACGACGTATTCCTTGCCCTCGATGCGCAGCTTGCCGGCTTCGCGGGCTTTGGCTTTGCTACCGAGGGTGGTGAGGTCGTTGTAGTGGACGACTTCGGCGGCGATGAAGCCGCGTTCAAAATCGGTGTGGATGACGCCAGCGGCTTGCGGAGCTTTGGCGCCGGTTGGGATGGTCCAGGCGCGGGTTTCTTTTTCGCCGGTAGTCAGGTAGGTGCTCAGGCCGAGTAGATGGTAAACGGATTTGATCAAAGCTGACACGCCACTGTCTTCGACTCCCATGTCGGCTAGAAACTCGGCGGCTTCTTCGGGGGCGAGATCGATCATTTCCTCTTCAATGTGAGCGGAGATAACGATGACTTCGGCACCCTGAGTTTCTGCGGCGTGTTTGCGCACGCGGGCGACCATGTCGTTCGAATCGGGATCTTTTTGCAACGCGGCGAGATCCTCTTCGGCGACGTTGCAGGCGAAGATGGTGCGTTTTGACGACAGCAGGAAGAAATCTTTAGCGACGGCGCGCTCGTCATCGGTCAGGTTGGCAGTGATCGCGGGTTTGCCGGAGTCGAGGTGCGGCAGGAGTTTTTCCATGACGGCCATCTCGCGCACGGATTCTTTGTCGCCGCTTTTGGCTTTCTTTTCGCGCGAGGTCTTGCGCTTTTCGAGCATGGCGATGTCGGCGAGCAGCAACTCGGAGTTGATCACTTCGATGTCACGGAGAGGATCGACGGTGCCGAGTTCGTGGATGATGTCGTCATCTTCAAAGCAGCGGACCACCTGTACGATGGCGTCGGTCTCGCGAATGTTGGCGAGGAATTTGTTACCCAGTCCGGCGCCTTCGCTGGCGCCCTCGACCAGACCGGCAATGTCGACGAACTCGATCGCTGTCGGGATCAGTTTGTGCGAACCCGACATGTCGGACAGTACCTGCAGGCGTTCGTCTGGAACGGTGACCATTCCGATATTCGGGTCGATGGTGCAGAATGGATAATTGGCCGCCTCCGCTTTGCGGGTGCGGGTTACGGCGTTGAAGAGGGTGGATTTGCCCACATTGGGCATTCCTACGATTCCGGCTTTGAGCATGGCGCGGGAAACTAGAGTAGACCGGGCCTTGGCGCATCCGAAAAATGGCGGCCACGGATTCTAACGAGCGGCACGTGGCCTTGCTGATGATTTGCATGCGGGCTATTCAGGCGGGACGGCGCCGATCTGCGTATGCGGTGCAGGTTGACAGTGCTTGTGCTTGACCAGTATGCTCAGCCCATGAATGCGAAGTGCTGCGGTGTTTTCTTGGCGATCGCAGCTCTGGCTGTCGGCGGGGGGCGAATCGAATCTATCGCTCAGGAAGCGACTGAAAATGAGCCGTTGATCAAGCTGCAGAAGGGATTTGACGATGCCTATGCAAAAGTTGAACAGCCTATTCTGAAGCTGAATGCAAACTACGCGAAGGCCTTGCAGAGGCTTTTCAAGAAGGAGTCGACGGCAAGTCGACTCGACAGCGCTTTACAGGTAAAGGCTGAAATGGATGGTTTTGGCGATGGAAGCAAGTTCAGTCCGGAAGCCTTTGCGGAAAGGGACACGGAAAATTCGGAGGTCTCCAATTTGCGTCGTATGTATCGACAGGAACGTGAGCGACTACGCAATCTGGGGCGCGGGGAGCGTGGCGAACTGCTTGCCAAGTATCAGGCGGCTTTGCTGAGCTTAGAAGATCAGCAGACGACATCTGGGCAGGTAGAAATGGCGCTGACAGTTAGAAAGGTGAGAGAAGCATTGGATTCCGATGTGAGGTTTGCCGATGGTGCGGGAGCGGTGGCTGATGACCGATCGCTCAGCTGTCAGGTGCATTTTGTCTCCAAAGGGGACATCGAATTTACCATGAATGGCGGTCGCATTTCTTACCGAAATGTCGCTGATCAACGGAAAAAATATAACGATGGCACTGTGCGTCCCATGATGGTTCGCGTGGGAGACATTTTGCAGTTCAAAATGCGCAGTGAAGCGGTCTTTCGCAGCTTGATTATCGCATTGGAGAGTGAGGATGGAACTGTCGCCATCCCGATCAAGATGGATGATTACCGCTACCTGGGAATGGGTAACGACGTCGATAGCAAAATTCTAAAACCCGAAGATATTCTGCAAATGACGGAGCGGCCCGGTCCGGGCGATCCAGACTACTTGATGGCTGATATGTGGCTGGGGAAAAAAATATCCGCAACAAGTCGCGATGGCAGTGACTGGATCAAGATCGGTCCGTCCAACGATTGGTATCACTATGTAATTGTCATCCGCAATGAGATGCTGCAGCAGGTCAGGGAAGCCGCTGCACCGGGCAAATAGGCTTCTCTCTCGTGCGAGATCGCCTGTTTGCAAAGGTTGACGAGGGTTCTCGTTGACGGAACGGTTGGTGATGCCAATCGATTCCAATAACTTAAGCGATTACGTCGGCGAACTGCTCGACTTGGCGATTGTGCCTGACTATCCACAGGCCTTGAATGGCTTGCAGTTGGCGAACGGTGGCCGTGAAGTCAAAAAGATCGTCGCGGCGGTAGATGCCTGCCTGCCGGTGGTGCGCGAGACCGTCGAGGTGGGTGCGGACTTATTGCTGGTCCACCATGGTTTGTTCTGGCAGGGCGCGCAGAAAATCGACGGCAGCGGCTACGAAAAACTCAAACTGGCGATGGATGCCGGGCTGGCGATTTACAGCGCGCACATTCCTCTCGATGTACACGCTGAGTTCGGCAACAGTGCGCTGCTCGGACGGGCGATCGGGCTGGGCGAGGGCGAGCCCTTCTTTCCGTGGAAGGGCATACAGCTCGGCTTGCGGTATCAACCTGAAGGTGGGTTGGATCGCGACGCTTTAGTGACGAAGGTCGAACAGGCGGTTGGCGCGGCGGCGCACCTTTGTCCGGGCGGGCCGGAAACCGTGTCTAACATCGGCCTTATCACTGGTGGAGCGGGCTCGGAGATCTATGCGATGGCAGACGAAGGCGTCGACACCTTCATCACCGGAGAAGGGCCGCACTGGAGTTTTACCTCGGCCGAAGAACTCGGCGTAAATCTAATTTATGGTGGCCACTACGCGACCGAGACATTCGGGGTGAAAGCGCTGGCGGCTCATCTGGCGGAACGCTTTGATGCCGAGTGGCAATTTATCGATCACCCCAGCGGGCTGTGAAAAATGCGCCCGGCGAAAAGCTGCCGCGGACTTTTTTCGAATCGGCGCCGGATGCTTGTGCGCGAGCCTTGATCGGTGCCGAGTTTCGATGGAACGGATGCGCGGGGACGATTGTAGAAACGGAGGCCTACTCGGAAGTCGACGACGAGGCTTGCCATACTTTTTTTCGACCGAGTGCGCGTCGCTTTGTCGATGAGCATCCGATTGGCTCAGCATACGTTTATTTAAACTATGGCGTGTACTGGCTGAGCAATGTTCTGGTCATCGATCCGGCGACGGCTGCACGTGGCTTTGTCCTGCTGCGGGCCCTGGAGCCGCTGCGTGGCTTGCCAACGATGCGAAAGCGTCGCGATCGCCAGCGCGATCGGGACCTGTGTTCGGGGCCGGGGAAGCTGAGCATGGCGCTGGGAATCGATGGGTTGAAAGCGCACGGCTTAGATCTCGCGGACCCGCGTGATCAAAGACGCGGTTTTTTCGCCGGAACTAAAGAGGTTAACGGCTCTGAGATCGTCACCGACGCGCGAATCGGCATCTCGCGATCAATGGAACTGAAGTGGCGCTTTTGCCTGGCGGATAGCCAGCATTTATCGGTGAAGCCTAAGGTCTAGTCATTGGGCACAAAAAAACGGCCACCCCGAAAATCGAGGTGGCCGCTTTCTAAAGGGTCGTTTCCGACGCCGTCTTATTTACCGTTGTCGATGTAGCCAGCAGGAGCCGGAGGAGCAGCTGACGTGGAGGACTTGCTCTTGCAAGCGCCGACGGTGAGCGCCATGACGGCGAAAAGAGACAGGAATGCGATTTTTTTCATAAGGCAATGAAGTAGTTGAATTACCAGTTAGTTTGGTTGAGTTAGGTAACTGCGCTGATATGTAAGGTGCTGTTGACCTTTTCTCAAAGGAAATTGCGTGTCTTTTGTCGCAGGATTACGTCCCGACAGAACGGCTACAGAGTTTGCATTGCAGTAGTTCAGGCTTACTCTTCCGCCCTTTTTTGAGCTGCTGATTGAGCTGCAAAACATCCTTACCCTTCTACGATATGAGCAAGCACATCGCCATCGCTGGTGCCACGGGCGCGGTCGGCCTCGACCTGCTGCGCTGCCTGGAAAAGAGAAATTTCCCGATTTCGAAGCTGACCTTGTTGGCGTCGAGCCGTTCGGCTGGCAAGAAGCTGACCTTCCGCGGCGAAGAGATAGAGGTGCAGGAGCTGACCAAGAACAGTTTCGGCGGCGTCGATATCGCGCTGTTCAGTGCCGGCGGCGGCATTTCCAAAGAGTTCGCACCGTATGCGGTCGAATCAGGTGCGGTGGTCGTCGACAACTCGTCGGCTTTCCGGATGGACGATCAGGTGCCGCTGGTGGTGCCGGAGATCAATGCGGCGGACGCGGCAGAGCATCAGGGCATCATTGCCAATCCGAACTGTACGACGATCATCACGCTGATGGCGCTCTATCCTATGCATAAAGCGTTCGGCGGTGTCGAGACGATCACCGCATCGAGTTATCAGGCGGTGTCGGGTAGCGGTGCGCAGGGGCTGATCGAACTCGAGCAACAACTCAAGGCGATCGTTGCCGGTGAGCCGATCGTAAAAAATGTTTACCCGCATCAGATCGCTTCGAACGTCATCCCTCAGGTCGATGTCTTTCAGGACAACGGCTACACCAAGGAGGAGATGAAAATGCACTTTGAGGGACGCAAGATTTTGCACCAGCCGGAGCTGCGAGCTTCGGTGACCTGTGTGCGTGTGCCGGTGTTTCGCTCGCACGCGGTGGCGGTGACAGCGACTTTTACCAATCAGCCGAGTGTGGCCGAAGCGCGGGCTGCGATCGAAGCGGCGCCCGGTGTGCAACTGGTCGACGATCCGACCAAAGGGTTGTTTCCGACGCCGCTCGATGCGGCAAATGGTGACGACTGTCTGGTGGGTCGCATCCGCGAAGACATCGTTGCTGAGCGTGGCCTGACCTTTTGGGTGGTTGGCGACCAGGTGCTAAAAGGCGCGGCGCTGAACACGGTGCAGATCGCCGAACTGCTGTGAGTGCTGCAGAGGATAGCCCTGCGGATTTTGCCGCCTATGTGAAGCTCTCGCGCGTGCAGATTGAGGTGCGCCTGAATGCCATGGTGCCGCGCGCCAACGCGCGGCCTACGACTTTGCACAAAGCGATGCGGCACAGTCTCTTCGCCGGCGGCAAGCGCCTGCGTCCGATATTGTGTCTGGCGGCGGCGGAAGCCTGTGGAGGTGATGTCGAGTCGGCGATGGCGCCGGCGGTGGCGCTCGAGTGTTTGCACACTTACACGCTTATTCACGACGATTTACCGTGCATGGACGACGATGATTTTCGGCGCGGCCACCCGACCTGCCACAAAATTTACGGTGAGGGCATCGCGGTGCTGGCGGGTGATGCCTTGCAGTCTCTGGCTTTTGAAATCGCTGCATCGACGACTCCGACGAAACGCTATCCAGCGGCAGACTTTGTGAGCGAACTGGCGGTCACGGCCGGCAGTTTGAAACTGGTCGGCGGGCAAGTGCTCGATCTCGAAGGCGAGGGGCGGGGTGAAGCGTTGACGCTGCGCGAATTGCGCCGCATTCACGAGGGGAAAACCGCCGCGCTGCTGTCGAGTTCGGTGCGTTTCGGTGGCATGAGCGCCAACGCCACGCCAAAGCAGTTGGCAGCGCTGACCGAGTTTGGTTTTTCGCTCGGGCTGGCATTTCAAGTCATCGACGACATTTTGGACGTCACCCAGACAAGCGAGAAACTCGGCAAAAGCGCCGGCAAAGACGAGGCGGTCGGCAAGTCGACTTACCCGGCACTGATGGGTTTGGAAAAGTCGCGCAAGGAGGCTGCGAAGCTGACGGCGAAAGCGCTTGGTGCGCTCGACGTGTTCGGTAAAAATGGCGCCACCCGGTTGCGTCAGCTAGCGGACTATCTGCTGGCGCGGGATTATTGAGGGAGGGCATAGGATGCAGTCCGACAGCGGAATTCCGGATAGTTGAAGCGACAGGTAATTGGAATAAATTCAATGCAGTCTGTCTACCATCGAAGCCGGCCAATGTAAGGTGTCGCTTAATGTCAATGACTAGCATTGGAGCTCTTAGGAAGGACCATTGATTCTCGAGTCATATTCGCCCATCCATATTCGCCCATAATAGGAAATGATTAAATTCCCGTTACTCGCTACCATGGTATTTACGATCTGTTTACAGATCAGTGCTCAGGATGGCAATGTTATTGAACCTAAGGAATTGAGCGAGTTGAGGGAGTCATGGCTTGCGGCCAAAGAGCGTGAATCGCTCTCGATCATGGAGGAGCATCTCAAGGTGCTTGCCTCTCTGCGTGATCAAGTGACCGAGAGGGGTCAGCTTGATGACGCGGTTCTTGTCCGAGAAGAAATTAAACGCCTAGCTCAGGATCCCAAAATTCTACCCCCCGATTCAGCTACCGAAGACACGGTATCGGGGCTGCCAGAACTGCAGCGATTGACTAGAAGCTACGAGACTAGCACAGCTTCTATTGAAAATGAAATGGACAGAAAATACGTTCAAGAGCTTGGAGCGATGATACGTAGGTTTGAGATATCAAGAAATCTCGACGCAGCGTTTGCGACTCAGCGTGAACAGGAAAAGATCAAGACTCGAATAGCGAATGCTTTCCCCTTCGCGGTATCGGCGCGGTTGGTTATCATCGAAGCGAGCTATGGAAACAAAAAAACAAGGGTGGCGGTCGATGAAGAGCTGACGGCGCTAATTAAAAACGATCGTCTTTCTTTTAACATTCTCCAGGAATTGGGAGACCCTGCTCCGGGAAATGGGAAATTTCTCATCGTTCGCTATGCCTACGATGGCAAAGAATACACCGAAAGATTTCCGGGAGGAGATAAGAGGGCATCGCTTCGTCTGGGGAAGTAGAGTGTGAGCGGCGATAGAGGCGGGCTTTCAAGTTTGAGTGACCCTGAGCGCTGCCTCAATGTCACCCAATCGCCAGATTCGGATCGATGTCGTGGTCGAAGGTGTCGGAGGGGCAGCCTGCCTGCATGCGGGCGGCGGCGGCGTAGGCGATCATGGCAGCGTTGTCGGTCGACAGGCTGGGATCGGCGATGTGCAGCTTCAGGCCGGCAGATTCGCAGGCGGCGGTGATATCGCGTCGCAGTTGGCGATTGCAACTGACGCCGCCGGAGACGGTGACCAGCTCTCGGCCCAGATGACGGGCGGCGGCGAGGGTTTTACCGACTAGAACTTCGACGACAGCTTGTTGGAAGGACGCGCACAGGTCGGGGAGATGCCGAGCGCGTTCGGTCTCGGGAATTTTTTGCAGGCAGTAAGCTACGGAAGTTTTCAGACCGCTGAAGCTGAAGGTAAATTTTTCGTTATCGCTGATGGCGTCGAGCATGCTGCGCGGGAAATCGAAAGCAGCGGGATCGCCGTCGCTGGACAGGCTATCGATCTCCGGGCCGCCGGGGTAGGGCAGGCCGAGCAGTTTGCCGACTTTGTCAAAAGCTTCACCGGCGGCGTCGTCGCGGGTGCGGCCTAGCAGTTGGTAGTCGCCGACAGCGCGAACGTCGATCAATGAGGTGTGGCCGCCGGATACGATCAGGGCGACGCAAGGCTGCACGCCTTCCAGGTTTCCGACGAAAGGCGACAGCAGGTGGCCTTCGAGATGATTGATCGCGTAGTAGGGCAGTCGTCGGGCGACGGCGATGGCCTTGGCAGTGGTATTACCGATGAGCAGCGAACTAGCCAAGCCGGGCCCGGCGGTGGCGGCGATGGCATCGATGTCGTCAATACTGACGCCGGCGTTATTCAGCGCGTGACTGATCAGCGGGCGCAGGTCGCGGTTGTGATTACGCGAAGCGACTTCGGGAACAACTCCGCCGGTGGCGCGATGAATGGCGATCTGCGAGGAGATCTCGCTAACGAGGGTCTGCTCGGTGCCGCGGGCGATGGCGACGGCGGTTTCGTCGCAGGAGGTCTCGATGGCGAGAATCAGCGGTGGGTCGGCGGTCGAACTCACGCTCACGAAGGGTCGGCGACCGGATCTGGCGCTGCGGTCGGTTTGGCTGGCGCTTCAGGTTTGGCGGGCGCTTTATCCGGAGTGGGTTTGTCGGCCGGTTTGGGCTCGGGTTTTAGTTCCGGCGTTGGCTTGGGTTCCGGCGGGGCGGGAGCAGGTGTGGGTGCCTTCGGTGCGGCCGGTTTTTGCATGCTCGAAAAAATCAGGGCGCCCTTCATGGCATCGATGGCACGGGCCAGCTGGCGGTCGTCGAACTCGCCTAGTTCTTCGCGTTCCTCGGGGCTGAGTCGGTCGCGGTGCCAGTGACCCATCATTTGTTCCTCTTCGTCCGGGGTGAGGGTGGCGATGATGTTGGGAATGACGCCGTTTTCGTGGATGGTGCGTTTGCTCGGGGTGTAGTACTTGGCGGTGGTCATTCGAATAGCGCGTCCACCGGGCAGAGCTTTCACGGACTGGACGGAGCCTTTGCCGAAGGTAGTTTCGCCGACGATGATGGCTCGCTTGAGATCCTGCAGGGCTCCGGCAACCACTTCAGAGCCAGAGGCGCTGGAATTGTTGACCAGAATGGCGACCGGGTAGGTGCGTTCGCGCAGGCGATTTTCGGAAGTGCGGTAGGGTTTAATCATGCCGGATCCGGGGCGGCCTTCGGTAGTCAGCACGAGGGTGTTGGCGGGCAGGAATTCGCCGGCCACGTCGACAGCGCTGCCGAGCAGTCCGCCGGGATTGTTACGCAGATCGAGAATGAAGGCCTGCATGCCTTTTGCTTCGAGTTGATCGAGGGCGTTGGCGAGCTCTTCGGCGGTCGGTTCGCTGAACTGCAGTAGGCGGGCGTAGCCGATTTTGTAGGGCTCAGTCTGATCGGCGGCGAGTAGGTTGACGTCTTTGACGGTGTCTTCACGAATGATTTCTCGAACCATTTCGACCTCGACGAGATCGCTGGTGGCGGGCCGACGCAGGGTCAGTTTGAGTTTTTGACCGGGCTTGCCTTTGAGTAGGCCAATAGCTTCGGAAAGGCTGAGTTTTTCGGTCAGGCTGTTGTTGATTTTTAAAATCTGGTCGCCGGGTAACACGCCGGCGCGGGCGGCGGGTCCGTCTTCGCGAACGGTGACGATGCTGAGCACTTCATTGCGATAGGAAATGGTGATGCCAACGCCTTCGTAGGTGCTGCCAGTGTTTTGTTTGAGCTGATCGAAAACTCGCGGGTGCATGAACTGGCTGTGCGGGTCGAGATCGGCGAGCATGCCTTCGAGCGCGCTGTTGATGAGCCGCTCGTAGGTGGTTTTCTCCGAGTCAACGTAGTCCTGGCGAACCATCTCGAGGACCTGGGTGAATAGCTCGATCTGGGCAAGGCCGGATTCGTCGTCGGAGGCGGGTTTTGGTTTCGCTTCTGGCTGCGGCGCGGGATCGGTCTTTTTTTCGGGGGCGGGTTCTTCCTCGGGATTTGGTTTCGGGCTGGCTGGTTTGGTTCCGGGCGCCGGCTTTTTGTCATCGGCCTTTTCTGAGGGAGCAGGCTTGGCATCTGCAGGTGCTGCGGTCGTAGCTGGTGCTGGTGCCTGAGCGCGTGCTGCTGGAGCGAGCGTGAGGCTGGCGCCCACGATGCTGACGGCGGCGAGCGCCGACAAAAATAGCCGAAGAGTGAGACTGGGACGGTGCCGGTAATGGCGTTGCGCGATCCGATTCATGGCGCAAGTATCAGGGGCAGGCTACGCATTTACAAGCGCAAGCCGTCATCGTTGGACGGCTAATTTCGGGCACCTCAGCGGCGCATCGTGGTCAGAACAGGCCCATCCAGATCAGAATGACGAACACAACCTTAGTGAAAATGTGCAGCCACTGGTCGACTTCAAAACCATAGGTATTTTCAGATTTCATGGCGTCGATGATCCAGTGGGCAACCAGTTCGATCAGGCCGAGCGCGACGCTGCCTGTGATAACCCAGACCAGACCAGCATGAATCAAGGCGTGGGCGGTGAGGCAATAAATCCAAACGCGTTTTGGAGGCTCGGCACCGTCGGCGAGCATGGGCGGCGTCAGATGTCGGTTTTTGCCCTGAGCGAGAAATTGTCCCTGTAGCGGAAAGTCGCCGAGCGCGTGACCAATGCAGAGGGCGAAGAATAAAGCCAACGCGGAGCCGACGTCGTTCGCGCCTAAAGGAACGATGGCGAGCGTGGGAAAGAGAGATGCGGTGGGCAGCATGATGCAGGGAAAAATTCCAGCACTCAGATCGCTGCAAGGACGGAGCTTTCGGTCGGGGGGCCAAAAGCGCGCACTACGGGCGACTCAAGGTAGTCCCTAACATGCGACCCTCCAACGGGGCCGTCAAGTCAGCACCTGCACGCAAAATCGCATGCGAGCCATCCTGCGTCAGCTTGGTATCGAGCGGAGGCTCAGAACGAGTCGAGCATGGCTTCGCGGGCCATGGCGACTTTTTCGTTGGTCTTGCGCAGGCGCTTGCTCAACTGGGTGGCGACGCCGACCAGCAGACGGGCCGCGGCTTCAGGATGGGCTTCGAGAAATTCTTCGAGGCGGGTGCGATCGATTTTCCAGATCTGACCAAGATTGCGGGCGACGACGCTGGCGCTGGCGTTGCCGGGATCGAAAATGTTGATCTCGCCGACGGTGTCACCGGACTTCAAGTGGCCTAGTAATACCACGCGGCCGGTGGCGTCGGTCTGCACGTGAAAGTTGCCGAATACCACAAGAAACAGGGCGTTCTGCGGCTTGCCTTCGGCGATCAGCGTATCGCCTTCGTTGGCGGTGATGAATTCGCCATACGATCCGAGATCTTTGCGGTCTTGGTCGGTAAGATCGGCGGCAAAGCCGAGGGCCGGCAATTCAGGTTGGTCTGTGGCGTCACTCATAGTGGACGCAGTTTACAAAAACCCCGCTAACTTGCCAGAAGGATTTTTGTCCGCTTGGCGGCGAAATGCGAACTCCGAAATAAATGACCGCTCAGGCGGCGTTCTTTTCCTTCTCCGGCTTGCGGCGCATGACCGGTTCTTTTTCGCCGGTGACCACGGCTCGATTGATCGAGACTGTGGAAAGATCGTCGCGGCTCGGTGATTCGAACATTACGTCGAGCATGATTTTCTCGATGATCGAGCGTAGGGCGCGCGCGCCAGTACCGCGTTCGATGGCCTGCTCGGCCATTGCTTCGAGGCCGTCGGGCTTGATCTGCAAATCGACGCCATCCATGGCGAGCAGCTTGCGGTATTGCTTGACCATAGCGTTCTTGGGTTCGGTCAGCACCTTGATGAGCTGTTCTTCGGTCAAGGCCTGGAGGCTGGAAATGACCGGCAGGCGTCCGACGAATTCGGGGATCAATCCGAAGCCGAGTAGATCTTCGGGAGTGACGTTAAGACGAGCTTCGCGGGCCTTCTCGACGGTATCGGCGATTTCTTCGCGTTCGCTGCCGAAGCCAACCGTTTTCTTGGCGGTGCGTCGTTCGACGATTTCTTCAAGCCCGACAAAAGCGCCGCCGACGATGAACAGAATTTTCTCGGTGTTGACCTGGATGTACTCCTGCTGCGGATGCTTGCGTCCACCTTGCGGAGGCACGTTGCAGGTGGTGCCTTCGAGGATTTTCAACAGCGCCTGCTGCACGCCTTCGCCAGAAACGTCACGAGTGATGCTGACGTTCTCGGTTTTGCGGCCGATCTTGTCGATTTCGTCGATGTAAATAATGCCAAGCTCGGCCCGTTTGACGTCGTACTCGGCAGTCTGCAGGAGACGCAGGATGATGTTCTCGACGTCCTCACCAACGTAGCCGGCTTCGGTCAAAGTGGTGGCGTCAGCGATGCAGAACGGAACATTAAGCACCTTGGCCAACGTCTTGGCGAGCAAGGTCTTGCCGGATCCAGTCGGGCCGATGAGCATGATGTTGCTCTTCTCGATCTCGACGTCTTCGGAGCCGCTGAAGTCGATGCTTTCTTTCTTTGAACCCTTTCGGCCTTTTTCCGAAATCGGGGCGTCTTGGTGAATTCGCTTGTAGTGATTGTGGACTGCCACCGAGAGCACCTTCTTGGCGTGCTCCTGACCGATGACGTGCTCGTTGAGCATGGCGAACAGATCCTTTGGCTTGGGAACACTGAAAGGCTTGGGCGCGTCTTCCGCAGGTTCGTTGAGCTCCTTTTCAAGAATGCCACGACAGACATTGATGCAGCCGTCGCAGATATACACGCCGGGTCCGGCGATGAGCTTTTTAACTTCCGCGTGGCTTTTGCCGCAGAAGGAACACATGGTCAGATTGGATGCGCGTGCCATGGAGAAGGTTGAGAAAAAATACGGTGCAGGGCGGGGAAAGGACCGGCACAGGCTGCCGGATACTCAAGTGAGCTTAGACACGTCGAGGATTATTGAAATTACCAGAAAAAGTCTGCTAATGCGAGCGATTTAAGGTTTTGAGCCCGCTTGCTGGTCCCTGTGCCTGTTTCCGAACTTGAGGCATCCTCGTTTAGGTTGCCGTAAGTTCTTATGAATTAAAGTGCTGCGTCAGCCTCACTTATTCTTCCGTGCAGATTTCTCGGCGTCGTTTGCGTCATCGGCAGCACCATCGGCGTCGGTTTTACTCTCTAGAACCTTGTCGACCAAACCGTAGGCGCAGGCGTCTGCAGCGGTCATGTAGTTGTCGCGGTCGGCATCTTTTTCGATGTCTTCAGCGGTTTTGCCGCAGTGGTGGGCGATGAGTGTGTTGAGGCGCTTTTTCAACGAATACATGAACTCGACGGTGCGCTCGACATCGCTGGCGGAGCCCTGAGCGCCACCGGAAACCTGGTGGATCATGATGTGCGAGTTGGGCAGCGCGAAACGCTTGCCCTTAGTTCCGGCGCACAGCAGCACGGCGCCCATGCTGGCGGCCATGCCCATGCAGTAGGTGTTCACGTCGCAAGTGACGAACTGCATGGTGTCATAAATCGCGAGGCCAGCGGTCACGGATCCGCCGGGGCTGTTGATGTAAATATTGATGTCCTTGCTCGGATCCTGCATCTGCAGGTAGAGCAACTGAGCGATGACGTAATTCGCCAGAGGATCGCTGATCGCTTCGCCGATGAAGACGATGCGGTCTTTCATCAGGCGCGACAGCAGGTCGAACTGAATCATCGTGTTGCCTTCCTTCTCAATCACCGAGACACCTTCGACGGTGGCGACACGTTGTTGCAGGTGGGCGGGGAGCAGAGGGGAGACAGAAAATTCAGAATTCATGGCAGGCAGGTAGGACAGTATGACGAAAATTAATGGCTATGGCTGGCGGAAAATGCGCTCTCGAAGAGTCTCAGGATGCGGCTGCTTCGTTGATCGGATCGACCTCGGTGACGCTAGCATTCTCCTTTAGGAATTCAAGAGTCTTGCGGATCGCGACGCGGTGCTGGATGTCGCCGAAACCGTTGTTGTCGCGCAGTTCCTTGACGATTTTCTTGACCGGTCGTTTGGAGTTCGAGGCGAGCAGTGCGACCTCGTGTTTGATCTCGTCCTCGGTGGCGTTGATCTCTTCTTTGCGGGCGATTTCCTGCAGCATGAAGGTGTTCTTCACGTTGATGCGCGCCTGGCTCTGCGAGCTTCCCATGATCTCGGCCTGGTGCTCCATGATCTGCTCGTCGTTCATGCCCTGCTGCTGTCCGCGGCGGACCATGGCGTCGACTTGGCGCTGGGTCTCATCGTTGACGGCGTGCTCGGGCAGTTCGAATTCAACCGCGCCCGACAGGTACTCGAGGATGCGCTGGCTCTTCAGCTCTTCGCGCTGATTCTCCTGCTCGGCCTGGAGGCTTTCGGAAATGGTTGTGCGCAACTCTTCGAGAGTCTTGCCAGGCTCGATTTTACCAGCCAGTTCATCGTCGAGGTCCGGGAGGTTCTGCTGCTTGATGCCCTTTATCTCGGTGGCAAAAACGATCTCTTTGCCTTGCAGTTTTTCGATGCCAAAATCTTCGGCGAGCGTGATCGGGATGTCCTTCTTGTCATCCTTTTTCAGGCCGACCAACTGCGGAACGAAGCCGGGCAGAAAGCGGCTGGCCGTCGGGCTGCCATCTTCGCCGGTCTCGTTCTCGAGCTTCAGCCAGTAGTCTTCATTCTTGGCGAGACTGCCAACTTCTTCGCCGACAAATTCCTCAAGCGCTTGGCCGTCCACCGTCGTCTCGTAAGAAATGATTGCGTAGTCGTCGATCTGCAGGGCGCGATCTTCGATGTCCTCGAACTGAGCAAATCGCTCGCGCACATTTTTTAGCACGTTATCAACCTTCTCGTCGGTGATCTCGATGCGCGGCACTTCGATCGGGATGCCCTTATAGTCAGGAAGCTCGAATTCCGGCTTGGTGACGAATTCCGCAGTGAAGGTGAAACGGCCGTCGGACTCGATCTGTGGTTCGTCGACCTTGCCGACGCCGATGATGTCGAGGTCATCGCGCTGCATTACTTCCTGGCAGCCTTTGCGCACCAGGCGTTCGTTGAGTTCTTCGACGATTTTATCCGCAAAACGCTTCTCGACCACCTTGCGCGGCGTTTTGCCGGCACGGTAGCCGGGGATGCGAGCCTGCGAGCCAAATGCACGAATGATCTGGTCGCGCTCCTTTTCTACGTCTTCGGAGGGCAGTTCGACCCGGGCGCTGACCTTGCATTCGGGGATCTTGTCGATGGTGATGTTCATTCGTTCGCGATGGTAAATACGTTTGTCTGAGCTGGGCAAAAGGGTCGAAGCGAAATAAATCGCACAAAATGCGCCGGATTTTCGATGTTTTGCAAGACGGTGCCGACCGATGATAGCGAGCTATCTGAGGTTGGGGCCGATGCAGCAGAACATTGAAAGGACGGGTAGATCGTAAAAGTTATTTCGGTGAGGCCCCTACGGGCGAAAGGGCGGGAAGCTAGCGCCTCGCCAGTGCCTTTGCATCTGCTTTTTTCGATCACTCGCACGCCATCGCTGTGAGCCCATGCGCAGGCGCTGAAGTGATTGCGAAATCAACTCGAATCGTCCGAGTAGCAAGCGATTGGACCAATCTGACAACGATAAAATGCCTGGCATCAGAGGCGGACGGGCATCAGATGTGGGCGGCGTGGACAATGGAAGGCAAGCAGGCGTGGCGGCTTCTCCCCATTGACCGGAGGCGACTCGTCATGGGCAGACTCGGTAGCGCGCTTGCCGGCGACGGGGCCTTGGGCGATGGTCCGCGATGCACTGGAAAGTCAAAGCCCTCAGCGCGTCCCTCGTGCTAAATTTGCTGCTGTTGCTGGCGATTGGGGTCGGCCTGCTGCTGACCAAGCCGAAAACGGATGACGACGGCGAGCCAGTTCCTCCAGCGCTTGAGGAAAAGGCTCCGGCAATAACTCCCCCGGAGCCGCCCGACCTGTCGACGGTTCCCCGCGGGTTGGAGGCTGAGTGAACGTCGATAATTTGAGCAGTTCCAGCCGCAGCCTCGCGAGCGCGGGCAGCGACCACGCTGCCGCCGAAGTGATCAGCCGCGCACTGGTGGTGATCGAGGCGCAGATCGCCGTATTCATGGCGCACAGGCTGCGCAGCGAATACGAACACGCTTTAAATCGCGTTCGCAGCGCTCGCAGAGCGTGGGAAGTTTCTACACCACGAACTTCGCGCTCGAGCCGCGTTCGTGGGAAGTCACCTCAAGCCGTGTATCGATCCGCTCCCGCAACTCCGCGACGTGGGAGATGACGCCGACCAGACGGCCGCCTTCCTGCAGGTCGTAGAGAGTTTTGAAGGCGAGATCGAGAGCTTCGCTGTCGAGGGTGCCGAAGCCTTCGTCGATGAACATGGTTTCCATGCGCACGCCGCCGGCGTGGGATTCGGTGACGTCGGCGATGCCCAGGGCGAGCGACAGGCTGGCGAGAAAACTTTCGCCGCCGGACAGCGTGGCCACGGGGCGGGCGACTCCGCTGTGAGCATCGAATACTTCGAGGTCGAGCCCGCCGCCGCGTCGGCTGTCGCGGGAGCGATACATTTGATATCGGCCACGGCTCATCGAGAGCAGGCGATGACTGGCCGATTGCAGCACCTCGTCGAGAAGGGCGCCGAGGACGAATCGTTGAAAGGTGACGCGCTGTGAGTTATCGCCGCCGGCGACTTCGGCGAGGCGACCGGTGACTCGATACTCGGCTTCGAGTTTTTCGTAATCGCTGTCGAGATCGGCGATTTGTTGGCGTTCCTTGCGGCGGGTCTCGGCACTGGCGCGCAGCGCGCCGGCAGAGGTGTTGAGGTGGTCGGCTTGCTGACCGGCTTCGTTTTCGGCGGCGAGCAGGCGAGCGCGCACGGGTTGCAATAGATCGCGGTCGAGCGATGCATTGTCTGCGGCGATGTCCTTGAGAATTTCGGCAAAGGTTTCGCGGTGGGTGGCGAGTTCGTCGCTGATGGTCTGACCGTTTTTAGTGATTTCCGCGAGTCGGCTTTTGGCGCCTGCGGCTGTGTTGTCGGCTTGGGATTTCTGCTCGCGCAGGGCGGAGAGTTGCTTTTCGGCGGTTTGGATTTTTTCGTCAAGCGCGGCGAGGTCGCGTTGCAGGCGACCGGGTTCGCGCAGCGGTTCAGAAAGTTGTTCGGCGAGCTGATCGCGGCGGGCGACGGCTGTGTCGCGTGCGCTGCGGGTGGTTTCGAGCTCGGTTTCGGCGCGCTTTTGTTCGCGCCGAAGTTGCTCGGCGAGGTCGGTGGTTTCGCGGCGTTGTTTTTCGGAGAGCGTGAGTGAGTTGGCGGCATCGGCGGCGGCGCGGGCGGCCTTGTCGGTATCAGCGAGCTGGCGTTCGAGTTCGCTGAGGTCGGTTTTCAGCTGATCGCCGAGCTGTTGGCCGAGGCT
>JBBKXR010000267.1:0-25576 GCA_037969585.1 Verrucomicrobiales bacterium
ATCATCACCCGCTCCAACAAACTCAAAGAGCCGTTCGTATTTCGCTGGCAAAAGCAAAGCTGGTGGCCCGGCAGTTGGCGGCTCGTCGAGGTCGATAACCCCGACCTTCCCGACGACCTCGAAGGCTACCAACCCGGCGATATCCGCAAGGCGATGTCGTTTTAGATTCCTCCTTTGAGTGACGGTAACGCGTTGGCAATAGCAGTAGGATTCTGACCACTTTGGCGATATTTTGCGTAAGATGCCCTCCCCTCGCTCCAGCCTTTTTGCACTACTCTTGCTGATATTGCCAGCAACGGTCACTGCCTTCGACGACAAGCCGCTGCATGGCTTTTTCAACACGCATTGCTACGAGTGTCACGACGACAATGACAGCAAAGGCGGACTCGATCTCTACAACCTGAGCACCGACCTTTCCGATCCCGGTGCGATGCAAAAATGGGTGCGCATCTTCGATCGTGTCGCCGCCGGGGAAATGCCCCCCAAGGACGAGCCCGCTCCCGATGCCGCCGCGCGTCAGCGATTTTCCGAAGCGCTTTCGCCGCCGCTCACCGAAGCCCACTCGGAGGCAAAAGGAACCGTACTGCGCCGGCTTAATCGGCTCGAGTACCAGAACACCCTCAACGATTTGTTCGGCACCCACCTCGATCTGGCCGGCACCTTGCCCGAAGACGGCCGCTCGCATGAATTCGATACGGTCGGCGAAGCACTCGGCCTGTCGATGATTCAGCTGCGTCGCTATCTCGAAGCCATCGATGCTGTGCTCGACGCCTCGATCGCAAAAACGGTCGAGCAGCCTGCCAGCAAAACTATCAAGGCCAGTTATGCCGACAGCAAAGACGTGCAGAAATTCATCGGCACGCAATGGCTGAAACGTCCCGACGGTGCCGTGGTCTTTTTTCAAGACACCTCCTATCCCACCGGCAGCTTGCGCGAGGCTTGGACAGACAACGCCGGTTACTACAAAATCCGAGTCACCGGTTATGCCTATCAGTCCGACGTGCCGGTAACCTTTGCCGTCAACGCCGACACCTTCGCACGCGGCAGTGAAAGGCCGACCCTCGGTTACTTTTCGTTCGCCCCCGGCAAACCGCAGACCATCGAACTCGAAACCTGGATCGACGAGCGCTACATGGTCCAGGTTAAACCCTGGGGCATCGTCGATGGCAACTACGACATCAAGAACAAGGGCGTCGTAAATTATACCGGTCCCGGGCTGGCGATTCAACACATCGAACTCGAAGGCCCCTTGGTGAAAGAATTCCCCAGCCGTGGTCACCGGCTGCTCTTCGATGGCCTCGAGCGCAAAGAAATCGAACCGTCACATCCGGATACGAAAACCAAATCGTGGTATGTGCCGGCATTTGAGATCGCCCTGCCCGCAGAAACCGAGCCCAAAGCCACCGCCCAACCGATCCTCAAACGCGTCGCCGCCAAGGCCTTTCGACGGCCTGTCCACGATGAGGAAATCGCGTCGTACCTCGACCTGTTCGAATCGCAACTGGCACTCGAAGCAACCTTCGAGGAAGCCCTGCGCACCGCCGTCTCGGCAATCTTCTGCTCCCCCGATTTCATCTATCTCAAGGAAACTCCCGGCTGGCTCGACAACCACGCGCTTGCTTCGCGGCTCGCGTATTTTCTGACTCGCTCCGCTCCCGACGACCAACTGATGAAAGCGATGGAGTCGCGCCCGCTGCGCAGCGATCCGCAGGCGCTGCTCACGCAGGCCGATCGACTCATAGCGAGCGAGCACTTTGAACGCTTCATTGTCGACTTCACCGACTCGTGGCTCAACCTGCGCGAGATCAACGCCACTTCGCCCGACAAGATTCTGTTTCCCGAATTCGACGCCTACCTGCAATGGGCATCGCTCGAAGAATCGCGCGGATTTTTCCGCGAACTGATCGCGAAAGATCTCAGCGTCACCAACCTCGTGCAGTCGGATTTTGCCATGCTCAACGATCGGCTGGCCCATCATTACGACCTCGAGGAACTCGCCGTTAACGGCCCCGCACTTCGCCGCGTCAGCTTACCCGTCAACAGCGTCCGTGGAGGATTTCTGACACAAAGCAGTATTCTTAAAGTCTCCGCCAACGGCACCAATACCTCGCCTGTCATGCGCGGCGTGTGGGTTATGGAGCGCCTGCTCGGCGAAACACCCGCCCCGCCACCGGCCGGCATTTCCGGCGTCGAGCCCGACATCCGCGGCGCCACTACGCTGCGCGAAAAGCTCGATTTGCACCGCGATTCCGAGAGCTGTCAGTCATGCCACAACGCCATCGACCCACCCGGTTTTGCGCTCGAGAATTTTAACCCCATCGGCACCTGGCGCGATCGGTTTCGCAGCCTCGGCGAAGGCGATAAAGTCACCGACCTCGTTCACGGCCGCAAGGTTCAGTTCAAGCTTGGCCAACCCGTCGACGCCACCGGCCAGACCGCCGATGGCGACCGCTTCGAAACCTTCAACCAGTTCCGCGCCCTGCTGACCCGCGATCCCGACCGCCTCGCCCGCGCCTTTGCCACCAAACTTCTGACCTTCGCCAGCGGCCGCGAGATGGGCTTTTCAGACCGCCCCGAAATTGAACGCATCGTCACCGAGTCTGCCAACCAAGATCACGGTGTGCGCAATCTGATGCACTTGGTCATCGCCAGCGAAATCTTTCGCCGAAAGTGATCCGGTACGCCGGCTCCTCACTCCGAACTCCTACCTCCCAACTCCTGATGCACTCCCCCCACATCGCCTCCCACCGCTCGCTCAACCGCAGGCATTTCCTTCGCGGCACCGGCGCCGCCATACTCGGCCTGCCGTTCCTCGACGCGATGGTTCCCGCCTTCGCCCGGCCGGCAGCCGCCGCCGCGAGTGATACCAATTCCTCACCGAAACGCTTCGTCGCCATGTGCGCAGGACTTGGCTTTCACACCCCGTTCCTGGTTCCCGAAAAAGCCGGTCGCGATTTCGAACTGACCCCCTACCTGCAAAAACTCAGCGATCACCGCGATCAGCTCACCGTATTCTCCGGCCTCTCGCATCCCGAGCAGCAGGGCAACAACGGCCACGCTTCCGAGCTGACTTGGTTGACCTCCGCTAAACGCCCCGGTCTCGCCGGTTTCAGAAACACTATTTCAGTCGACCAATTGATCGCCGAAAAAGTCGGTATTGAAACTCGCTTTCCGTCACTCGTGCTCGGCACCCGCAGCGGCTCGATTTCGTGGACATCAAACGGGGTAGAACTTCCCGCAGAGAGCCGACCCTCGGTGTTGTTTAAATCCCTGTTCGTCGACGGCACGGAAAAAGAAGTCGAAGCCGAATTACGCCAATTAAAACGCGGTCGCAGCATCCTCGATACCGTTCTCGGCGAAGCCAAACGCATGGAGAGCGATCTCGGCCATCGCGATAAGGAAAAGCTCGACGAGTACCTCGACTCAGTTCGCAATCTCGAAGTCCGCCTGCAACAATCCGAGGGTTGGGCCGTAAGGCCAAAACCGAAAATCGATGCAGAGTTGCCAAACGATGTCGCTGACAGCAACGACTCCATCGCCAAGCAACGCCTGATGTACGAGATGATCGCCCTCGCACTGCAGAACGATTCAACACGCACAGTCACGTTTCGCATTTCCGGAATGAATGCCGTTCCGAGTAACATCACCGGAGTTGCCACCGACTGGCACAACCTTTCTCACCACGGCAAGGACGAGGAAAAAATCAGCGAACTGCAACTCATCGAACAGGCCGAGTTCGAAGCACTCAGCGAATTTCTCAGTCGACTGCAAGGCATCGAGGAAAATGGTCGCAGCCTGCTCGACCACACCGCCGTGCTTTACGGATCGAATCTCGGCAACGCCAGCGCCCACGACTGGCGCAACCTGCCCCTGCTTCTCGCCGGCGGCGGCTACCGTCACGGCCAGCACCTCGCCCACGACGAAAACGACAACACTCATTTTGCCAACCTGCTGGTCGCGCAGGCCCAACGCATGGGCGTCGAAATCGATCAGTTCGGCAGCAGCACTAAAGTAGGCATCGACGGCCTGGAATCCGCTTGACCTCACGTAGCTGCGAGCGTCAGCGAGTGGCCCTCAACCTAGATCCCTTCATGCAGCCATCCACCACAAGACGCCGCTTCACCAAAGCCCTCGCCGGCACTACCGCCAGCCTGATGACCCTCGACTTTCGCGACGAACTCGACGCCACCGAACCATCACCCGCCTGGCCAGAGTTCGAGTTTGTCATCATCAGAGACACCCACATCGGCCGAAATAAAACCTCCGCAGAGAAGCAGTGGCAAAGATGCGCGACCGAGCTGCGCGACGCCCCGGGAGACTTCATTCTCCATCTCGGTGATGTCGTCAATCAGAGTGCCATCGAGCAGTACCCGATCTACAAAACGATTCGCGACACCATCGGCAAGGTGGTTCACGAAATCCCCGGCAACCACGACACGCTCGCCGATTTCGAACAGCAACTCGGCATCAGCGCCGACCGCAGCTTCGATCACGACGGCGTCCGTTTCGTGATGTTCAACAATGCTCACACCGATTCGCACGACGGCTTCATCACCGAGCAGCAGATCACCTGGCTGACTGGGCAGTTTGATTCCGCTGCCGCAAAGAAGTTGCGCATCGTCGTCTGCGCCCACGTTCCGATTCACACCAACCGTCCGCCCGACCGTGCATGGTATGTGAAGCCGGAGAACGGACAGACCGCCTTTTACGAACTCGTCGACCGCCATCGCGACCGCGTGCTGGCGATCTTTCACGGTCATTTCCACAACGGCATCCGCGGCTGGGATGATCGCGCGCCAACCCACGAGATCCTCATGCCCTCAGTGATCTACAATCAAAACCGAAGCCTAACCGAAAAAGCCGCTCCCGGTTACAATCTCGACGAATTCCGTCCCGGCTACGTCCTGGCAAAATTCGCCGACGCCCAGCTGCACCTGCGCTATCAAGTCATCGGCGGCAGCGACGAACAGAGTACGCACGCAGGAAAATCCCTGTCACTGAAAAGCTAGAAAATCGATAGGCGCAAAACAGCGTCACACCCGCATGCCTACTCCGGCACCGTCAACGGCACACGATTCGTCAGCCCACGCAGCACCAGCCAATCCGTGCAGCGATCCGTCCAGGTGCCGATGACTGAATCCGGACGAGCGCGCGTTCCGTAACCGTGGCCACCGTTCTGGTAAACGTGCAGTTCACCGGACACACCATGCTTTTTCAGACCAAGGTAGACCAACGCAGAACCAAGCGATGACGACTTATCATCGTCGGTGTGAACGATGAATGCCGGAGGCGTTTTTTCGTCAATTTTGATCGGATCCATCAGCTTCTCGGCCTTCGTATCGGCAATGTTCCATGGATAGATCAGGATCATAAAATCCGGACGATGACTGGTTTTATCCACTTCATCAATTGCATCGTAAAATGCCTTTTCGTTGCTCGCATGAATCGCCGCCGCCTGACCGCCGGCCGAAAAACCCAGCAAACCAATCTTCGCTGGATCGAGCTGCCACTTCGATGCATTGGCACGCAACCAACTGAGCGCACGCTGCGAATCCTGCACCGGACGCCGCCATGGATTCTCACTCACAGGCTTGTCCGCCCCTGTCGTCGTCCGGTAATTGAGCACGAACGCCGCGATGCCAAGATCGTTGAGCCATGCCGCCGCCTCCGAGCCTTCCATATCGGGCACGACTTTGCCAAAGCCGCCACCCGGAAGAATCAATACGCCCACCCCACTGCCACGTCCTTCGGGAGCCGGAAAAACATCGATCGTCGGCGATGTGATATTTTCCACCCGAGTGATGGTCGGCTTGTCCGTGTCGCGCGGCGGCAGAGCGTCGCCGGTCTTCTTCGTCGTTTCGCCGGGTGCCAAGTCAGGCCACACCGGGATGGTCTCGGCAGCATCCTGTCCGAACACATTTGCCGGTGATCCTGACAAAGCCATTAGATAGACCAAACCCGCCAAGTATTTCATAACCTGCTTATGCCCTCTCAAGCCGGAAAATACAAGCTCAACTGATGGCTGCGATCACTTGCCAGCATCTTTCAGCCCATCCCGCTTAACCGTGACCACAAGCTTCACGATTTTCTCCGAATCGTTGCTCAGCTTCAGCTTCACTTTTCCGCCCCTGTGCTCGAACCCGGTAGCAACTCCGATATTCGATGACATCGCAGTTATTTCGCCGATCTGCTCAACTTTGATACGATGATCCTGGCCATACATTTTGTGCAATTCGTTGCCGATATCGACCGTAAAACTGATCATCGGATACTCGCCCTGCAGTCCGGTGACATCGAACCGGCGTGACTCGCCTGGGTCGAGCGAAAAATTCTGTACCACCACTTCATCATCAGCCACCATGCCCGGCCTATTTTCATACCATTTTTCGCTAAGCACAGTTCCACCTTCACCATCATCGTCGGCATTGGCAGCGTCAGCCTCGCCGGACTTGGATTTCATCGCATCCAACCCGGCTTTGACATAGTCACGATCCGCCTGCGAAAGTTGATTCAACTTCACGGCCATCGTTTTACCGTCCGCCGTTTTTAACACCACCGAGTCGCCTCGCGTGGACTGCATGGTCGCGGTGATGGTGGTGCCGGCGATCGAAGTCCAGTCTCGGCTTTCCGCCTTCAACTCCGATGCGCCTGAATAAAAAAGCAGCACCGCTACTGCGCTACAGCATACCACGATGAACCTGCCGAATATCGAACCACGCCTCTTCATGCCTTCAGCTTCGGCTAAGAGACGGTTGAAAAAGTCGGCGCGTCGAGCGGCAAGTCATTTTGGAGGCGGGCGCGGCGGCGTGATGGAGCGGTGCGAGCTCCGCGACTGACCGCCAACAACGCCAGCATTCAAAAGGGCTGCCGCCCGCAAGGGATGACTATAGAGCAAATGGCGAAGCGTCCTTTTAAAAACCCAAAATTCATCCATCCTCGGCGCGATGGAGATTTTCAACAGCCTCCTAAGCGCGAAGATTCATCAATGCCGTCTTCCCACCCGCAATTTACGCCGACGAATACGTCGCGTGTCCGTCGTTACATCCGTTTCCGAATCTTGCGGAATCCGGTCACTGACTTGATCGCCAGAATCGCAACGCACACCCACAGCACCCAGTTGAGCGTGTTCGGCCACCAGTAGAGCTCGATCGGCAGCCAGATAAAGACCAGGAAGCGCGGTCGGAACAACCACGAGTAGGGCTCCAACAGCGCGTTGCGCACGAAGGCGAAGGTCACCACCAGTAAATAGAAAAACACATACAGCGACCCCGCCCACAGTTCCGCGTGGCCACTCCGAATCATCGCAATCGTCACCACCGTGACCACCACCTGATCGACCATCGTGTCGGTGAACGAGCCGCGATTCGAAGCCGTGCCACGGTGGCGCGCCAGGGGGCCATCCAAGCCATCGAGCAAAACGTGCAGCAGTAAAAACATAAACGCCATCCACGGCGTCACCCAGTGAAACACCGGCGCAAATGCCAGACCGCACAGCAATGACGCGACCGTGACGTGATTGGCGGTCACACCAAGGCGCACGAGCAGTTTCAACAAGGGCTCGAACAACTGCGCTCGAATCTTTTGCGACCACGCCATGAACTCGGCCTCACCACCGGAGTAGCAATTTACTTTGTCGGCAGAGTCAACCTTAGGAGGCTCGTGAGAATTCGTCACGTCGTCTCTCCTTGCGGTTCAAATTCAAACTCCAAAGGCTGAAATCCCATTCCGCAGATACCCGAGCCGGTATTGTGAAAACGCACCCCGTCGTGCTCATGATCCCGGAACGGCAAGTGCGTGTGACCGAAGTAGCAATCGTTCGCCGACTCGCGCCAATCTGGAAACGCATGATCGAGAAAGTGCGCCACCCTACCCACCGCGATCCCCTGCGGAAAATAGCGTCGATGAAACTGCCCACATAATCCGGTCTTGTCGACGAAGTCATACATCGCCGCGCTGAATTTCCCTCGCGGCCTGTCGACACTCCAGCCCTCGCGAAACGAACTCATCGCCGCGACATCCATTTTGCGGTTGGCACAGTCGCCGTGCAGAAACAACTGATCACCAAGACGCAAAAACTGGTCGTGCACCTGCACCTGAGGTAACGACTTCGCCAGCGAATCCAGCCGCTCACGAAACTCGCCAAGGCAATCGTGATTGCCCTCGATAAAATGCATTTCCCGCCCCACAAAGCGCGCCGCCCACTCCTCCACCCAGGCGACCGCCGCTGCGATCGACGCCGCTTCGCTGCCCAGAGTGCTCCAGCGAAAATCGAACGTGTCACCGTTCAGGACCAGCACCTCGCAACTCTCCAACTGAGGCTCAATCTCGTTGAGCAGGACTTCTCCTACGGACCGTTTGGCCAGCAAATGCAGGTCGGAAATTACCAGTCCACGCGTCGCCATGACCGAAAGCGTGCGACGGAAACCCGCCAAGGTCAAATACCTGCCGCTATTTGCTTTCCGTTCGGGCTCCTATAAAAGATACTGCCACTCCAATTCCTGCCACTCATGATTTACCGCTGCTTCCTCATCCTCGCTCTCACCATCGGCGTCGCCAACGCTGCCGATGATAAAATAAGAATCCGCGACCGCGAACCGCAGCGCTATCAACTGACCGCTCGTGCCAGTGAACTCGACCCGCGGGTCAAGGCTCACCCGGAGATTGATTTTTTGATCGATACCAAAGACGGCAAGCCCGCCGACTTGCAGCAAGCCTCGGTCGACACAAACGTCGACGCGCGCGGCAAGCTGGTCATCTGGTTGATGGGCTACAACTCGGGCCTTTTCGAACGTTGGAATTCTTACGGTCTGCACGCCATCCGACCGCACTACGCCAACAAGTGGTTCTCGATATGCTGCAAAGAAAAACCGATCAGTGAGCACTGCCGCGGCAACATCCGTCTCGAAGCCGCCACCGGTGAGGATTTTTCCGACGAAGTCGACATCCCCAAACCGGACGGCATGGCCGAACGCTCGTTGCAGATGGTGAAGTGGCTGGCCGAAGAAAATCCGCAGGGTGGCTGGAAGTTTTTTCTCACCGATGACGGCAATGACCTTCGCTGGGAACATGTCATCATCTCCGGCAGTTCGCACGGCTCGACCACCGCGGCGCGTTTTGCGAAACATCAGAAAGTCAGCCGTGTGGTTGCCCTGTGCGGTCCGCGCGACAACTTTCAAACTTGGCAGGCCCTGCCGTCAGCGACTCCGGAAAATCGTTACTTCGGCTTCAGCCACGTGCTCGATGGCGGCTGGACGGCTGACCATTACTGCCGCTCCTGGGAAATGCTCGGCATGCACAAGTTCGGTCCGATCATTAATGTCGACGAGGTCAAATCCCCTTACGGTGACTCCCGGCGACTGATCACTGACTTCGACGTCGATGGCGATGACAAGCGCGCCCACAGCTCCGTGCAACCGGGTGGCAGCGCGGGCAAAGACGCCGACGGCAACTTTATTCACGAGGATGTCTGGCGTTATCTCTACACGCATCCGGTCGACAAAGTTGGCGAAGCAACGCCGCTCGATCCGGGGTGTCTAAAAGATCAAAAGCAGTAGCCCCCCCGGCCCTGGCCCCTTGCAACGTTTCTGCAAAGCCGTTTCCGAACATGCTTTCCGGAAAACTATTAATGGTTCGGTGAGATCGCCAATCTCGCCAGCGATCCGGCGCATGCCAAAGCCTTCGCCTTCGCCTTCGCGCAAAAATTGCAAAAGTTGCTCACCAAGCGCATAGCGCATGGCTTGGCTGACGCGCGGCAAGATCGTCGGAAGCAGCAAGCTCAGGTCAGTAGATTAGAAGCTGGAGCACCGTATCTACGCCGCTTCTCAGGCGCAGCCAATACCCATTAGTGGAGCGGCATCAGCCAGCCTCTGGAATCACTTACCGGGAAAGTGATTAATTGCTTTTCGCCACATTGATCGAACTGTCGCCGCCAATGAGTGAGTTGGGCAGGCTTGCAAAGGCGGGCCGGGAGTGGTTGATAAGGGGCATGAAAAAAACGATTCTCCTGACTTCGGTGCTGTTGGCATCGGTCGCCACGCTGACTTTTGCCGCTGATAAAGAAGCTCCGGCTGCCAATACGCTTAGCGACACGGAAAAAGCGGCTGGCTGGAAACTGCTGTTTGACGGCGAGAGCGCGAGCCAGTTCCGCAATTACAAAGCGGAAGGCATCAAAGAGCAGTGGAAGGTTGATGACGGCGTTTTGACTCTGACGGGTAAAGGTGGCGGTGACATTATTACTAAAGAGCAGTTTGGCTCCTTCGAGCTGACGCTCGATTACCGCATTTCCAAGGGCGGCAACAGCGGGCTGATGTATCACGTTGCGGAGACTGAGAAATCCCCCTGGCAGACTGGTCCGGAGATTCAGATCCAGGACAATGTCGACGGCCATGATCCGCAAAAATCGGGCTGGCTCTACCAGTTCTACGCTGCCGACAAGGACACGACTAACCCTGCCGGCGAATGGAACACGCTACGCATCCTGATCACTCCGGAAGAATGTGTTCACTGGATGAACGGCGAGAAGTATGTCGAATACGACAAAGGTTCCGACGAGTGGAACGCCAAGTTGGCGGCGAGCAAATTCTCCAAGTATCCGAACTTCGGTAAGCTCGAGAAAGGCCACATCTGCCTTCAGGACCACGGCAATGTCGTGTCGTTCCGCAACATCAAGATCCGCGAGGTGAAGTGACCTAAGCTCCACCCCCTGATTACAGATTAAAAAAAAGCCGCTGACCCATTCCAGGTCAGCGGCTTTTTCGTTTTTGAGTATTGTATTGGACTCCGTCTAGCCAAACAGATCCGTCACCGGCGTGCCGTGATTGCCGAACACGAAGGGACGACCGGACGGTGAATAGATCGGATCCTTGAGATCGATACCGAGGCCGTAGCCGATGGTGGCGTGGAAGTCCTCGACTTTAACTTTGTTCTCGGCGACGCGTCGACCTTCGTCATCGGTCTTGCCGTAGACCTGACCGCCACGAATGCCGCCACCGGCGAAAACCGTGGAGAATGCCGCTGGCTGGTGATCGCGGCCGGCGCGATCGTTGATCTTGCTGGTGCGTCCGAAGTCAGAGGCGACGACGACCATGGTGGTTTCGAGCAGCCCTTTCGCTTCGAGATCTTCGAGCAGGGTCGACAACGCCTGGTCGAAGGCCGGCATACGGCTGTCGAGGCTGCCGATGACGTCGTTATGCATGTCCCAACCGCCGCTGTGAACTTCGATGACGCGCACGCCATTTTCCACCAAGCGGCGGGCCAGCAGGCAGCCTTGGCCGAGGTTATTCATGCCATAGGACGCGCGATTTTCTTCGGTGGTCAGATCGAATACTTTCAACTCTTCGCTACGCAACAGACGCGAGGCCTGATCGTAAAATTCGACGTAGCCTTTCGGGCTGGAGTAGTGCTGATATTTCTCGACGAACGACTGGCCGATATCGAGCGACATTTCCATGCGCTTGGTGAAGCGGGCTTCATCGGTGGTGATCGATGAATTGGCGACGCCGGTTTCCGGATTGGCGACCGGCAGTGGGCTGAGCGCCGGACTCAGGTATCCGGAATTCGAGGTGCCTTGATTGACAACCACGCTGTCGGGCAGCAGGTCGCCGCGCTTACCGAGATACTCCTCGGCAAACGGTCCGATGTGCGGGTGCACGATGGTCGCCAGCTTGTTGTAGCCAGTCATCATCTGGTATTGCGCCTGGGCGTGGGCACCGTTGGTGCTGCTCATGCTGTTGACCACCGCGAGCTTGCCGGCGTGCTTGGCAAGATTCTCAAGATGGCTGCCGAAACGCATCCCGTCGACCGGACTGGAGATGACCTTGGCGTCACCCATCACCGTTTTGTTTTCCTTCGGATCGAAGGTGTCGAGGTGGGTCATGCCACCGCTGCAGTAAATGTAGATCAGACTTTCAGCTTTGCCGGTGCGCGCCTTCTTATCCTGACCGTTGGCGGTCATGCTGCCGAGCGCGGAGGCGATGGTCACGCCGAGCGATGTGCGAGCGGTGCGTTCGAGAAAGGCGCGGCGACTGAAATCGTCGTTTCCTGCGAGTTGTTTGATGTCCATGAGGTTGGCGGGTGAGCGTGAGATTTTGAAAAGCGGAAAGATGCGTAGCCGAAAGCGATAGACTTATTGAACGAAAAGAAATTCCGGCGTGTTGAGCAATACCCAGGCGAGGTCGCGAATACCGTCGTCACCGTACTCTTCGAGAAAGGCGATGCCTTTTTGCCGCTCGGACTCAGTCGGGTAACGCGACAACATGGTGAAAAATACGGCCGCAACTTTGTCTTCGGGGGCGTCGAGGGCTCCGAGGTCCTCGACGACTTTCGACGAACTGCCGGTGAGACGGTCGGTGACCGGGCCGTTCATCAGCGCGAGCACTTGGGGAACGGTGCCATCGAAAATGTGATTGTCGGTGACCATGCGATCCGATTGACCGAAAGCGCTCAGCAGGGAGGCACCAGCGGCTGGCTGCACATCTCGCGAGGCGCGCACCATGGGGATGCCGCTGACCACGGGAATCTCGGGATCGAAAGGTGTGAGACTGTCATCGTCGGCAACCATCTTCGATCCGCGATTGCGAACGCTGCGATAGGCTTCGAATTTAGCGAAAATAGCTTCCATGGAATCGCTCTCGAAATCGACGTTGAGCACTTCTTTCATGAACGATCCGTCACTGCCTTCGACCTCGTCGATCGCCGAACCATAGGCGAGCGTCAGTAGCGAGTCCCAGGCTTGCTCGGCACGCATTCTTCGCAGCACCGGACCTTGGAACAAATAGTTTTCGGTCGAGAGAATCGGCGTTTTGTGAGTCGAGTATCCCTGGTAGGCCTGGGTGTTGTAGAGGATGCGCATGAACTCGCGCAAGTCGAAGCCGACCCGAATCATTTCCGAGCCGAGGTATTTCAATACTTCGGGTTGGCCGGTGTGTTCCTCCCATTCCATAGGGAAGTCGATGACCGGTTCGACCAGTGCTCGACCGAAGGCGCGTTCCCACATGCGGTTGGCGATGTTGACCGCGAAGCGTTCATTGTCGACAGTCAGCCATTCGGCGAGCCCTTCCCGGCGGGTCTTGCCTCCCGTTTTTGGATTGTCGCCATAGAGTGTCATCGGCTGCAGAACTTTGCCGCCGACCTCGTCGATAGTGGTCGGAATGCGAATCTCGATGGCCTCGTTGTCGGCGACACTCAATCCCAACGCGCTGAGGAAATATCGAAAGGTGCGCCCTTCGCGGCGGTCTTTCATATCGACGCCATTCTTGCTGGCGAAGGCGGTAAATTCCCGCCCCCAATTATCCGGTGCTCCGGGAATGCTGACGTTGACGGAATTTTCCATACCCGCCCCGGCATAGCGACCGGTGGAACGCTGGGTCTGACCGAAGAACGCGGCCATCTGATAGAAGTCGTGCATGGTCCACTCCTCGAAGGGATGGTCGTGGCACTGAGCGCAGGAGACATCGATGCCCATCATCACTTGTCCAAAGTTCGAGAATGCATCGAACTCCATGCCCTCGTCGCGCTCGAGAAATCCGATCGCCGGATTTTGCCCGAGGTTCCCCTTCGCGGTAACCATTTCGCTGACGATCTGATCGTAAGGTTTGTTTTTGGCGAGCGATTCGCGCCACCACTGAATGTAAGGCGCGTAGTCGAGTTCACGAGCGACGCCCGCGCCTTTGAGCCGATACATGTCGGCGAAGTAATTAAAAAGATGACTTTCGCGCCCCGAACTGGCCAGCAGCTTATCGATTAGGCCCGCGCGCTTGTCTTGGCGGGTGCTCTCCGCAAACTCGAGAAATTCAGCGCGGGTCGGGATGCGTCCGATGATGTCGAGGTAAACGCGGCGCACGAACAGGTCATCGGGCAAGCGGTCGTTAAAAGAGCGGATGCCATTCTTACCTAGATTTTTCGCGATCAGGTAATCGATCTTTCGCGCCGAAAGCACCGTGTTGGAATCATCACCAACGAGCGCGAAACGGTGAGCGGCCTCGTGATCACCTTTGACAAGTTTATCGAGTCCGAACTTGGCGACCTGACCATTTTTAAGTTTCAGCGAAATCATGCCGTCTTCGAGACTGACAAACTCGGCATCGAGCTCACGTCCGTCGGTCGCGGTCCAGACGCGGGCCTGACTTGATGGAGCAATGGCAAGTAGTAATGCCAAAGCGGTGACGACAAAAGGAAGGCGAACGGTGGCTCTCATAGTCAGATGGGGCGGTCGGGTGGATCAGGTTCGAGCTGCGGACGAAGAAAAAAATGCATTGCCGGAAATGCGGAGCCGCGATGCTCTAAAGTGTATAACAACTCAGCGCCAAGGTGTTACACAAAACTTCACCGTTCCCCTACCGCAGCTGCTCGCCGCTCGATTTTTTTCCTAAATCCGCCCTCGTCCGCCACCCTGACCTCCCTTAATATGCAACTGCGCAGACTTGCACTTATCACGTTCCAATGTTTGATAAGGCAAATGCAGATTGTCATCTCCCCTGCCATCGACCCACGCCCCGCCCATCCGGCGCGGGCATAGCCACGCTTGTGGTAGAAGAGTGATAGTTCCTGAATTTCGATGATCGCCGCCGTTTCCACTACCTCCGTCCTTGCTGAGGCCGGGGCCGCAACCGGTGGCAGTATCACCCTGCTGCTCGTTTATCTCGGCCTCGCCCTCGGCGTGTCAGCCGTGTGTTCGGTAAGCGAGGCTGCATTTCTCAGCGTCACGCCTTCATTTTATCGCAGTCTGCTGAAGACCAATCCCAAGCGCGGCGAGTTGCTCAAGCAACTGCGCGAAAAACCTGACCGTCCCCTGGCGGCGATCCTTACCCTCAACACGGTCGCCAACACCTTTGGCGCAGCCGGGGTCGGCTTCGAGGCCGGACGCATTTTCGGCAACGCGTGGCTGACGATCGTGTCGGCGAGCATGACACTGCTGATCCTGGTTTTGTCAGAAATCATTCCCAAAACCCTCGGTGCGACTTACTGGAAAAATCTCGCCGTGCCTTTGTCGATCGGCATCAACTGGGTCGCCAAACTTCTCAGCCCTCTGCTTTATCTGATGGAATTCGTCACCCGCGGCATGGTGCGCCAAGGTGGCAATCAGATCACCGCCGACGAGATCGAGTCATTCGCCGAGATGATTCACGAGTCTCGGCTATTGCGACCTGCGCAAGGCAACATCGTCGGCAACGCCATCGCCCTGCACGAGGTTCAAGTGCGCTCGATCTTGACACCGCGACCGGTGGTTCGCGCCCTACCAGCCGAAGGCACCGTTGGCGACCATCGCGACGAGGCTAAAAAAATTCCCTACTCGCGCATCCCGCTAACCGATCCTGAGAGCGGCGAGTGGATCGGCTTTGTACTGAAAACCGAAATCCTCGGCGAAGACGACCGCTCGCGACAGCTCAAGACGATGCTCCGTGAACTGAAGATTTTTCACGAAACGCAGCCGCTGATCAGTGCGCTTCGCGACGCCGTACGCGGCCGGATTCACATCGCTCAGGTGGTCAACGAATTCGGAGACTCCGTCGGAATTCTCACCCTTGAGGACATTCTCGAAACGCTGCTCGGCGAAGAGATCCTCGACGAATCCGACCGTCACGCCGACCTTCAGCGCGTCGCCCGCGAGCGCTACAAGCGTCAGGTCAATACCGGCGAGAATTGACCGCGGCAGCAGTCAGACAACTCAACCGTCTGTGCTCAAAACGGTCACGCTGATCGGCCCAAGCGGTCCGCCGAACGCAGTTTGACGCCCGAATCTCCATTTCGTATTCTGCCGCCCTACCATGATCCGATTTCCCCGATTTCTCCTACTAGCCGCACTGATTTTTTCCGTGCCGGCTTTTTCCACTGCCGCTGAGAAGAGACCCAACGTCGTGTGGATTGTTTCCGAGGACAATTCAGTTCACTACCTAAAGCACTTTTTTCTCGGAGGAGCCGAAACCCCGGCGATCGATAAACTCGCCGCGCACGGTCTGACCTTCGATCACGCGTTCTCCAATGGGGCTGTCTGCTCGGTGGCGAGAACGACGCTGGCGACCGCTTGCTACGGCCCGCGCATCGGCACGCAATTTCACCGCCGCTACTCGATGGCACCTATGCCCGACGGGCTACGCATGTTTCCCGCCTACCTGCGCGATGCCGGCTACTACACGACCAACAATTCGAAAACCGACTACAACGCAACTCCGGGCGACGAGGTCTGGGACGACTCGTCGGGTCAGGCTTCGTGGCGCAACCGCAGCGACAAGGCGCAGCCATTTTTCCACATGGCCTCGCACGCCGAGAGCCACGAAGGTCGCCTGCATTTCAGCCGCGAAGCCTTTAACAACGAAAAGACTCAACACGACCCGGCCGACGTTCAGCTCGCCGACTATTTTCCCGATACTCCCCTGTTCCGCTACACCCATGCGCGCTACCTCGATTGCATGAGCACCATCGATGACATCGTCGCCGACACCGTCGCCAAACTCGAAGCCGATGGCCTTCTCGAAGACACCTTTATCTTTTACTTCGGCGATCACGGTGGTGTGCTGCCACGCGGCAAAGGCTATATTTACGAAAGCGGTCTGCACGTGCCGCTGGTGGTTCGTGTGCCGGAGAATTTCAAACACCTCGTCGACCGCGAGCTGGACTCTCGCGTCGAAGGTCACGTCGAGTTTGTCGACTTCGGACCGACCGTTCTGCAACTCGCAGGAGTCGACGTTCCCGAACAGGTCGATGGCAAGCCTTTCCTCGGTGCAGGCATCAGCGCCACCGAAGTTGACGCCCGCGACGAGTCCTTCGGCTACGCCGATCGCTTCGACGAGAAGTACGAGTTCATCCGCAGCCTGCGCAAAGGGCGCTTCCAATACATCCGCCACTACCAGCCCTGGCTACCGGACGGTTTGCAAAACAACTACCGCTACAAAACGCTCGCCTTCACCGAGTGGCGCGAGCTTTTCAATGCCGGGGAACTGATCGGCCCACAGGCAGAGTTTTTCAAAGCCAAGCCGATCGAGCTGCTGTTCGATTGCGAAGCCGATCCGCACCAGGTTAAAAATCTTGCCGACGACCCCGCTCACGCCAAAACGCTCGCCACCCTGCGCGGCCGGTTGACGGAAAAACTCAAAGCACTTCCCGATCTCAGCTTTTATCCCGAGAGCATGCTGATGAGCGACGCCATGACCAACCCGGTCGCCTTCGGCCAAAACCAGAAAGCCGAAATCGCCGAACTGGTCGACCTTGCCAATCTTGCGCTGGGTCCCTTCACCCAGGCCAAAGCAGGCATCGCTACGGCCATCGATTCGATTCAGCCGGTCAAACGCTACTGGGCGGCGATGGTATGCAGCGCCTTCGGAGACGAAGCCGCGGAATTCGCGCCGCAATTCATGTCCATAGTCACCGACGACAAGCCCATCGTGCGGGTGCGTGCCGCCGAATTTCTCGGTATCCTCGGCAAGATCGATCCGCAGATCGCACTCACCGAGGTGGTCAATACAACCCTCGACGATCCGGTCGTCATCACCGAAGCACTCAACTCGATCGTCTACTTTCAGGACTGCGCCACGCCGGCCTATCCCCTCGACGTCACGACGCTGAAGCCTGGCTCCGCCGGCGGCGATATCGACGACCGCATGAACTACCTGAAAGGCGACCCCTACCCCGCCAAACCCGCAAAAGGGAACAACAAGAGCAGGAACAAGGCAAAGAAATAGCAGGCTGATCGCAAGGTGATTGAACGCGCCAGTATCTGCGGCGTCAAAGCCGACGTATTTCATAGTGTCTATCATGTTCAGCTCCCGGAGAAAATTTCAGCATCTGCCTCGCGCTGCTGCCATAATCTTGCTGCTCGGTGTCAGCGTTGCCCTCGCCGATGTGGCATCGGCCGGCTCCCCCCTGCCCGCCGACCATGCCGGCAAAGCCATTTACCAAAAGCTCTGCGTCGAGTGCCATGCCGACAACGGTGAGGGCGTCGCCGACAAAGCCGATGATCCGCTGCAGGGAAATCGCGACATCGCCTCGCTCGCCGGCCGTATCGAGCGCACCATGCCCGAAGACGCAGAGGACCTCTGCGTCGCCGAAGACGCCAAGGCAGTCGCTGAGTACGTCTACCACGCCTTTTACTCCGTCGAAGCACGCGCCCGCAACACCCCGGCCCGCGTCGAACTGTCCCGGCTTACCGTCGATCAACACCGTAACTCGATCGCCGACTTGGTGCTCGGCTTCCGCGGCGAGATCGGCTTTGGAAAGGAGCGGGGATTTCGCGCCTACTACTACGGCGACTACAAATTCAACGAGCGTAAGGAATTTAAGGACGCGAAAAAATCGGACCGCTTCGAGCGCCGCGACTCGCAAATCAAATTCGACTACGGAAAGGGAATCCCGAGCCACGAAGAGGCCAAAGAATTTACCGACCAAGGCTTCTCAGTCCGATGGGAAGGCGCGCTGATCCCCGAAGAAACCGGCGAGCACGAGTTCGTCATTCGCACCCGAAACGGCGCCACCCTCTGGATCAACGAGACCGATCACGGCGAAACCACCACCGTCAAAACCATCGACTCCTGGGTCGCACCCGACAATCAACTGCGCGAAGAGCGCGGCAGCGCTTACCTGATCGCCGGCCGACCGATTCCGGTTCGGCTGGAATTTTTTACCTATAAAGAAGAGCAGGCCTCGATCGAATTGCTGTGGAAAACACCGCACGGCATCTTGCAGACCATTCCGGCACACAACGTCGCCCCCGACTGGGCCCACGAATCGCTGATCGTCGAAGCCCCCTTTCCCGCCGATGACCGCAGCGTTGGTTACGAGCGCGGCACCGCTGTATCAAAAAACTGGATCGATGCCGTCAACACATCCGCCATCGAGGCCTCCGTCTATATCGTCGACCACCTCGCCGAGCTCAGCAAAACCAAATCCGATCAAGCCTTCGAAGAACGTGCCAAAAAGATCGGCGTGTTTGGCGTGCAGTTCGTAACCCGCGCCTTTCGCCGTCCTCTCAGCGAGTCCGAACGCAAAGAATTCGTCGACGCACATTTCGACCAGGCCGAAACCCTTGAGCAGGCCGTTAAACAATTGGTCATCATGACCCTGACATCACCGCGCTTTCTCTATCCGGAACTGGTCAGCATGGGCGGCGGGACGGTCGACGATTGGACCGTCGCCTCGCGACTCGCCCTCTCGCTTTGGGATTCGCTGCCCGATCCGTGGCTGATCGAGCAGGCAAAAAAAGGCCACCTGAAGACTCCGGAGCAAATCCGCAAAGCTGCCGACCGCATGGTCTGGCATTGGCGCACGCAAGCAAAGCTGCAGGGATTTTTTCATCACTGGCTGGAACTCGAACGCGCCAACGACCTCGCCAAAGACAAGGACATTTATCCTCAGTTTGACGAAGCCGTGCTCGCGGATCTGCGCACCTCGCTGCACCTTTTTCTCGATCAAGTTGTCTGGCAGAGCGACGCCAACTACCGTGATCTGCTGCTCGCCGACTACCTCTTCCTCAACGAACGCCTCGGTAAACTCTACGGCCAAACGGAGATCAAAGGCGGCTTCCAGAAAGTCCAAATTGACAAGCAACAGCGCTCCGGCCTGATCACCCATCCCTTCCTGCTCACCGCGTTTGCCTATCACGACAACACCTCACCGATCCACCGCGGAGTATTCCTGACCCGCAACATCGTCGGCATGACCCTCAATTCCCCGCCCATGGCCAATGAGTTCAAAGACGCCGACTTCGATCCCCACATGACCATGCGTGAAAAGGTCACCGAACTGACCCGCTCAAAGGCCTGCATGGGTTGCCACGTGACCATCAACCCCCTCGGTTTCAGCCTCGAACATTACGATGGCATCGGACGCTGGCGCTTGAAGGACCAGAACAAGCCCGTCGATTCAAAGAGCGACTTCAAAACCGACCTCGGCGAGATCATCAAGATCACCGGCGCCCGCGACGTCGCCACGTTTGCCGCCGATTCTCCGTCCGCACACAAGGCTTTCGTGCAACAGCTCTTTCATCACACGGTTAAACAACCGGCGGCCGCCTACGGCATGGACCAACTCGACCTGCTGCGTGAAGATTTCGCCAGTCACGGCTACAATATTCTGCATCTACTGAGAAAAATCGCCATCACCACGGCCAGTCATTCGACAGATTCCTGAATTGGAAAAAGCGAGCACCGTCCCTCTGAAATCTGAAAACTGAAAATTTTCCTCCCAATGAAACGCCGCCAATTTATCCGCGACCTCGGCATCTCCACTGCCGCGCTACCCTTTCTCAACGGACTCCCCGGTCTCAACGCCACCGAAGGCCAGAAGCGCCAGCGACTGATCATCATGTTTTCGCCGAACGGGACGATCCCGGAAAATTTCTGGCCCAATCACGAAGACCCAAACTTTGAGCTGCCGCGCATTCTCAAACCTCTCGAACCGTTCAAAGACCAATTGCTTACCCTGCGCGGCGTCGCCAATAAAATGAAAGGCGACGGCGATCGCCACATGCGCGGAATGTCCTGCCTGCTCACCGGCGACCGGCTTTTGCCCGGCAATATTCAGGGCGGATCCGACACACCGGCGGGCTGGGCCAGCGGTATTTCCATCGATCAGGAAATGAAGAATTTTCTACAAGGTCGCGATGAGACCCGCACACGATTCGGCTCAATCGAATTCGGCGTCGCCGTGCCCAACCGGGCTGATCCGTGGACTCGGATGTCCTATACCGGCGCCAATCAACCGCTCGCTCCCATCGATGACCCCGAGCAAATGATGACCAAGCTATACGGTCAGATGAAGGACAAAAAAAGCCTGACCAGCGTCCTCGACGACGTCAGTAAAGACCTTTCCCGCGTCTCATCAAAACTGGGCAGCGACGACAAACGCCTCCTCGACGAACACCTCACCCTGATCCGCCAGGTCGAAACCGAACTCGCCAACACCAATGACGACGCCGAACTGGCACATCCCGTTCCCGACATCGATCCCGACATCGAACTCATCAACGACAACACGCCGCAGATTAGTCGTCTGCAGATCGATCTCATGGTCAACGCCATGGCCAACGACATGACCCGCGTTGCCACCCTCCAATATATGCGCTCGGTCGGGCAGGCCCGCATGAAATGGCTTGGCATCGAAGAAGGTCACCACGGCCTTTCCCACGAGCCCGACAAAAACGCCGACGCCGTCGAGAAGCTGACCAAGATCAATGAATGGTTCGCCGGCGAACTCGCCTACCTCACCAAACGCCTCGCCGACACCCCCGAACCCGGCGCCGACGGCAGCATGCTCGACCACACCCTCATCGTCTGGCTCAACGAACTCGGTAAAGGCAACTCCCACCAACTCGAAGACATTCCCTTCGTCCTCGTCGGCGGTAAGTCACACGGCATCACCCCCCGCCGGGCCCTCCATCTCGGCGGCACCGCCCACAACCGCCTCTGGCTCACCGTAGCCCAATCCATGGGTCACAACGTCGCCACCTTCGGTCGCAAAGAACACTGCACCGAAGGCCCCCTGAACTTGGGCTGACTACCGGCGCACCCTTCACCCCGAATACCCACCAAGGATATAGCACAGTTCCCACCGCACTCTCTTCTTTTACTTACCGGTAAAGTAATTGTTGCGATTCGTGCATTGTCGCGATAGTATTTTGCCAAGCGTTTACTGATCTTCCCTAAACAGGATCACTTCCCCTCAACCGACTGACCGTCATGCCAAAACGACTGCTGCGCGTTCACTGCGAATCATACTACCACTGCATTTCGCGACTGGTCGACCGACAGCGCACCTTGCGTGAACAGGAGAAGCGTCATTTCCATGACCTGATGCGGCGTTTGGAGGAGTTCAGCGGCGTGCAGGTAGTCACCTACTGTTTGATGGAGAACCATTTCCATTTGCTCGTCCGTGTTCCGGTCCGTGAAGCGATGCCTGCTCTGTGCGAGAAGCGATTGCGCGAGCTGTTGCCGGTGCTCTACCGGGGTCGGGAACTGCTCGATGCGACTCAAGAGCTGGATCGCGCGGCCACCGCATCCTCCCCTGAATGGCTGTCCGAACTTCTCGCTCGCTACCAAGCCCGCCGCTTTTCCCTGTCGGCATTTCTTAAAGAACTCAAGCAACGCTACACCCGCTGGCATAATCGACGACACCGTCGCACCGGCACCCTGTGGGAACAGCGCTTCAAAAGCGTTCTCGTTGAAGGCGACGAGCAGGCACTCCTGACGATCGCTGCATATATCGATCTGAATCCCATCCGCGCAGGCACCGTCGACGACCCGAAGGATTACCGTTGGTGTGGCTACGCCGAAGCCGTCGCTGGCCAAAAGATCGCCCGTAAGGGCCTTGTCGCGATCCTTGAACACACTTCGTTCGGCATCAGTCGTCGCGTCACCTGGGCCAACGTCGGTCCGCGCTATCGCACGCTGCTCTATGGCCATGGCGAAAAACGCGATGCGAACACCCGAACAGGCGCTCCAGGCCGACTCGGTATGAGGCGCAAGAATGTGGAGGCCGAACTCGAGCGCGGCGGTGAACTTAACCTCAGCGAGATCCTTCTCTGCCGAGTCCGCTACCTTACCGAAGGCATGGCGATCGGTGGCAGCGAGTTTCTCGAGACTGTATTTGGCGAAAACCGCGACCGTTTCGGCAAAAATCGGACAACTGCCGGCAAATCGATGCGCGGCACGGACTGGCGCGGGCTGCAAGTCCTTCGAGGGCTTGCGGAAAACGTGTTTGGTTGAAAGGCCCACGCTATCCGCTCGAGCAAAACCACGGCTTTTCATTGATCGAAAAACATGGTTCGATCAAACCATGAAATCTGCACGCTCGCGTTCCCTCGTTTGCTTTGCCTCGCTTTGTTTCACTGCTCTGCTCGGCGCCGTGCTGCTGTCGGGATCAACTATCGATAGCGCCGCGAGCGCAGCTGATGCAGAGAAAAAAGCCCGCGTCGTCTTTATCGCAGGTCCAGTGAGTCACCCGTCCGGTCAGCACGAATTCAATGCCGGCTCGATCATCCTCGCCCGCGCGCTCAACGAGGAAAGCGGCCTGCCGATTCAAGTCGACGTGGTCCACAACGGCTGGCCGGAGGATGAGTCAATTTTCGACGGTGCCGCGGCGATCATCATCTACTCAGATGGAAACGCCAAACATCCCGTCAATGGACACGAGGAAACCATGGACAAATTGATCGACGCTGGTGTCGGACTGATGCACATGCACTACGCAGTCGAAGTTCCCGCTGGGCCACTCGGCGAGCGATTCAAGAAATGGCTCGGTGGCCACTACCAAAGCGGCTTCTCCGCCAACCCCCACTGGACCGCTGACACCACCGTCAAATCGGGGCATCCTATTGGCCGAGGCCTGACGAATTTCACCGCGAACGATGAGTGGTATTACAACATGCGCTGGGCAGACCCGGAGACAGCCGAAGACATCCTCACGGCCACGCCGACCCGCGAACGTATCAATCGCTACATCCACTGGACACCCGCCGCCGAAAAAGCACTCGGCAGCAAGCAGACTCTCATGTGGGCGGTCAATCGCCCCGACGGAGGCCGCTCGGTCGGGTTCACTGGCGGCCACTGGCACCGTAACTGGGCTATCGACGATTTTCGTATGTTGGTGCTCAACGCCATTTGCTGGACCGCCAAAGTCGACGTACCCGCCAAGGGAGTGCCCTCCGATACGATCAGCGAAGCTCAGCTCAACGAAAACCTCGACGAGAAAAAGCCCATGGAGCACATCTCGCTGCCTTCCGAAGCTGACCTGAACCAGCCTGCCGCGAATCCACAAGCCTATGGTTGGCCCGGCATGAAAAAATAGTCGATGTTCATGAGCGGTTAGCGGTTAGCGGTTAGCGAAAGAAAACTTACCCTTCTGTTAGACACGCCAATTTATGACGGTCCTGTAAATCGTTTGTTTCACAGTCCCGATAGCCATCCATCAGGCGAGTCCTTCGCCACCTGAAAATTTGTGTCCGATTTCTCCCCAAACACGCTCATGCGTCCGCTCCTAATTCTCACATTCATTTTCGCTTTAAACAGCACGATGCAAGCGGACGAGCGCCCTAACATTGTGCTGATGATGGTCGATGACCTCGGCTTCTCCGACTTCGGATGTTATGGCAGCGAAATTGAAACCCCGCACATTGACTCGCTCGCCGCCGACGGATTGCGCTTCAGCCAATTTTACAACACCGCCAAATGCCACTCCTCACGGGTTTCACTGCTTACCGGACTGTGGTGCAACCAGGCCGGCAGCGAAAAACTCGACCGCTCCGTCACCCTTCCTGAAGTGCTAGGCAAGGCCGGCTACTCGACCGCCATGGTCGGCAAATGGCATCTCGACAAACAGCCCACCGACCGTGGCTTCGAGAAATATTTCGGTCACCTCTCCGGCGCCACCAATTTTTTCGCCGGCGACGACACCTTCCGTCTCAACGGCCAGCCGTGGAACGATTTTGACGACAATTTCTATACCACGGATGCCAACATCGAATACGCCAAACGCTTCGTCAGCGAAGCGCTCGAGGAAAAACCCGATCAGCCCTTCTTCCTCTACGTCGCCCACAATGCTCCGCATTATCCCCTCCACGTTCGCGAAGAAGACTACCGAAAATACGAAAAGCGCTACGACGTGGGCTGGGATGAAATCCGCAAGCAACGTCGCGCGAAACAGCTCGAACTCGGTGTGATCAACCCCAACTGGACACCGGCGCCGCGTCCCAAAAACGTCCCCGCCTGGGATCAGATCAGCGACGAAGAACGCTCGTGGGAGTCCCGCCGCATGGCCGCCTATGCCGGTATGGTCGATCGCGTCGATCAGGTCACTGGCGACTTGATTGCCTTCTTAAAAAAGCGCGACGTCTACGACAACACCCTGATCCTGCTTTGCTCCGACAATGGCGCCTGCCCCTTCGATCGCACCCGCGGCAAAGAGCTCGAACCCTGGGATCCGGAATCCTACTGGTGCTACGACACCGGCTGGTCCTCCGTCGGCAACACCCCGTTCCGCCTGCACAAGCAGAACCAGCACGAAGGCGGCATCTCCAGTCCGATGATCGCTCACTGGCCAAACGGAATCACCGCTGACCAAGGATCGATCACCGATCAACCCGCCCATCTCGTCGACTTCATGGCCACCGTTATCGACGTCGCTGAAACCGAGTATCCCGACTCATGGCCCGGCATTGATGAACTCGAACCCCTTCAAGGCCTCTCCCTCACTCCGATCTTCAAAGGCGAAACCCGCAAACCGCACGCCGAGATCTATCAGCAATTTTCCACCAACCGAGCCATCCGCGCCGGCAAATGGAAACTCGTCAGCCACCAACGAGGAGCTTGGGAGCTCTACGACATGCAAGCCGATCGCACCGAGATGCATGATCTGGCAGCTCAGCACCCTGACAGGGTCAAAGACCTCGCCGCCCGCTGGCACCAACTCGGCCAACTCGATCGCCTGAAGGGAAAAAATACTGCACCAGTGACCGACAGTACGCCGCCCGAATTAAAAAAAGACGGTCGCCCCGAAAAGTAGAAAAAACCTGTCCGCCGAGCGCACTCGCCTACAACAGCATTGTCTCGACCTGCGCCAGCACGCTCTGAAACGGCACGCATTCCAGCGCGCC
>JBBKXR010000268.1:0-27038 GCA_037969585.1 Verrucomicrobiales bacterium
ACCGATTTGCCCGGACATCATATTCTGGCTGATGGCGACACTCGATCGGGCGGCAATGTGAACGGCCATTACACGGCAACCATTTACGACGGTCCGAAGGGCAATATTGTCTTCAACGCGGCAACGATTTGGTGGGCAGAAGCGCTATCATCACCACCGGGCCACGTCCTTCCGAAAAAGGGCCCGAAGGGGCCAGACGCGCGAATCCAGCGCATCACGGAAAATCTGCTCAATCGTATTATCGAGTGAAACGGGTCAGGTGCGCAACTAACAATTTTGCCACGGGAAACGGGTCAGGAAACGGGTCAGGCGCGCAGTTAACAATTTCAGCTACCCGCCAACGCACTGGTCCACGGTCTTGTGATCTCAGCTTTCTCCTCTTCCCTCACCCAGCCAAATTCACACCCGTGCCTCCCCGATCAGAATTTTGGCACAGCAGTATCGGTCTTCCGCTTGGCCGCATCTGCTTGGGATTCCAGTTTGATCCAGCGTCCGCTTTTGAAAGTGGCGCCGTTGCTGTTCTTGCGGCAGGACGCCTGTTGATCGGAGCGCACGAATTCGTGCTGGCTGATTGACGGTAGGATCAGGTTAGTGATTCCTGTGGTCAGGTCCTTGGTGTGTCGCTTCCAGGTGAAGCCCGCAGAATTGGAATTCATCAAAGCGGTGATCTGATCGGTGGTGGGGCTCGGAATTCCCGCTTTCATGTAGGTGATCTGATCACAGCGTCCGTCGATGAGCCAAGTTTGAATGATCCATCCGTCTTTCTGAAAGCGAAGCAGGTGGCTTCCGTAATCACCGGGTTTTGCGGCTGAGTCGGGTTTGCCGAAGCGCTGGACGAGATCAGAATAGCCATCGGCCAGGCGGGCATCCGCACAGTGGAATGACCACAGGGCGAGGAAGATGATAAGGAGAGAAGCCTTCATTGAAAATGATGGCATTGTTATCTTATTTTTCTAACTGTAATTATGGCTTTTAAGCGTAATTCGATCTTTGTGGTTCGATTGCAGCTTCGGCGGCAGACGGGCCGGGCTACAAGGTATCGATATCCATCAAGGAGATAGGCAGGGATTTCTGCTTGCGCTTGAATTCTGCCGACTGACTTTACTTACTTGGTTGAATGAACGGAGTTCTCTGCACGCTCCTCCTTTGCCAGACCGGGTGCCACCCGGTGCGTTGACCGTAGAACGACCTCTTCGATGCAACACGCACTATGAATCCCGAGTCCCATCGTTTTCTGGTCGGCAGGAATTTCCTCCAGCAGAATGCCTTGTTCGGAGGTTTCAGCGACGAAGACCTGGATAAGGTTCTGCCACTGCTGGAGGAGGAAACATTCCCTGCGGGAGAGTGCATCGTGCGCGAAGGGGAAACCGGCAATCGCTTGTATTTCATCGAAAGCGGGCGTGCTGAAGTGTGTAAGGCGACCGAAATAGGCGAGATCCGTATCGGCGAACTCGGGCCGGGCGATGAATTCGGAGAAATGGAACTTATCGACATTCACCCCCGCTCCGCGACCGTTCGCGCCGTCGAGCCGGTGGTTGCCCTGTCGCTGACCAACGGCAAGATGCTCCAGCTCTACGAGGAGCACCTCGAAATTTTCGCCCGCCTGATCCTTAATCTCGCCCGCGAAATCAGCCGCCGGCTGCGCAAGGCGGAACAGCGCACGCTTTGAGCAGGTCCAGCTTAGGGTTTCGGGCAACTTCAGTTACAGTTTGGCGTGCGTGCCGTCGCAGAAGGGCTTGTTGTCACTGTGCTTGCAGTTGCAGAGCGCGACGGCTTTCTTCTCGTCAATGATCACCTTTTGCGGAGAAAATTCGCCGCCGCTCCGGCCAGCGAACGATGCCGCGGCAAGCCGCTCCATCCGGCCGTCAGTCCCGCAATCGATCGTCCGCCATCGAGATCCACCGCCTATTCGGCCGAAGCGTCCTTCACTTCCTTAGCACCCCGCAGCTTGCTGAACAGCGCCATCACGGCGACCGCGACAGCCCCGGCGATCAGACCGACGACGCCGTTGAGCAGTGCTCCGGTCACGGTGGCCAGGGCTCCTTCTCCAGCTAGATGGGCCAAGTTCTCGACTTGGTGATACAGCCACGGGATGCCGTGCGCGAGGATGCCGCCGCCGACCAGGAACATGGCAGCGGTGCCGGCGAAAGTCAGCAGCTTCATGAGATATGGCGCTGCACGGAGAATGCCGTGTCCGACCGCCCTCGAAAGCTTCGCTTCCGGTCCGCGCCTGGTTAGCATCAGCCCGAGGTCGTCCACCTTGACGATGCCGGCGACCAGCCCATAGACGCCGACGGTCATCACGATGGCGATCGCTGACAGCACCAACACCCTGGTCAGGAAATCCGAGTCTGCTACTGTGCCCAGGGTGATCGCGATGATTTCGGCGGAGAGCACGAAATCGGTGCGGATGGCGCCTTTGATTTTGCCTTTCTCATCGACTGCGCCTCCGCTCCGGGATAGCTCGTCAAGTTCGGCCCTGGCCTGCTCGACGGTTTTTTTGTCGCGGTGAAAAAATTTGTGCACCAGCTTTTCGAAGCCTTCATAACAGAGATACAGCCCGCCGATCATCAGCAGGGGAACCACCGCCCAGGGGGCGAAAGCGCTGATCAGCAGCGCCAGGGGAACCAAAATCAGTTTGTTGACGAACGAACCCTTGGCCACCGCCCAGACCACCGGCAATTCACGCTCGGCGACCACGCCACTAACCTGTTCGGCGTTCAGCGCGAGGTCGTCGCCGAGCACGCCTGCGGTCTTCGACGCCGCCGTCTTAGTCAGCACCGCTACATCGTCGAGGACCGACGCGATATCATCCAGAAGAGTGAGTAAACTTCCCGCAGCCATGCCGAATCTTTTCCGCTACGGCGGGCGTCAGCGCAAGAGGCGATTGCCGTGGATAGCAGCGGATTTTCCCGCAGGATCCGTGAACAGGTCCGGGCGACCTAACAACAATTTCAGACGTCCGCAGACGCAACGCGCCGAATTTCGATTCAGTGCGGAGAGAGTTTCACTCTCGGAGCCGGGGTCAGAGCTCGAATCCGTCAAATCCGAAGTCAGAAATCCAAACTTCAGAGAAGGCTAGAAGTTACGACCCTTCGCCCTTCGCCAACGCAATGCGAAAGTTGGCGAAGGGCGCAATGAACCATTCCAGCCGACCGCCAGTTTGTCGCCGCGATGAAGCCGAGTCAGGTCCCCGTCGAACGGCTTGAGTTCCCGCGGGGGGACACGGGCTCAACGCTTGCCGGGCATAGCTCCGGGAGCACTGGCAGGCGGCGGCGCTGAAATGGTTCGTTGAACAAAAGTGGAATGCTTTGGTAGACTATTTGCCAAAAGTCTTTACGCCTATCGAAATATATTTTTGAACAGAAAACAGGTTCGCTGCGCTCACTTGATTTTTCAGGACCGGCCCGAAATTCCGCCTGGCTACGTTGTTCGTCGGTCGGGGAGCGAGCTCCCCTTTGCGCTCGCCCTCGCGGCTCGCCCCTTCGGGCTGCGCCTTGCGCAGGCTATGTCGTTCCACTCCATTCTCCTCACGCCTTGCCATCCGAAATTTCTGACTCGGTCGATAACCGCACATACCTTTGGCAAGCAGTCTAGAACCCTGACAAACTCCGGACATTGTTATGGAGTTGCCATCACCGCGCCTTCTTTGCGGTGCAGGCAACTGACGATCCCAATCCCGATATCATGACCGAACCCATCGTCTATTTAAATAGCGGCTTCTTACCCGCTTCGCAGGCGAAGCTGAATATTTATGACCTCGGCATCGTGCTCGGCGCGACGCTCACCGAGATGACGCGCACCTTCATGCATCAGCCTTTTTGTGCCGGGGAACATGTTGCGCGGCTCTATCGCTCGCTGAAATATTCGGGAATCGAGGTGCCCTTTTCGGCGGAGGAAATGCTGGCTCTAACCAACGAACTTGCCGTAGAAAACTGCAAGCTGCTGCAAGCCGACGAGGACATCGGGATCGTGCATTTTGTCACTCCGGGTGAGAACCTGCTCTACGCTGGCAGTGCCGGACTTGCGGGGCCGATGTCGCCGACGATCTGCATTCACTCTTTCCCGCTTCGCTTCAGCATGTGGAAACATTTGTTTGTGGACGGTGCGCATGTCGTGACGCCGTCGATTCGCCACATCCCGCCGCAGTGTATCGAACCGAAGATGAAGAACCGCAGCCGCCTGCACTGGTTCCTCGCCGACAAGCAGTCACAGTCCGTGGACCCGCGCGCGATCACTCTGCTGCTCGATCTCGACGGTAACGTGACCGAGTGCGCCGGCTCGAACTTTGTCATCATCAAAGGCGGCACCATCATCACGCCAACCACGCGCAACATCCTTTGGGGCGTCAGCCTGCAAACGGTGAAGGAGCTCGCGTCGGAGATCGGCATGGCGTTTCTCGAAAAAGACTTCCAGCCCTACGATGTGATCAACGCCGACGAAGCCTGGCTCACCACCACGCCTTACTGCCTCGCCCCCTGTACGAAGATCAACAACATACCCATCGGCGATGGCAAACCGGGGCCGGGATTTAGAGCCATGATTGCGGCATGGAGTCGGCGGGTCGGCATGGACATCGAAGCCCAGGTGATGAGTGCCGAAGCATGACTCCGATGAAACACTTTGGTCCCGCTTAGTGCCGTGCCATTCGGGTCAGGGAACAAATACGAAATTTCCCGCAGCTTCCATCCTCGGTCACGCTAACGGATTCATCACCCGCACACCCACCGCTCAGCGATCAAAGCCCCCTGCGTTTAGCGTCACTACAGCTAGCCCCAACTCTGTGCGGTCGCGGTGATAAGACGTCGATCGCACGCAGCGCTACAGGCAGGAGCGACGATTTCGTCGTTCTGATTGTGGCGGCGCTGGCCCAGCACTGCTGTCCAAAACAGCGGTGAGCTGTGTCTGAAGGCGTTTGTTTGTGACAAGCTGCGCAATTTGCAATCGCCGGGCACACGATGGCAGGCGCATTGCAATTAATCGACCGCTTTCCTATTCGTCGATTTCCGCTCCCGGGTCAAAAAAAGACCTACAAACCAGCCGATTTTTGGGCAGCCAATCTTTCGCAATTTGTTGAACCTCTTAATTTAAGGAAAAAACGCTGAGCTCTGCTGCGGAGCCGGGAGTCAGGCTTGCAGCACATTCGGAATGATATCTGCAATAGACGACTGGCATGAGCTTGGCGAGAACAGTTCACGCCGACTTACCCAAACCTAAAACACCAAATAACCGTATGAAAATGAAAGCTATATTACCTGCCATCGTAGCCGCCGCGGCGGTCGCTTGCCTGTCGCCGGCGTCGCACGCCGACGACGAACGCGAAACCAAGACCAAAACCGAACGCGACGTTGAGGCCGACGGAGATGTCGAGACCAAAACGGAAACCAAGACCGAAGTGGATCGTGATCAAAAGGCAATGCATTCTGGAGGCGGCCTACACATGTTCGACGCCAACGCGGACGGTATGCTCGACGCCGATGAAATTGCAGGTGCACCCCAAGTGCTGGTCGCCCTCGACAAAGATGGCGATGGCAAAGTGTCCGCCATGGAACTGCGCGGTCCACGCGCACGAGTGATGGGCAAAGGCAAAGATCACGAAGTCGAGCGCAAGGTCAAAGTGGATCGTGATGTCGAAGCCGATGGTGATGTCGAAGTTGAAACCAAAGTGAAGACTGAGAAAGACGACGACTGAGCGTTCTCCTTGCCAGTCAAAAAATACTCTCCGTCTGGAGCGGCTGGAAAAGCTGCTCCAGATTGGAGAGTTTTTTTGCCACCGGCTAGGCAGAATAATAGTCCAGTAAAGAAGTTAGTCGCGCCCTTAACCATTTCATACGGACTGCCGCCTACACCCTGGACAGAGGGCCTGATCAATCGGCACGATCCCCGGCCGATGCAAAATTTTAACCAGAGAATGCGGTCAAAGGTTTGCTGGCAAACGCACCCGTGAACTGCCCCTGCTGCAATGGGGAAATGAAAATCGCGGGCACCATGATCCGGTTGCAGGAGGTCCAGTTGTTTCTCCCATTCCTTGGATCGGTACTGGGGAACGATCAGTGAATATCGGAGCATGGTGATGATGAAAAGAGTCGTGACGACCTGCTTTTTTCCTAACTTCAGGAGTAGGGCAGACCTTCAATGCAGAGAAGTTTTTCGCCGATAACTTCATCATCGACGGACTGGGGACGTATCTCGACACCCAGGCTGGCGAGGGGCACCCCTACCCTTCGCAGGAGGGACCGTGGGACCTGTCGCCGTTGAAAGCTGAGGCCGGCGGGGATACAACGAAACGGAGCCGAAGAAAATATTCGGGCTGAAACACGTCGTGTTGTTAGAAAACGTGTAGCGCCCGTAGTCGTCTGGAATGGCGTCAGCTGGCAGGTAGAAGCCGGGAGCCAAAAGTATTCAACCAAGGTGAAACCGTGAGATGCGAGTGCTGTGAGTCAAAAAATAACAGAAGCTGGCCGCGGTTGAGTCAGGTGTGCGGTAGCTGAATCCTGGAACTGTCAGTCAGCTATTTTTGACCGATTCTGTTTCCCGGCCCGACCGCGTTTCCTGATCGGTCTTACCTGCCTGACAGCGGATTCTTCCAAATGATCTAAGGCAGCAAATGCCGCTCGGCAATCTCAAGGCAACCCTCCAACATTCTCTGCAGCCCGGGGTCGTTGATCGCCGAACGCTTCTTCCGAAGTTCCTCAATTTGTTGCCGGGTCGGCAGACTCCACAGAATCAATTTGGCGGTTTCGGATCCGTCAGCCATCATCTGAATGACTTCATCCATATTGTTGCCGGTGCAAACCGCTGCGAGTCCCTAGCCGCAGTATATTGAAACTCCTGAGGGCAGTTGGACTTTGAGTCCTTCGGCAAGGTATTTCGCGGTGAGAGGATCGTCGATGCGTGCCAGGAAAGCTGCAGCTCCCACCTGCGTCGCGCCATCCGTATAGCCGCGTTCCTGACCTTTCGCGATGCGCAGCAGACGCTCGTAGCGTGCGGGTATTTCGTCGCTGGAGAAATCTTTCTCCAGCTGCAGCTCCAGTCGGGAATGGAGTTCGTTGAGGTAGCGATTGGTGCGGAAGGAAAGTTTGTCCTTTAGCCCGACGGTGTCGGAATATCTGGCGAGACGGTCCTTCCCGGAAGAAGGAAGCGTGGCGGGCGGTGCCGGGCCGTCTCCGGGCAGAAGGGAACCGACCGTATCGAGATAGGATAGTACCGCCGCGGCGACTTCGGTTCCGACTTTGACCGGCGGCGAAAGGTACTTGGCTTTCCTGGATGGGATCTCGCTCGTCGGGGCGTAGAAGGTCAGCTGGCAGGCGAAATCGAAATAGAAATCCTGCTTTAGATGAAGTTCCAGCAGGTGGCCGTCCTGTATCCAATTCACAAAAATTTCCCGGGGCTCGTGGCCGCTCCGGTTCTTTGGGGTTTTCAGTGAATCGGGCGGACCCAGCAGTGCTTCCACGGTTCGGTAGAGTCGAACCATCCTGGCCCTGGCCACCGGGAGAGAAAAACAATTGAGATTCAGGCTTTCGAACTTTCCCTGACGGTCGAAAATGACATCGATGCTTTCGAAGAAATAAGGGAGGGGCAGTTGGGTCGAATCAGGAGGGATATCTTTTTTGGGCATATCCTGCACCAGTTGATTCCACGTGGTGTCGATCAGGGAGCGTGCCTCAGGCTCAGTGAGGGAAGATCCCATCTGCAGGAAGGCGGTAGGAAAGAATTCCTCCAAGTCGGCAGAGGTGACGTTGGATTCATCTCGAATCTTCAGGTCAAAAAAAGTGACACCTCCGGGAGTCTCCTCTGCTTGAGCCGGGAGGGTCACTGCGAGGAGAATGAACAGGAGAAAACGTACTGTCATGGTTTGAGTAAGGTATGCCTGGTGAGAATAGTTCATCAAGGCGGGAATCCGGTTCAGGATAGAATGGCACTCAGTTAAGCCCGGATAGATCGCCTGCCCCAACAGGACTCATCTGCCACCACCGCTACGCCTGTTATTTCGGAACCAGCGCGCCGACCCTTGCCGCTGCTTCACGCAATTCGAATCACTCCCAGATACGTACCGCCCACTCGGGGATGAACACCAGGGAAATTCCTCCTAGAAGTAACGCTGCCAGTTGCAGCGCAAATGGCCGCCGGGCGACTTGCCAATGGAGAGCGCAAAACACAACGGTCGCGATCAAACCCGGGATGACGAGAAGACAACTGGTGAGATTGGCGCCGAGCTGACCGAATCCCCATCCAAGCGAGGTTCTGAATTGGACCACCAGCATCCAAATGCTACCCCCGAACAAACCGAGGACAGCGATGATCGCGATGACGGGCGCAATGAGGGGATGCTTTAACGACTCCGGAATGAAGTTCTGAAGTCCCGAATCAGTATCAGGCTCGAGAGAATTTCCCGTTTCATAAAACCAGCTGATGAACGGCCAGAGGGACCGGTATTTCTCCGGCACCGCATCGGGAGTTGGCATAGCTGTCGTTGAGCGATCCTGTTTTGGGGCCGGGTCAGCTCCCCGCTTCGCTGTAAGATAGGGTTCTGTCGTATCGACATAATGAGAGAGCACTTCGCTCATCAGTGGACGATTCCAGACTTCTTCTGATGCCGGGTAGCCCGGACGCGGCAAATCGATTTGAGCGGCAACCGCGAGGCTGGCGCCGATGTGGAATCCATGCACAATCGGCTTCTCATCGGCCAGCACTTTATTCATTTCGTCAATGATCTCAGTCGTATTGATCAGAAACTCAGACGTCCATCCGCTCAACTCGATGTCTGAGCCAAAACTGGAATAATCCGAAAGCAGCAAGCCAAGCCCGACTTCCTCTTTCAGTTCATCACCTGAACGATAGAGGCTGGCCGTTTGCCACATCAACTCAGCGAAATTGCCGACCGATTCGGCGGTCATGGCGTCTTTCGAAAAAACCAATGGCAGGTTCAGAGGCAAGGTACTTTCTACGCCGGATTCATCGATTTCGTGCAGTTTAAGGACCAGACCTCCGTTCCGAACCTCAAGGTCAACCACGTCAGAAAAGAGGTCACCGCTGGAGGTAACGACGTCAGCGCCATGAGCAAACCAGCCGAAGCTGAGACCAACTAAAAAATGTTCGCGTTCCGTCAGGCCAACGATGTCAGGAATTGCTTCCACTTCCTCAATGACTCTACTAAACCGCTTCGCAGAGAGAGCGTGCTGTGATGGTAAAAGGAGAAAACGCAATGGCTCGCTGACTCCCTTTTTGGCGATAAGATACCCTCCCGTGCCCTTTGAGAACCGCCTGAACTCAAGCTCTTGCTCAGCAGTGCTACTGCGCAAAACTAAAGCACGTTTCAGGGGCGAGGCCTCTAGCGGTCGCATCGAGACGACTATGATAGGATTCCACTCGGAAGACCTCCCCGAACCGAGCGCTGAAATCGTTGGCGCGGAAAGCACCTCGGGGTTTTCTGAGGAAGTAACTTGAATGGCGTAACTTTGACTACCTTCCATCCCCGTCATCGGATCGCGGAACACGAGTTCAATGACGTTGTTTCCCTCCGTCAGGGAAATGGACGCCATCGTCGTCTCGAAAGGTGTATAAGAGGGAATCTCTTTTGTGTAGTTGCTGTATAACCTGCCTACCTCGATCCGACTGCCTTTAAAAAGGTCGCCGTTCACATATAGGTAGCCATCATGAAAGCGTTTTGGAAATACTTTGGCTTCAAAATCTGAAAGCGACATCGCCTTTCCTTTCACCGAAAGATCTGCTGTATAGCCCAGCGCTTCGGTGTACCGAAGGTTGGTAATTTTGGGCAGGTCCATCTTTATGTCCGGCCCCATAAAGGTCGGCATTGCTGGTTTCGTCATCTTGAGCAACGGTCCATCCGGCTGAGCGATCGCCGGCATCAGAAAAGGAGTTTCAGCAGGATTCGCCTGCGGCTGCGCCGCCTGATTCTGCCCATTTATGTATGACAGTTGAGCCGCCAGCAGCAAAACCCCCGCCGTCACCCAACCCACAGCGGGGCGAAGGGAATGGAAGAGCAAACAGAGAAAGAGACGGCCTGTCATAATGATATCCCGGAGCGGCCAATTGTTGACAGGAGTTTGCTTTTTCAAGGAGTTCTTATGGGAGCGCTGGTCCCCTCCGGAATGAGGCGATGCTGAAGGAGAAAGGGTGAAATCTTGCCTTCATGGAGATGATTTGGCACGAAGACAGGTTGGAGTCAAGCTTGTCAGCCGCGCCTCTACAGCCTTACGATCACGACGGCAGACGCGTATCATCCCGGCGCAGCGGTAGCCGGCGCCATCTCGATCAGAATTTCGGCACGGCACTAGCAGCCGCCTGCTTGACCTCGTCGCAATGGCTTGGGATTCCATCTTGAGCTGAGTCAACGTGCGCTGGTGGAAGTGGCGCGGGGAAAAGGTGGACCAGGTTAGAAAACGGCTCAGGAGCGCTATTTCCGATCTACTGCCGGGCCATCAGCCTCAGCCGTTTTCCCCCTCCAGCTTGTGTGATGCGGACGACTTCGATGCCTGGCAGGCGGGCAGGCAGGCGCTACTGAGAATCACACTCGGTGAGACGCTGCGTCTTGCAGGCATGATCCTCTGTCCTGACCCAGGACTCGCGAATCCACGGATTCAAGGTCACCGCCAGTAAACACAATCGGCCACCCGGGACGGCAGGACCGCCTGAGTGGCCGACGATTTTAGCGGCCTTCAGCCGGCCCGATGAAGGGTCGGCCGGGCAGTGCGATTACTTCTTCTTGTTTTTCGCAGCAGGTACATTAGCAGACTTGGCGGGTGCCTTGTTGGCTGCTGAACCTTTTACCTGCTTCTGGCCTTGTGCCTTGGATTTGGACTTAGGTGACTTGTCGCCCATGGTTGTATTATATGGCTTGTTTCAAGGGTCTCCCCGAGCGCGAAGGGGTTAGGGTTTCGCTGCCGAAGTGACCTGTCTAAATCGTACTGCGCGCACTGGAATTTGCTATCGGAATCTATCGGCGAAGCGAAATTTTTTTAGGGTATAGAGAAGCGTGCCGGGAGCGTTATTTTCGATTTCCCATGCTCTCCCCTGCTCCTCAGAAAAAGGGCTTGAGGGGCGGGCGATTAAAAGACCCTTTTGAAGCTCCAATGGCCAAAGGGTCAGTCGCGCAACTAACGTTTCCAGCCGGCTGCCAGCAGGGATCGGGTCAGGTGAACCATTTCCAATTTCGCGCCCTCCCCTCCCTTGCTTCTCGAGCAAAGCTCCAGCGCTCTCTCTATCCAATTGCCGATCCAGGAGGCAGCAGGGATGTCTACAGTGGCAGTGGCTGGCAAAATGATTTTTGTTACCTGTCCCAGAGTTCTAACAAGTTTTCGAAGAAGTGCTATCGCGGGTCGCAAACCGGTCCTGAAAAAGGGCGACGATTTGGAATCGGAATCTTTTGATCCGGTTGCGGTGTACGGCCAGAATTCAGGCTGAAAATCCGAAGGTTTTTGGAGCTTTCTTCGAGTTTAGGAAAATGTCAGGCTAGTGGAAATTTCCTTCGAAAGGCCGAGAGGTTCCGCCGTTCTCCCCCGGACAGATGTCCGTTAAAAATCCCTGGAAAAATTTTCCAATCAATGGCCCTGAATATGAAAAAATCACTGAGGCTCGCTGACAATCTGGATTTATCCCGGCGTTGTTTTTTTCGTCGCTCTGCAGCCGTGGCAATGGGTGTGGCCACTTCAGCAGGCCAAAGCATGGCAGCTGATAACGAGGGGAGTTCTGATTCTCTCGGCGAGAAACGGCGTGGTAGAGAATTGCGAGAAAAGGCAGAGGAGGTTGAGCTATTTCTGATCAAGCATTTTCTCGATTCCAACAATATCGTATTTACGCATCTCGATAAAAAGACCTTAAAGCCACCCGAGGAATCTTTTTTCCCGGAAATCGACTCAAAGATGAGCATCATGGATTACCACGTAGAAGGGTATACCCGAAGCGGGATTGTCGCTTATGAAAATTGCGGCATGACAACAGGGGCTTACATGCAGTCACTCCTTTACCGATACAAAGTCGAAAAAAATCCCGAGCTTCTTGTTAAGGTAAGAAAATGCTACTCTGGAATAAAAAATATTTATGAGATTGGGAAACAATTAGAAGAAGGGTTTTTTCCAAAAATTTACGGTAATAAGTTTTCGAACCAAACCAGTTCGGATCAGGTTCTATATGTTGTCTCTGCGTTGGACCACTTCAGTGAATATGCGGATCTAGAAGAACAAAAAGAAATTGATAATATGATTTATCAATTGGTGAATTTTTGGATGAAGCGTGACTATAAATTTTCATATTTTCATTATGAAAATATGCAATGGCCGTTGACGAGATTTCCTGCCTTGCTGATTTTAGCGTACAAGCATACGGGAGATGAAAAATTCAAAAAAGAATACAATCGGCTCCTTTCCGAAGGCTATACTCAGCAGCCGGAATGGGCGCTACTGCATGAAAAGAAAAACGGGCTAAGGCCTCTTTCGGCTTATGAGCAGGAAAAGGGCGCTTACTTGGTCATGAATATGGCGGATTTCTTAACTATGGATGTCATGAACTTCGATATCCTTCTGAAAAATGACCCTGGAAATCCCCTAAGCGAGAAATGGCGGCAAGGGGTGTTGCAGATGTGGGAGGAAGCAGAGCTGACAATACTACCAAATGGCAAGTATTACTCTCAGGCTTTGGTTGATTTTGAGACCGGCAAAGTCAGCAGGACAGGCGGATACCAAAAGGGTGAATCTTATCATGGGGCGGAATCGGGCTGGAGCACTATGGTTTCAAGGGGGGCGGCGATGGCTCATGAATATTACCCGGAGAATAAAGAGATCGTTAATAATATAAGCATCGTCCTCGAGGGCATAGATATTAACGACATGACTTATTATGATGATCCGGAACGCTGGGATCCGAGGTATAGATTTAAGACAAAATTGTTAAGTGGCGATTCGATATCGAATTGGCTCTGGACCTACTGGCTTGCAAGACACCTTGATATTCTGTGATCTGGACATGCTGTAATCGATAAATGGGAGAGAGGTCAGTCGCGAATGGCACTGCGTAAAGCGGGGACCAAAGTGTTTCGCTTAGCTTTGGCCGCTCATTAAAAGTCTCGCGTAGAGATACGGAGGCGCAGAGGAAGGAGAGAAAACTCTGCGTCTCTGCGCGAGGTAAAACAGAACCGTCTCACCCTCGAAAATGTTCCTGAAGTCAGTGCCGTTAAGGTCAGTCGTGAACGGTACTTTTGACGCCCCGGCGGGCGACAGCGAAGGAAGTGGGGAAATGGAACAAGCTGAGATTGACATTTATCGCCCGCGCCTGATCCCGCGCCCGGTGACGCCGGCAGGCACTTTCCTGTTTGACGGAAAGATGTCGTACCCTGGACAACCTGTTGAACGAAAATATCGGCAAGACGCAGAATGGGCATTGAGGGTAATGGGAGCTCACGGCCTTGGTATGTCTGCCCCAGAGACAAAAGGCTTTGGCTTGGACGGAGAAGAAATCTCATTGAACGAATACCGAGGGCGCGTCGTGCTGGTCTCTTTTTTGGCCACTTGGTGCGCTCCCTGTCTGCAGGCGATTCCCCACGAGCGCGAACTGCTTCACCGCTTTGATTCGTCAGAGTTTGCCATCGTGGGAATGAATGCAGACGATAACATCGAGGATGCCATCGACGCTGTGGCAAAGCATGGGATTACCTGGCGCTCGTTGCATGTTACCGACCGTCGATTCGTCAACAATTGGACAGTGGCCGGGTATCCTACTTTTTGTCTCTTGGACAGGGAGGGGCGCATTGTGGGTCTATGAACCGGTTTGCCTACAGAGTCCGAACTCTACGGTGCGATAGAAGGCCTGCTTGCATCGAAAGGTGCCACAGCAAAGCGATGAACTCGAAGTGTTCTTCGGAACGCGGTGGTTGCGGGGCAACGGGTCAGGGAATGGATCAGGTGAGCCATTTTCAATTTCGCCCACTCCCGCCGACTGCTCCAGCAAAGCGCTCTCCGCCAGCACGACTCCCGGTCGCTGCTTAGCCGGGGTCGAACTTGCGGGTTCCAACCCTGGCGTCATGCTGATGCCATTCCCGTCTATTGGCAGTAGTTTGGGCAGCACTATCAATTTCGTGATACAGCTTGGGACTGCCACGAGCCATAGACAGCTCGACCACCGATACAGATTTGTTTTATGAAAATTGCCCCCCCTTTCCGATCCAGAACCTTTCGCGTGCTACAACTTTCCGGGCTTTTGATCCTTCTGGCTGGACTGAGCGGCTGCAAGGATGAGTCCAGCACCGAACGCAAGGGTTTCGAAGCGGATCGTATCACTGAGTTGGAACGTCGGCTCGAAGAGCAGGAGCGGCTTCTGCGCGAGCGGGATTTGCAGATGCGGGAGCAAAACCTGGCGAATCGCGAAACGACCTTGGTGGACGAAGCGGCCGAATTGGAACGTCAGCGCCGTGAATTGGGCAATCTTTTGGACGATCAGGATGACCGGGCCCGCGAACTCGCCGAGGCTGCCGAGGCCCTTGAAAAACAGAAACAAACTCCGCCACCTATCACCATGCCGGTGTCCGGGAGTCGCGATGACACCTACAACTACACCCCGCCGCCCAGCCAGGGAAACAACACCTATGGCTACGACGTATTCTTCGATGGATTGGATCCGTACGGAGATTGGGTTCGCGCAGACGACTACGGTTATGTTTGGCAGCCGGAAGTGATTCGATGGAATCCCCGTTGGCGTCCCTACACGGATGGTCACTGGATCTACACGGATCGGGGCTGGTATTGGGAAACGGATGAGCCCTTCGGCTGGGCCACCTATCACTACGGCCGTTGGGTTTGCCTGCAACATCACGGCTGGGTCTGGGTACCGGGCGAAACCTGGGCCCCGGCCTGGGTGAGTTGGCACACGGCTGAGCAGTATGTCGGCTGGGCTCCGATGCCTCCACAGGTGAAATACGACCCGAGTCGTCATTCGACCGCTCCGATCGACGCCGACGCCTTCATTGGTCCGGCGTATTACAATTTCATTGCCACGCAACATATGGGTCACGATCGCTACGACGAATACTACTTCGATCGCCAACGGAACTGGGACATCATAAAGCAAACCCGCAATGTCAGCCGCTATCGTCCGCAGGAAAACCGGGACCAGCATTATGTGGTGATCGAAGGTCCCGATTACGACCACGTCCACGGCCTCGGGAATCGGCCCATGCCGGTCTACAATATCAATCAGGTCAATCACACCGATCACGGAGGCAACATGGGCGTCCTGCGTCCAACTCAGATCGATCGAAAACAGAACCTGGTGCAGATTTTCGCGCCGATTCTTGTTGGTGCCTTCATGGCAGACCGCCTGGATTCAAAACCGCGGCACACGGTCCGGGAAGTGAAGCAGGTTCGAACCGTGGACGGCCGTCAGCGCAGTCATCTCCATGAAATTCAGCAAGCCGATCAGGTTTTGGTTAAGAACGAAGAACTGAATCCGGAGAATCTCGAAAAGGCACAATTGCAGCCGGGGGAACGCGAGCAACTGCAGGAAATCCTGCAACAGCGGAAGAAGCTGCTGAAAAACCAGGTGACCGCTCTTGAGACCGAAAAAGTCCGCGTCGAAGCCACGGAAAACCTAAGAGAGAAGCAACGCCGGGATGGCACAAAACCTGAACCGAGTCCGGTGCCGGTAACCAAACCGCAATCGGTGCCCAACTCTGATCCTCGACCCGAATCCAAGCCCGACTTGGTTCCAAGGTCAAAGCCTGAACCGAGTCCGACACCAACGCCCGAGCCTCAGCCTGATCCTAGCCCGACGCCGACGCCAGAGCCGCAACCCGAACCCAGTAGCGGGGACAGGTAACAAATCCAAATATCGCGGTCCAATTCCCTCAGAAAAGGGTCAGAGAAGGCTATGAACTACGCTCGCCTCTCTCTGCCAGCGCAACAGTCCACGGGCGGCAGGATCGCGCCGGAATCGGAGGGGTTGAAAATCCAAAGTCCCTGTAGTTGGACGAAGTGCAAAGGGCTTCAAAAGCCGGCGAAACGAAAACGGGTAGCGATGGATTTGCGCAATAAAAATGACGCCTATTTCAGTAACAACGATTCAGCCAGCACTTGAATGCCCAACAGATGATGAGAAGGCATTTTCGTCCCAGCTTCTACGACGGGCACTTTGCCGCCTCTCTCAAGATCGGATTTTGTTAAGGTCCAGATGACCTCCTTGTCACGGTTGATCTCAAAAGCCTGCACCTCATTGCTGGTTCCTTCTCGATGGTGGTAGTCTGAGTTAATCACGACCATGTTACCGTTTTTGAGCACTTGAGCTCCGACAGGGTACCAAATCTGGAAACCCAAATCATCTTCGCTATTCAGCTCCCAAATAATTTCGCCGGCAGGCGAAATCTCAATCATCCGATTGGAGGTGATACAAGGCACAAGTGTGTTGCCGTTATTTAGACGTATCGCAGTGAAAGGACGGTCGATTTTTTCCAATTGGTATTGCCAAACCGTTGCACCGCTCGAGTTCAGTTCGAGAATTTTCGCTTTTTCACGATATGAAATTAGATAGGTACCTTGGGACGTTTTTCGCGCCTGCATGTAACGGGTATGAGGGTTTTCGCCGCCGTCCGGCAGGTCAATAGACAAGGTCACCTGGTAGTTTCGGTCGATCTCGAGAATCTTTTGATTGCCGCAGTCAAGAATCATCACTTTGCCTCCCTCTAAAGGCTGGCAGGCGTTGATCTCCTGTTTCCCCTTTTCTTCTGGAACTTTGAAATCCCACACGATCTGTTTCGCCGCGTTGACTTCGCGAACACCAAAGCGATGAGAAAACAGGACATTGCCATTTTCCAGTTTCCAAACGTCGTGGACGAGTTCGACATCGGGATCCTGATAATGCCAGACGATGTCATTTTCCTCATTCAACTCCATCAGGCCTTCTCCGTAGCCGATCAAAAGTCGATGCCCGGGACCTGCCGCTGACAGCAGTCCAAGAGGAATGAATAAGAGAAACAGAAGGTAGATGGGTCGTTTCATCAAATGATCGTGGAAGAGCAGATTATAGAATCTCCCTTCGTTATTCAATAAAGTTACTACTGGATGGCATGGGTAAAGGGAGACCGTCGAGCTATTAATCATACCAGCCGACTGCCAACGCACGGGTCCAGCGTCTTGCGACCGCAGCTGCGCATCGCCACTTGTCGTGGAGATTTGTGAAGTCGATCTCGAATACTTGAGGATGGTCAGAACAGTCACGCCAGCGTCGCAGACTCAATCCTATGTGCTGCAGAAGCAGGGAGACCCCTTTGATGGGTGCTGCGTTCTTGATAATAATCAATGGAGGAATCGGCTGTTGTGTTGAATCGCTGTTTTTTTGGCTTCAGTTTTTCCGGACACGGAGCGAAATCCGAAGAGGTGCCATCGGCTCAATGGTACCGAACTATAGTACTTGGAGAGTATGATTTCGACAGCGGTTGGAAGCGGGATATCTGGAGATGTGGATGTCCCAACTGGCACCGATCGACTCGCCTCCGGTTCGTGGCGTGAAACTGCGTGAAAATGAGATCCAGAGAAAGACGCCAGGCCAACGGATTGCCGATACTATTCTGTTTCTAAGATCTCCGACACACTGTCGCCGGCGTTGCGCTCACTGACGACAGCCTGTCCGCTTCACTGCTAGATGTTGCGAGCTTCACGTGCTGGATCAGGTCGAAGTAGAAGGCTGCGTGAGAAGTTCGGAATGGTTATCTGCTGGCAGATGAACCCCTTTCCCGGCAAAGGAACGTGACAGCGGCATCTGATTCGCAGCGGATGTCATTGGCTCGTCGTCGACGAAGCGAATGGCATACCGAAGCAGCTTCGCAGCGTCGGCCAATCCGAGTTTCTTTTTTATGTTGGTTCGGTGTGCGTCGACCGTTTTAGCGGTGATACCCAGCGCCGCACCGATGCTACGAGGTGGTTCGCCGTGGCCGATTAACGTCAGAACCTGAATTTCACGATCGCTCAATCGGCATAGCTGGGTGGATTTGCCCGCCAGGCTGGTAATACCGACAACCCCTGTGACTAGATTGCGCATGACCTCTTCGCTGACACACAATTCCCCCCGGATGACGCGTCGGATTCCCGCGACGATTTTGTGGCAGTCCTCGTACTTCGAAATGTAGCCATTGGCCCCGGCCCGGAGGGCGCGTTCGGCATGGACGCCTTCATCGCGAATAGAGAAGACAAGCACGGGTGAGGTAACCTTTCTGAAGCGAAGTCTGCGGATCAATTTCAGCCCGCAACCGTCACGATAGGAAAGCTCCAACAGGATGATATCCGGCTTGCACGAAAGAATCGCATTCACCGTTCCTTTGCACCGTTCTGATTCTCCGCAGATCTCGAGATCGTCCTCGCTGGCTACTAGTTGTTTGAGGGCAAATCGTAGCAGCGGTTCATCATTGACTATAAAAATACGAAATTTCGACATATCATGCATTCGATCGAGACTCATTTACCTTCCTCATTGCGTTTTTGTTAGGGTGAACCGGCTATTCCACGTAAACCGGTATTTGTTGGATTCTTATATAGTTTAATCTGGCCAAATAGTATTATATTTTATGGCGCGATACGGGTAACGATGATCGCTTGTCGAACCACGTTTTTATGGCTAGCACACCTGGCAGGACTAACTGATGTATTGTCCTGAAAACGAGCCTTTCAAGGCTGGTCGATTGGGCGGATATGCTTACCGCGAGCGGGTCAGAGCCATCCGCAAACGCTGGCGGCAGCGCGTTTCCGGCGTGTTGACTGGCTTGCCTTTCGCACTCGAGTCCGGTTCTAGGAGAGTTTTCGACGAGTTTACGCCGTCGCCATCCGCGCGGGTATATCCAGTAGCGGAGAGAGCGGCTGCGAGCGCGGTGCCGTTGGCCGTGGCATCTCCTGTGATCGCGGCAGCTAACGCTACCGATCCGTTGGCTGACGCTCCGTCGGCGTGCGCTTGGTCTCCGGTTACCACAGAGCTGTCGCCACTTCCGGCGTATCCGTTGGCGGTATCCCGGCTCAGTTGGACTCCATCTTCGCGACCGATGGAAATATAGAGCATTGGGGTGATTACCGCCACGCCGTCGTTGACCGCTGCACCAGCGATCTGAGTTCCGACAGCGATGCCTCCGTTTGATCTGGCTTCGGCGCCTCCGGTGGCGATGGCGATGCCACCGCCGCTGGAATCCGCGCGTCCATTGAGCGCGGCGACGGCGATGCCGCCGGATCTGGATGGGCGAGCGTCGCTACCGATGACGCCGGGATAAGCAGGCGGTTCCACCCGCCGTGCTCGAGGAGTTTCCGGGTCTCCGGGCTGATAGGTTGGAATTTGACTTGGACCCGGTATCTGATCGGGTGGCCTTTCTTCATATGCCCAGATCCAACTGGGGGTCCGGTGGTCAAAATCGATGGTTGAATTGCCGCGGGATTCGGTGCCGTAGTCGACCAAAGCCAGGGAGGCATCTAGCCAAAATTCACCGACGCCGCCCGGCCCCTGAGTGACAATGGTAAACTGCTGATTATCCCGATCCCAAACCGCTCGCGCTTGATTGGTTTCCGCTTTCTCCTCCGTCAGCGGCGAGCCGGTGAGTCTTTTGTCGATCAGCGACCCCGTGAACCCGGGGTACTTAAGACTTTCGGTGTCGGACTGGCGTGTCTTGATCTTATCAAGTACCTCCTCAATCGTTTGCGAATCCCGGAGTGAACCTCCGCTGGCGATATACACGACCACCGCACGATTTAATGTTTGGACGTCAGATCTTAGTTTGCTTTGTCTGGATCGGTCCACGTTGTCGGCTATCGCCGCAATTCCTATACTGGCGAGAGTACCTAGTACGGCCAATGCGACCAATATTTCTTGCAGGCTGAACCCCTGGAAATGGTTGGAGAGATTGAGATTCGGCGTGTTCATCGCTCTGAGGAAAGTTCTACCGGGTCGCAGCTATCGAAGTTGATAAATTCATTGCTCACCATCAAGGAAACTTCTAACCATTATGATTATTAGGACAGATATAATCGATTTCGTTGAGCCTGATTAAAACTACGAACCTTCCAGATCGCCGGCTACGGTGATTCCGTATCCTGCGAGGCAGCGCCGAGGAGTGGGGCCAACCCGCTCGAAATTTGCGCCAATGATGGCGTTATGAATGCGGTAAGCCGACTTCTGAAACGAGCGGTTTGACGGTGTTGTCCTGGTCCGTCACGTTAACGCAAACATTAGGTTTCGCGCGCGGTGCCGGTGCAGTCGGAATGATACCAACGGAGCAATTGCCAATTTCAATTTGCCACCAACGTCACGGTCCACAGTCTGTTCCGAGCGCAGTTACCGGAATCGGAAGTGCCGATTTATTGCCTTTTCAGCCACTTCGGGAAACCGGTTCAGCAAGGCATTCTCGATCAAACTTCCGCTGATACCTGGTGCGGGGGCAGCGAAACCTTTTACACTGAACCCGTTCGACCGTGCTTTCCCCGATCAGGCACCAAGGCGAGGGCAAGCGGTTGCTGAAGCATTCCCTGACGACGTAACACCCTTGTCGGTGTTTTCCATTTTTGAAAAGTTCACAGCATGAAAGCGAATATTTGCCGGCCTTTCAGGCTGGTTCTCGTCGTCGGGGCGTTTTTCGCTCTGCTGGATACAGGCACGTCGGCCGGGTGGTAGCGCCGCGCGAAAGGAGCGCCGGGCATTAAAGCTGGCTGGACAGAATTGGAATTTCGAGGACCATCGCCTGTCGGTGTGGGAATGGAAATCGGGAGGCGAATTGACGCTCTACGCAGATGGCGAGTTGGGGCATGGCGAATGGCTCAAAAATGGAACATGGCAAACTCTCGACGCTGGCACGCTACTCCTGACCCATCCGATTGGGCTGAATTTTTTCATCACTTTCAGCAACCAGAAGAACGCTCTTATCGTTTCCGCCAAAGGTGGACGAACCACGAATGCGCTCCGGGAGCGAACTGTGGAATGGTGTCACGGAAACGGGGCCGGCCAAAATTTTAACAAGACACGATTAGGAATGGATCAAGTGACCGATGGGTAAATCCTGGGGCGGATTGCTATATATTGAAAACTGAAGCGCTTTCGTGCCGTTGGTGCGGATGCAAAAAGGCCCCCGGACGCTTTCGCATCGCGGGGGCGGTAGCAGGAGAGTTTTGAGTTCTCCCCAATTAGCTTACTTGCGTGTTACTGGAGTCGGTAGATTGCTACCCGGCGATCCGTTGCTCTGAGATTGTCAGCAGCATTTGCTGGATAAGCGGCTTCGTTTTCGCCATTACCGACGGGCAGCAAGCGGGAGCTCGGAATTCCGAAATTGATTAATTCACGTGCAATCCGCTCGGCGCGGGCTTGTGACAGACTGAGGTTATCATTGTAGTCGCCTTCCGCGGACGCATGGCCTTCGACCACAAAACTATAATCCGCCAAAGACGGATCCTTCATGGCGTACGCCAGATCTACCACGCGATCGTAGGAATAGGCATCTGCGAACGCAGTTGAACCCTGCACGAAGAGGATATCATCGCGAGTGACGACCGACTGGGGATCGACCGCATAGGTGACCGCATAGGCGTCAGGTGCGACATATTCAACGGGGCGGCGTTCGACAGCGACGAGGGTTTCAGCGTAGGGGCTCCCCTGGATCTGCTGAATCTTGACTCGATTTAATCGCGAAGATGCGATCAACACGGGTGGAACTTCTTCCATGGTCCGGTAGGTCACCACGCGAGTGTTGTCATTGTAGTAGCGAGGTGTCCCTTCGCGGACGACGGTTGCACCGGTGACTGGATCTTCGACGACGACTCTGGAGCGGAACGATTCCGGCGCTTCACTAATCGCTACCTGACCTGCGAGGCGTTGGGTCAAGAATGTTACGCTCTCCTGGCGGGCGGCGTCTGTTCGTCCAGCCTCTTCGGCGGCAATTCGGGCGCGGACTTCAGCTCTGGCATCGGCGGCATCGACGTTCGCTTTCAGTCTTGCCTCAGTCAAAATGTCATCGACGACACGTTGTGCTTCGACTTCGTTTTCGATCGCCATCGCGGCGCGGACATCTGCCGCACGATCTCGCTGAGCCCTGTCCTGAAGGATAGCCTGAGTCTGAGCAGAGAGTCTGACTTCAGCGGTCGAACCAATCGGTTGATTCTTGGTGCTGATGATGGGTTCCACATTCTGAGCGGGGGAAAGGGCTGGGAACAGGAGGCCTGTCGCAGCGAATAGAGCAAGTTTCTTCATAATTGTATTTGGGGTTTGAATTGGGAATACGGTTCTCAACTCTTAGTTGCAGTTATTCGGCCATACTGTTGAGAATCAATCGGCGCCTTGCTCTACATAGGATCTGAACGATTAGGCTGGATGCCGCCGACCACTGGAAAATTGCAATCCGCACGGATGGAAGTGCAAACCGCTCGGAAGGGGACTGCATTCGGGGCTTGAAAAAGGGATTATGGAAACCACCAGACACAGGCACAGCAAACCAAGATCAAATCCCTCTCCCCACGGAACGAATGAGGCGGGCGATTTCCAATTTTACGCCCCCGTCGATTCTACAGGCAACATCCTCGCCAGCAGCACGACTCTCCGTGGTCTCGAGCCATGTAGCCATTTTTGACGGCTCCCGATTCTCCTCAACCTTTTTACTTCCCTATCTTCGCGTACCGAAAGGGTGTCCCCAGTATCAGAGCGGCCCAGGCGGTTCCTATCGCTCTGTCATCGGAATCGTTCGAGAAAAGATTGCCCGCCCAGTGACCGAGATCGTCCTGCCGCTCGAGGAGGCTTGTCACAACTCCCGGCTGGAAACTCTCCCAATCAAAAGTCTTATCGTGGTAAATCGCCAGGCAGTTAAAGTAGTGAGTGGAGAGCGCATGGTGGTTGTCGTTGTCTAGCTCTTTGAACACGTCCTGCAGTGTTCTCATACCGTCGTGATAGATTCGATCCTCTTCGGCATTCATCAGCCGAAGGCAAAACACCGCCCCTCCCGAGAAGGATGACGCTCCGATCGTGTTGGTCGAGTAGGTTTTGAATTTCCCTGTCGGGTCTATCAATTCATTCCAATACTCGCGGGCCTTCTCAAAGGTTTTCTCTAATCCCGGAAAATCAATTCCGGTTTGCCGGGCAGTCCAGAGAGAATGGATCTGCCAGATTGAAAGAAACAGGCTGCCGTAGTCTTCCCTGCTATATCGATGAGCCCAACCTCCGTGGCGACTGAACCCGTCGACGATCACGCCAACGGACTTCCGAAGAATGCTTTCCATCTGCCTTTCCTCCCACTTGGTGCCTTCCGTTAACAGGTGATATTCAGCCAATGCCTGTGTTGCGAAGGCATGCTCATAGACCGCATAGCCAGCGTAGGGTGAGCTGTATTGATGGATCGGCATCGAAGTTTCCGCCCGCTCAATCAGATAGTGTACCGCCGCGAGAATCGTTTTCCCATACCTGGGCGAATCCGCTGTTTCCCCGTTGCCGAGAAACGCGAGAAGCGCTGTTGCGGTCGCAGCGACCTGGGCTTTCTCTCCAAAACGCCCGTCCTCATCCTGATGCGCGACCAGCCAATCAAGGGCCTTTTCAATTTCCACCAGGACCTGCTCGTCGCCGCCGGCTTTGACGATCGCCTCTAGTCGATTCTTGCGGCCGATCCTCTGACGGAAAAGAGGCGGGATATGCTCGACCTCCTGAAGGGTTTTAACCTTCAACAATTCGGATTGGCTCTCGAGGGAAAGGTCCCGAATCGAAAACCGGAAATTTTTGCCATCGCTCCTGCGAAACGTCACCGTGTCGCCTTCCAGCCGAACGACCTTTGCCTGCATTTCGCGACCTTGCTTGTCAGTCCACGTCTTCAGTTCCTCGGCTCCGAGGGGAGCTGAGACGACCAAGAAGAATAAAAGCGCCAGCAGTCTCATCGGAGACGCGTTTTAGCAGCCAAGTGAGGATTGGAAAAGTAAAAGCGACAGGAGCGTCCTGTCGAACGGATCTCTAATCAGAAAAAAATCGCCGCCTTCCAGTCGCAAATTTCGGCGTAGGAGCCACGCGACCAACCTCCAATTTTCCCCATCCGAACCAAAGCTCGCAGATGCCTCCGATGGCCGCCGTCAGGGCCCTTCGTTTCAGTGCCCACGGCGGAGTAGAAACGACGCATTGCTGTAGGTAGGCTAACATCTATGGGTAGCCTAACGCGCCGTCAGCCGACGTCCCTTCTCCATTGTCCCTGCCCTTGCCAACCATAGGAACGATTTTTTCTACCGTATCTTTTGTCACGCTTATCGGACGGGCGTTTCTTATTCAGGCCTGCGCCATCGTCGGGATTCTGGCTCTCGCGGTGTCCTCACCGACCTCGATGGCTGATGAAAAGAAAGATACGTAAAATGGACTGGGCGACGCCAGCCTGAGACATCGCGATGCGCTGCTGATTAGCCAGAACCGGTTGCTCGACCAGATGCGACCGAGCATTGAACTGGGCGATGCCGAAACACTCGCTAAGGACGAACCTACTCTGGCGAAGGCTGCACCCGTCGTTGAAGAGCTCAAGAAGCGGCGTCAGGTTTCCAGTTACTGTCTTTATTTCTCGACGATGCAATGGTCCACCGTTTTGGGACTGCGGCTATGCAGTGCCACTGAGAATCCGGGTGCCCGCCATTCAAATTTACCAACAGCGACGCGAAAACCAATCCAGCGATCCCGGGTTACTTCCTCCGACGGCCACTCCACTGCCGGCCGTAGCAATCGATCACGACTCCGAGATAGGCGAACACGCACACCTGCGAGAACAGGGTCAATGGCAAGGCCATGGAAATGAATCGATCGATGGACAGCGTAGTCAACATGGCAAAGGTGAGCAGTACCAGAAATGGCAGGGCCACGAACGTTAGCACGGCGCGCAAGGTCAAGGCGTCGCTCCCGCATGGCGGGCGGCCGCGCAGCATTCGCACGCATTGAGCCAATGCGAATGGCAGGGTCAGGATCAGCGTCCAGGGCAAGGCTCGGCTGAGGAGCTTGAGCACGTTTTTCACCCTGTGTGGCGCTGGCTCGAAGGTTAGGTGCTGGGCGCGCTTGAGGCGCTGAATTTCTGCGCCGTTGCCAAGGATGCGAACGGTCTCTTCGGCCCCCGGACCGAGCATATTCCAGCCGCCTTGAAAACGCATCTCGGGGTTGGCGCTCAAGGTGGGATATGGAACGCCCGAAAAGCTGTAATACCAGCCGAGCTGCCGAGCCACTTTGGCGGTGTAACGCAGCGGTTGGGTTAACACGCCTTCGAGGAACATGCTCACATAGAGTTTGCCTCGCTCGTCTGGCTTCCACAGGTGCGTGTAGGGGCCGATTTCCCGTCGGATGTCCTCCGGCACGAAGCCAAACTTGCCGTAAAACATCTCGAACTCGTCGTCCGGGTGCACGCGAGTGAACTCTGTCTCGAAGACCTTGTGAAGCCCGGCGAGAAAGGGATCTTCGGGAAACGCCGCCGCTCGCTTAGCCAGCACGGGCCGAATGATGTCCGCCTGCCAGAACAACAGGTAGCGAGGCGTAAACAGCTGCGACTGCTCGCGGTCGAAGCGTTCCTCCAACTGGCTCTGAAAATGCGCGAGCGGAAAATAAGCCATCATCCATGTCGTCGTCGCGATCAGTAGGCAGACTCCCCGCTTCCGCCAAGTGTCTGGAATCGCTACGGCAAAAAGCATCGGTGAAAACATCGCCAATCCCCATGCCTGCTTGAGGAAAAAAATGGCCACCGCGGTCACCGCCATCGCCACGAGCAAGACAACCAGAGTCGGGGTGATGCGACGGGCTCGGCGCCATGCCGCGAACGCGCAGACCGCGAGCAACAAGTAAACTGTCGCCCCGGACATGACCATAATCTCGGGGCGAAACGCCGCCTCCAGGTGGATGGTGGACGGCGAGAACACATACAGCCAGTGAGCCAAGCATGCTCCCACGCCTGCTAACCACCACGACAGTAGAAAGATATGGCGCAGCGCTATGGCTACCGCTGCCGCCAACAACCATGCAGCTGCCAGCGAGATCAACTGCTGCACGTGTGTGAGGTACTCGTAGGAAGCCACGCCCCAGCGCAACGTCAGCCCGGCAAACAGTGGATAGCCAAAGGCGCGATGACTGTGTTGCGAGACCTCGCCGTGTTCAAAGAAGTGCAGGAGGGGTATCTGATAGCCCCAAAGGTCGCCGTCCATTTCCGCGAACTTCTCGTTGCGCTGGCGCAGCTCCCAGGCGGCTTCAGTATTCGCCATCATCACCGTGACGACGGCCAGCGTGGCCGCGCAGCCCGCCACCCGTGAGCGCAAATGTTTCAACCGCCACCCCAAGAACACAAAGCCGATGGGTATAAATAAGAGCAGGATCGGCGGTAGCTTTCTCGGCACGACTAACACGTAGTTACGGCCATTCCCGGCAATACTGGAATTGTCAGACGAAGCCAACCAGAGGTTGCCGCCGGTGGTCACGTGCCAGCGCCCTTCGCCAACCTCCTTCACCAGGCTCATCGAGCCCACCTGCAGGCTGCGCCGCCGCCAGCCATCCTCTTCGATGTGTCCATACTGACGAGCGCGATTAACCGAAACACCCATTTTTTCCAGATTCCAGCGCGCGGCGAAGCTGCTTGCGTCCGGGCCTGTTCTTGGCAAAAGCGAGTGTCGCTCGCTGGCGAGGCCAAGAAAGTGCACGGCACATAGACCGAGCGAAAGCAGCGTAAAGCCAAAAACCAGCACCAGCGCTGCTCTGGGGGGCACTTTGGAAAACATAAGACTAACTGGATAGAGACAGGATCCTCGAATTTCGTCGTCTTGCCAGTCCGCCTGCCGGCTCGGAACTGGGTGTCCTAGCCATCTTTCCCGGTTGCCTGCTGCACTCCTGGAGATTGATATTCGCTGCTTAAGTGAGACACGAATTCGAACAGATCGCGGCGACGGTCTTCAATCGGGGTGACGGAGCCGCTGGCGCGTGAGCGGTAGAGATCGGCAATGTCGAGATCGGTGACCAACAGTGTTTCAATGTTAGGGTCCGCCTCTGCCTGGATTCCGTCGCGGGCGAATTCAAAATCCGACGGAGTGAACACGGCGGCG
>JBBKXR010000269.1:0-12354 GCA_037969585.1 Verrucomicrobiales bacterium
TCGACTTTTTTCTGGTTGGCCAGATTGAGCGCAAACTGGGCGTCTTTGAACATGTTCTGCAGGGAGAAATGCGGCTCGTAATTTTCAGCGATGATGGTCGGCAGCTTCATCGCAGTGAGCGGCGATCCGCAGGCGTTGTTCTCGACCGCTTCGGCGAGCTTTTCGGGCTCGATGCCGCAGGCTTTGGTCAGGGCGTAGGCTTCGGCCAGAACCTGCACAGTGGTCGAGGTGATCATGTTAGTGGCGATCTTGAGAATGGTGGCGTCGCCGATGTTGCCGACGTGGATGATTTCCTTGGCGGAGATTTCCAGTATGTGGCGCACCTGTTCGAGATCGCGCTGGTCACCGCCGACGTAGTAGACGAGCGCGCCTTTTTCGGCGGCGAGCTTGCTGCCGGTGAACGGACAATCGAGGAATGCGCCGCCGGCATTTTGCACCAGCTGTGCGGCTTTGTCAGTCGACAGCGGATCGACGGTCGAGCTGTTGATGATGATGTGCTTTTTGGTGATCTTCGGTTCGAGCGCAGCAAGCACTTCGAGCAGGGCTTCGCCATTGGTGACAAAGATCTGGATCACTTCAGCGAGCGCGGCGACTTCGGCGGGCGAGCTGAGGAAGTTCGGCTCGGGCTTCGGGGTGCGGCTCCACACGTAGACGTGGGCATTGGCTTTGCGCAGGCTTTCGGCCACACGCGAGCCGATGATGCCGAGTCCAATGACTCCAACTTTAGGTGGCTTGTCGGAAAACATGGTTGTTGAAAATGGTCGCTGAACTTGTTGCTAGTGTCCAGCGGTTGAGGGGAGTTGCAAGGGGGGATTAGGAGCTGGGAGCAAGGATCAAGGAGCTAGAAATTTGCTTCGGCGGGCGCGACGGGGTCCGGAGGTACCTTGTGGGTTGTGAGAAAGCCTTTAGTGGCTATCAGTTACCCAGTGGACGAGCTTCTAGCTCCTTTATCCTGGCTCCTTGCTCCTTTTAAGAAAATGACTCCCGAAGAACAACTCAGCATCCTGATGCGTGGCGCCGCCAATGTGATCAGTGAGAAGGAATTGCTGGAAAAGCTGAAACGCAGTACGCCGTTGCGCGCCAAACTTGGGGTCGATCCGACGGCGCCGGACATTCATCTCGGGCACACGGTGCCGCTGGAGAAGCTGCGCCAGTTTCAGGAGCTTGGCCATCAGGCGGTGCTGATCATCGGCGATTTCACGGCGCAGATCGGCGATCCGTCGGGGCGCTCGAAGACGCGCCCGCAGTTGACCCACGAAGAGGTGATGGAAAATGCCAAGACGTTTACTGATCAGGCGTTCAAGATTCTCGACGAGTCCAGCACCGAAGTTGTCTACAACGGCGACTGGTTTAACAAGATGAGTTTTGCCGAGGTCATCAAGCTCAACGCGCGGGTGACCATGCAGCAGATGTTGCAGCGCGAAGATTTTCGTAATCGTATCGCCGCTAATCAGGAGGTGCGTCTTCACGAGATTCAGTACCCGATCGTTCAGGGCTACGATTCGGTCATGGTTCGCGCCGATGTCGAAATCGGTGGCACCGATCAGTTGTTCAACATCCTGGTCGGACGCGACATGCAGAAGGCGGAGGGCATGGAGCCGCAGGTGGTGATGTGTGTGCCGATTCTCGAGGGGCTCGACGGGGTGCAGAAAATGAGCAAGAGCCTCGACAACTACATCGGCGTCAACGAGCCGGCGGGCGAGATGTTCGGCAAGCTGATGAGTATTTCCGACGAACTGATGGTGCGTTACTACCTGTTGCTGCTCGGCGAAACTCTCGATGCGGAGCAACATCCGCTGGTCGCGAAGAAAGCGCTCGCGCAAAAAATCGTCGCCCGCTACCACAGCGATGAAGCGGCGGCGGCGGTGCTCGCCGATTGGGACAAGCGCAGCAGTGGCAAACTCGATGAAGTCACGCTGCCGGAGTTTGCGGTGCCGAGCGGTGACGCGCGCCGCGATTTACTCGGCGTGGTTCAGGCGGCATTTGAATCGATCGACGAACCCAAGTCGGGCGGCGATACACGACGCTTGATTCAGCAGGGCAGCATTCAGCTCGATGGCGAAAAGCTCACCGATCCGAAGGCCGAGCCAGCGTGGGCGGCGGGGCAGGTTCTGAAGCTGAATAAGAAGCGCAGCGTGCGGATAGGGTAGGGGTTCTTGGTATTTTGTTCGGAGATCGGAGATCGGAGTTCGGAGTTCGGAGATCGGAGATCGGTGTTCGGAGATCGGAGATCGGAGATCGGAGATCGGAGTTAGGGCTGGTTGATAAATTTTCGACGAAATCCCGGCGCTTGGTCGCTGAGCGACCTTTAAACCGCGCTACGCAGCTTGCGTGGCTCCGGCACTGCTTTTAAAAGACGAGGCCTTAAATAAGGCAGGTGGCACTCAATACTTGGACCTTCAGCAATTCATATCTTCCGCCGGGCGAATTAAAACTAAGGCTCGCCAAATATTTCGCTCTATCGCAAAGTTCTCTGCAAGTTTTCCTGCGTCCTTCGTCTGACCGCCCACCACCTAACACCATGAGTCTTCGCCTTCGTTCCCTCTCGACCCGTTCGTTTTTCACTTTGTTGCTGGCCGTCGTGGCGAGCGGCTTTGGTCTGCTTTCAATACCCGGCTCGGCACAGGCACAGGCACAGGCACAGCGCGGTGGTGGCGCCACCGGTTCGCAGGTGGAGTTCCGCAACGACTCTTCGCGACCGGTGAAATTGATGCACTGGGATCGGGCTCGCTCGAAGTGGGACAGCCATGGCACGGTCAATCCGCGCACGACGTTATACCAAAGTGCTGACATCGGCGATCACTGGGCCTTCGTGGATCCAGGCACCAATCAGGTGATCAGTTCGCTTTCCGTCGGCCGGTTCGCGCGCGCACTGACGATCACCAACGAAAATTTTGGTGACCACCACGGCGGTCATGATGACCACGATCACGATGACGATCATGGAGGTCGCCCGCAACCGGCGGTACAGCTCGAGGTGCACGCAGCGAATCACTCTTCGCAGCCGCTTTTCCTCTATCGCGACGGTGGCTCGGGTTCGCTGGAGTATGTCGAAACGCTCAACCCCGGTCAGGAAAGTAAGCTGAAAACTCCGCCGAATACCTTGTGGGCGATGGTTTCACCGAACGGCAACAAAATCGTCTCGCAGACCCGCATCACCAGTTCTCACAACGATCTCGAAGTCCACGACAGCGATCTCGGCATCGGTCGCCCGGCGCCGCGTCCTGTGCCGAAGCCACAGCCTGCACCTGCACCTGCGCCACGCCCGGTCAACGTGACCTTCGTCAATCTGTCGGCGGAGCGCCTCGCCATTTATCACAAAGAAGGCAGCGGCAATGGCCATCAGGAAGCGACCATTCAGCCGCGCCAGCAGCAGCGGTTATCGGCCGCAGTCGGTGAGCAGTATCTGGTCCTGCGCAGTTCGGATAATCAAGTCGTGCACAGTCTTCGAGTGCCGAGTCGCAGCACGACGGTAACCCTCAGTCAGCAGCAGGTGCGTAGCATCGGCGGCGGCGGCGGACACGCCGGCCATGACCACGGCGGCGGCGGTGCTGGTCACGATGACCATGACGACGATCACGATCATGATCACGACGACCACGGTAAGGGTGACAAAGGCAAGAGTCGGACGATCGTCATCGATCCACGCGAGTTCCTGCGCAATATCTTCGGCCGGTAAGCTGGATCGGGTGGGTATTCCCGCCGACGGTCTTGGACTGCGGCAGCCTTGCTCTGAGCTTTTTCCCGAGGCAGCCCTGCTGCCGGACCCCGGCAATTCGGTGGACTGATTTTGATCGGATCGGAACCACCTGCTGCTGGCGTGCGTTCAGACCGCAGCAGGCTGCACGCAGCCCAAGGATTTCGATCGCCACCTGGGATCCTGAGAGGTCGCGACCTGGGCTAACCCTTCGGCTGCGGTTGGGCGGGGCGGATCTCCTGGAGCATGATGCTCAGGCTGATCTTGCCGCGCCACTCGTTGCGATCGATGGTAAAGGCGATGTCCCAGGGCGGTCGCGGCAACTTGCGGTCGGCGGCATTGAACCAAATCGCGTCGTGCACTTCGCCGTCCTGTTCGAGGCGTAGCTTGATATGTTTGTCCTTAATGATGCGCGGTTCGCCATCGGGGCTGACACCGGCGGCCATCAGTTGTGGTTGAGGATTTTTTGAGCCAAACGGTCGCAGCAGCTCGTAACTGTCGAGCAAATCGAGGGTCAGTTCGGAGAAGTCCACCTGGGCATCGATCTTCAACTTCGGGTCGAGCAAGGTGCTGTCCTCGTGGGCTGCGACCACCGCCGCGACGTGATCGTGAAAGCGTTTGCGAAATGCATCGAAGTTTTCCTTCCGAACCGTCAGTCCGGCCGCCATATCGTGACCGCCACCGGACTCGATCAGGTCGCGGCAGGCATCGAGCGCCTCAACCAGCGACACGCCAGGAATGCTTCGGCCACTGCCTTTGCCGAGGCCATTTTCGTCGAAGCCGACGATGATCGATGGGCGATGATACTGCCGGCAAATGCGTGACGCGACGATGCCGACAACGCCCGGATGCCAACCGTCGCCACCGGCCACGATCGCCGCAGCGCGTTCCTCCTCCGGCAGACCGGCAACCGTGGCTTCGGCGCCATCGCGAGTCTTTTGTTCGAGCTGCTGACGTTCGCGGTTGTACTGCTCCAACTGATTCGCCAATGTTCGCGCCATCAAGGGGTCGGTCGTCAGCAACAGGTTCAGCGAATCCTGCGCCGAGTTGAGGCGACCTGCGGCATTGATACGCGGCCCGAGTTTGAATCCGACGTCGAAGGAGCGTGACGGCGATTGCACCGAGGCGACAATCTTCAGCGCGCGCAGTCCGATGTTCGAGGTGCGGTCCAGTTGCGCCAATCCGCGGCGTACGAAAATGCGGTTCTCGTCGACCAAGGGAACGATGTCCGCCACCGTCGCCAACGCCACCAAATCGAGGCACTGACGCAGATCGAAGCTGTCGAGCGGACGCGTTTTCAACAGGGCGTGAGCGACTTTGAAGACTACGCCGCCGGTGCACAGATAGTGAAAATCATCGCCGAGTTTGGGATTCACCAGTGCCACGCATTCCGCCGTTCCCGATTCGCCCGGTTCGTGATGGTCGAGGATCACCAGATCGATGCCTTTCTCGCGCAACATCTGCGCCTCGTCGCGAGAGTTGGTTCCGCAGTCCGCGGCGATAAAAAGCGTTGGCTGAAACTCGGCCAGCGCCCGTTCGATGCCCGCCGCGCTGAGTCCATAACCCTCGTCTACCCGATGCGGCAGGAAGGTCGCCGCATCGATGCCATAGGCTTTTAAAATAGTGTGCAGGAATGCCACCGAGGTCACCCCATCGACATCGTAATCGCCGTAGAGGACGACTTTTTCACCGGCATCGATTGCCTTGAAAATGCGCTCCACCGCCGCGGTCATGCCCGGCATTTCGAAGGGGTCGCTGAGGTCCTGGAGGCGTGGATGCAGGTAGCGCTCGAGCTTTTCAGGATCAGAAAAACCACGTTGTGCGGCCAGCCGGATCACCAACGGTGCCAGCCCGAATTGGCGCGCCAAATCGTCGACTTCGGCGAGCGCGATTCCGCCTTCGACCGCCATTTTTTCGGGTGGCGCGGCAACGATCCATTCTGGCTGCAGAAGCATTCTGCAACTTAGCGAGGCAGAGGCGGGTGTCGAATACTATGCCGAACTGCGCCCCGATTCGGGGGCAAAAACTTTCGATTTACCCGATACAACGCCGCCCGAGTCAGCGCAGATCGACGACCGCTTCGGACATGCCCTCGATGGCGTTGTCGTCGAGCTGAATGTCGCGGGTGTCTTTGCCGATGCGCACGCCGACCCGCTTTTCCGGGGCGCGGGTTTCACGGATCTCGTTTTTGCTCAGAGTGATCGATTCGACCTCGCCCTGCACATCGATGGCGACCCCGTCGGCCGGGCCACTGTCGATGATGCGGTTGTTCTCGACGCGGTTGCGGTGCGGGGCGAAAGTCTTGCCGCGCTCGGGGCGGAACAACACGCCGACCGTAGTTGAGTTAGTGACATCGTTATCGCGAATCAGGTTGTCGGTATCGCGATGGCCGATGGAAATACCGAACTCGTTACCGCCGACTTGATTTTTCTCGGCGAGTCCATTTTTCACTCCCCAGCAGAAGAAAATGCCGATGCGGTTTTGGTCGAGTCGGTTGCCCCTGATGATCGGCCGCTGCGAGCCGGAACCGGGATGAAGGCCCAGCTGCGCGTTGCCGTGACTGTGGCAATTTTCGACCACCACGTCGTGGCAGATCTGCCAACTGATGCCGTCGCCGTTGTAGTCGCGGGCCTCGACGCCGCGCATCTCGACGCGATTGCAGTCCTGCAGGAAAATACATCCGGCGTAGTTGCCGTCGAGAAGGGCGTTGTTGGCGCGATTGCCGTCGAGCGCCAGATTCTCGATAGCGATGTCTTCGACGAACTCGCCGCTGAGAATTGGAAACGACGTGGTCGCGGTCGCGTCACCCATCGTCCAGAAATTTTTGCGCAGCCCCTTGTCGAGTTTGAAGCGATTGCCGGAGCGCGCGACCAAAGTACGTTTAACGATGTCGGTAGCACCGTTACTGGTATTTTTGGTTTGCAGCGCGATCCCGTCACCGACCTCGAAACCGTCGGCATTTTTCAGCGTGACCTCCTGATCGTACCAATCCGAATCGTGCGCCAGTTCGGTGCGCGTAGAAGCCGCTTTCTTCAGAATCGTCTCCGCTGCGGCGCTGGGTTCGGCACCGATCAGGCGAACGCCGGAGGCGAGGTAGACCGCGTTGCGAAAAAGATACTCGCCAGGCATCACGCGCACCGTGCCACCGCCGACGCGCGCCACCCGATCCACCGCCGCCTGAATCACTTGGTGTGACGTTCCTGCGAGATCAACGCCCTGCGCTGTTTTCGGCCCGACCGTTAGGCTGAACCGTTGTTGCCAATCCGGCTGCTCGACCTCGTCGCCGTCCGTGGCGCGGGGCTGCGGCGACGCTGCCCGGGATACTCGACTCAGAGCAAGCAATGAAGTCAGGCTCAGACCGCAGCCCGACGTAGTGGAGAAAAAATGGCGACGATTCATGGCAGTTCGAGGGTTGGCCCTCACCGCGACTACAACAGACCGAGGCGATCGGGAGCAAGGAATTTTCGATCCTACATCGGCCATGCTATGGCGTTGACCGACCGCGCCATTCAGCAGAAACTCTTTAGCAACTTCTTTACCTTTTCCGTCATGCCTATTTCGCTCATTCCCGCCACCCGCCGATCATTTCTCCAAGCCGGAGCCGCCGCCGCGCTATCGCCGTGGGCCTTCAATGCCGAGGCTGCCGAAGCTGCCCCGTGGTTTGCGATGCTGGCGGATCCACACATCGAAGCCGACCCGGCAAAAACCGCGCGCGACATCAACATGGCAGATAATTTGCGAACGGTGGTCACTGAAATTCTCGCCGAACCGACGCGGCCCGAGTTCGCCTTCGTCAACGGCGATTGCGCCTACAACACCGGCGAGAAGGGCGACTACGAAACGTTCCGCACGCTGGTTCAGCCACTGCTGGACGCTGGGGTGCCGGTTCATCTGACGATGGGCAATCACGACGACCGCGGGCCGTTTTACGAACTTTTTCCGGAGGCAAAAGCTGAACCCGCCAACAAGATCGCACGCCACGTTGCCGTCGTCGAAAGCGCGCACGCCAATTGGATTTTTGTCGATACCCTCAAGGAGGTCAACAAGGTCACCGGCGAGATCGGCGCGGCGCAGCGCCAATGGATTTCTGACGCAGTCGATCGTCACAGCGCCGATGGTAAGCCGACCCTGCTGGTCGGTCACCACTACGCCCAGTACATGCCCGAGGGTTCAACGGAGCGGGTTTCCGGGCTCGCCGACACGGTCGAATTCATGGACCTGCTGCGCTCCAAGCCGCAGATCAAAGCCTACATATTTGGCCACTCGCATCACTACAGTTACAAGGAGGCCAGCGGCGGCATCCACTTGGTCAACCAACCGCCGGTCGGCTATCTGTTCGATCCGACGCTGCCGAACGGTTGGTTGCGCAGCCAACTCGGCGCTGACTCGATGACCATCGAGCTGCGCGCGCTCGATAAAAATCACGCCCAGCACGGTGTCGCCAAAACGCTGGCCTGGCGCTGAGGTGGCGGCCGGAGAGATTCGTTGGCAGGATGGCAGGCGAATTGATCCGTCCCGTAGGGATGGGTCTGGTTAGGCGAAGGGATTTATCCCATCAGTGTCAGACTACGCAGGCTAAGGAAGGGCTGAGAGCCCGATAGCACAAAGCCCAGCCGTTCACGGCTGGGAATATGAGGGACGAAAAGGCGCGGCCTGAAAGGTCGCCAGTAGACCCGCGGACCTGCTCCATCGATCGCCTGCTGCCGCCCTTTCAGGGCGGATAATCATTGCACCAGTGGACCCAGGCCTGAAGGCCTGGGCTCGGTGCTGGTGGGCCTTCAGCCCACTTTTTGCCCGCCTTACCCTGACGCCTAAGGGATTTATCCCGCGAAACCCTGCTCGAGAAGTGATGCGTCGCTTGGGAGGCTGCTGATAAAGCATGGAATGAAAAACTGCGAGTCATTTTGTCGGTTGGCGAAGCAGAACGAAGCCAGACGAGAAAAGGGCCGCAGCCCGAAGATGTGACCAAAAAACGCTTTCGGCGAAGCCGCAAGATCAAGACCTAAAAACAGTGTAGATTTTTCGTGCAAGGGTTTTTCAACAGGCTGCTAGCGTCGTCCGCCGTGCAGAAAGCGTTTTATGAATTGCCGTTTTTCGCCAAGTTCAAGGTGCGTGGAGGAAGCGAAGCGAGCTTGGTGACCGACGAGCAACGCAGAAATCGGCGTAAAGGTGGTATTTTATTCCCTTCCATCCGCGAAGCGGCAAACTTTAAGGCATTATTATATCTATCATAAAGTGCAGACTGCTGGGCGGGCTGCACTAGCGACCGCTCGGCGATTGCAAGCGCTACGCGCGCTTGGTGCGGCGCTCGATGCTGCGCTTGAACTGGCGATGGGCAGTAAACAGTTTAGGTAGAGCTTTGAGACAGGCATTGGAGAGCGGCCCCTCCTGTCGTCCGAGTGCGCACTGCAGGAACGTTCCAGTTTTTAGAATCTCGCTGAGGTCGGCGTCGACTTTTTCCTTCCAAACCTCGTCGCTCATCTCGTCATCGCGACGCACGGCCTGTTCAAAATCGATCAGGTGAGCACCAATCGGAGCCGGCGAGATGATGATATTGTGCAAAAACAAATCGCCGTGGGCGAAGCCGTTTTCGTGCAGCGCCGTGATCTGGGTGTAAACGCTGTTGAGCAGAAACCAGAGGCCGATGCAGGCCGCTTTAGGGTGCTCTTCGGCGATTTGAATGTTGCGCTCCGGCGGCTCGACGCCGAATGGCGACAGGCGATCAAACGGTGTTCCGGGTAGATAACAGCTGCGAAAAGTGGTCCTGGTTGAGCCGATCGGCGGCGGTACGTCGATGATACGGCTGGCGGCGAGTTGGTTCTCGTATTCTTGATCCGGATGCTGGTGAAAGCAGGTAGGGTAATAGGTTTTGCGAAAATGCACCGGGTACTTAACCGCCAACGGGTAAGCGTCCAAAGTTTCGTTACCACTTATCACTAACTCCCCTTGGATCAACGGTTGACCATTGACTACCTTTTGGGACACTCTGCGGACAACATAGTCTCTGTCCGGCGGGCGCTCGAGCATGTGCATGAGTGCCGGATCCAGCTCGATCTGGTGATGGGGTGAGAGATGAATCATTCGAAGTGAAAACGTTACTGATAGAAAAAACGAAATTCCGGTGGACTGGTGACGTCTGGCACGCAAGATGCTTCCTGTCTCCCTCCCTCTTCTCGTATCTAAATTGAAACAAAGAGGAACACAAAACGGCAAAACCGAAAATATTTCAAACCTTAACAAGCAACCCAATCAATCAATGAACTCTGCAACCACAAGAGCCGACATCGTATCCAACATCAGCAAGCGCATCCACAGTACTGCCGATTCTTTTGATTTTAACAACGAGCCCACCGGCGGTCTGTTCGGTAGCAACACGTTCAACCTTGGCACGATGGAGAAAGTGCTGTCCGCCGACACCTATTCACAGGTGCTCGCTTGCGTCGAAAACGGCAGCAAGCTCGACAACGCGGTCGCCGACGAAGTCGCCGAAGCGATGCGCACCTGGGCGATGGCGAAAGGCGCGAGCCATTTCACGCACGTCTTCTATCCGCTGACCGGCCTCACTGCCGAGAAGCACGACAGCTTTTACGATCCCGGTAAGGATGGTGCGTCGGCGGTTTCGAAGTTCAAAGGCAAGACCCTGATCCAGGGCGAGCCCGACGCATCCAGTTTCCCCAACGGCGGCATCCGCGCCACCCACGAAGCTCGCGGTTACACCGCCTGGGACATCACCAGCCCGGCTTACATTTCGGAGAACCCCTGCGGCACGACGCTGTGCATTCCCACCTCGTTTGTCTCGTGGACCGGTGAAGCGCTCGACAAAAAGACTCCGGTCCTGAAATCGATGCGCGCTCTCGACAAGCAGGCGCAGCGCATTCTCAAACTGTTCGGTCACAAGGAGATCGCTCACGTGAGCGCGACCGCCGGCCCCGAGCAGGAGTATTTCCTTATCGACAAAGGCTTTTTCCTGTCGCGCCCCGACTTGCTCAGTTGCGGCCGCACCCTGTTCGGTGCCGCTCCGCCCAAGGGGCAGGAATTCGACGATCACTATTTCGGTGTCATCCCCGACCGCGTCATGTCATTCATGTATGACCTCGACCGCGAGCTGTTCAAACTCGGTATCCCGTCGAAGACCCGCCACAACGAAGTGGCGCCCGGTCAGTTCGAGATCGCACCGATGTTCGAGTCCGCCAACGTCGGCGCCGATCACCAGCAGCTGGTGATGACCACGATCAAAAAATGCGCCGACAAGTACGGCTTCGCTGCCTTGCTGCACGAAAAACCTTTTGCCGGTCTCAATGGCTCAGGCAAGCACGTTAACTGGTCGATGGGCAACTCCACGCAGGGTAACCTGCTCGATCCCGGTGACACGCCGCACGAAAACGCGCAGTTCCTCGTCTTCGCAGGTGCCGTCATCCGCGCGGTGCACAAGTTCGCGCCGCTGCTTCGCTCGGTGATTGCTTCGGCCGGAAATGATCACCGTCTCGGTGCCAACGAAGCGCCTCCAGCGATTCTTTCCGTCTACCTCGGTGACCAGCTCAACGACGTATTCGAACAGATCAAAGGCGGTGGTGCCACCAATTCGCGCCCGAAAGGCGTGCTCAACATCGGCGTCGATTCGCTGCCTGAAATCGACAAGGATGCCGGCGACCGTAACCGCACCAGTCCGTTCGCCTTCACCGGCAACCGTTTCGAATTCCGCGCTGTCGGCTCGAACCAGTCGATCTCCGGACCGCTGGCTGCGCTGAACACGATCATGTGCGACTCGATCGACTTTATCGCCAGCCGTCTCGAAGGTGCTCCTGATCTCAACGTTGCCATTCAGGAAGTGTTGCAGGAAATCATGGAGCAACACGGTGCCGTGATCTTCAACGGCAACGGCTACTCGGAGGAGTGGCACAGCGAAGCCGCCGAACGCGGACTGCCCAACTTGAAGACCACCGCCGACGCGCTGCCCGCCATCATCGGCGAAGACGTCATCGACGTTTTCGAAAAATACGGCGTCCTCAGCGAGCGTGAATTGCACAGTCGCTACGAAGTCTACTCCGAGCAGTATGCCGCCTACGTGAACGTCGAAGCCAATCTCGTCATCGAGATGGGCCGCACCATGATCTATCCGGCAGCCGTTCAGTACTTGAGCGATCTGGCCACCGCAGGCGCCAGCATGAAAGCGATCGGTAAAGAGTTTGGCAGCGCGACCATCGACAAGGTCTCCGGCCTCGTTGGCGACCTGGAGTCATCGCTCGACCGTCTCGAATCGATCCACGGCGACAACGACGAATCGGCTGCTTACCAGGCTGACAAAGTCCTGCCGGCGATGCTCGAAGTTCGCGCCGCAGCGGACGCTCTCGAGACCGTCGTTCCCGACAGCCTCTGGCCACTGCCGACCTATCAGGAAATGCTGTTTATTAAGTAAGCGGCTTCGCCAAAGAGACTCATCGAAAGCGCACTTGGGATTTTCCCGAGTGCGCTTTTTTGTGGCTTGCTCGTCCGAGGAGTTAACCGGCGAGACGCCGGTGTCAGACTACCTGCCTGTGGACGAGAGTGTGATACCGCCGTCTCGGCGGTCCCTGTGGACGAGAGTGTCATACCGCCGTTTCGACGGTCCCTGTGGACGAGAGTGTGATACCGCCGTCTCGACGGTCCCTGTGGACGAG
>JBBKXR010000270.1:0-7424 GCA_037969585.1 Verrucomicrobiales bacterium
GCCGATGTCATCACGCCTTTTCCGCGCCTCACCTATCAGGACGCGATGAACACCTACGGCAGCGACAAGCCCGAGCGTCGCACCGGAATGGAGATCGTCGATTTCACTGACACTTTCGCCAGCTCCGCCTTCAAGGTCTTTGCTGGAACCATCGGCAAGGGCGGCCATGTCCGCGCCATCAATGCCAAAGGATTCGCCTGCGTCACCACCGGCCAGATCAAGCGACTAGAAGAAATCGCCCGCGAAGCTGGAGCGGGCGGATTGGCTTTCATCAAGGTCGAAGGCGGTGAATGGAAATCGCCCATCGTGAAGTTTTTCAGCGACGGCGAAAAGGCCATCCTGACGGAGCGCCTCGGCATCGAGGAAGGTGACCTCATCCTGTTCGGCTGCGACCAGTGGTCCGTCTGCTGCGAAGTCCTCGGTCGACTCCGCATCGAGGTCACGTCGATGAACAACCTTCTCGAAGGCAAGGAAGACGTGCTCGATTTCCTCTGGGTCACGGATTTCCCGCTGCTCGACTATGATGACGAGGAAGGAAAATGGAACGCGGTTCATCACCCGTTCACCCGTCCCAAAGCCGAGGACCTTTCCCTGCTGGATGACGAAGCCAACTGGGGCAAGATCCGCGCCGAAGCCTACGATGTGGTCCTCAACGGCTACGAACTCGGCGGCGGCAGTCTGCGAATTCACGAGAGTGATCTCCAGGCCCGCATGTTCCGGGTGCTGGGCGTCAATGACGAGGAGCAGGCCGAGAATTTCGGTCACATCCTCAGCGCCTTCCAGTACGGAGCCCCTCCCCATGGCGGGATCGCACTGGGTCTTGACCGCCTCGTGATGCTCGCCTGCGGCGAAGACAGCATCCGCGAAGTGATAGCCTTCCCCAAGAACAACAAGGGAGCCGACCTCATGTCCGCCAGCCCGGCGGAGGTCGATTTCAAGCAACTCCGCGAGTTGTATGTGAAGTCGACGGTGGGCGAGAAAAAGTGACCCCCGGTCGGGTTCCCGCCAGCCAAAGAAACACGCCATGGAGATCCAATTTGATCAGACCAAGCAGGACTTGTTCGCCTTCAGTCGGCACGTTTGCCTGCGGCGAAAGTTCATGTGGGTCTTCTTCACACTTTACCCACTTGCCTCACTCTACTTCACTCGCTCGTCCAGTCCGGCGATGATGCTCGGTGTCGCCGTTCTGGCATATTTCGGAGTAGCTGTGCTGATTTTCGGACTGCAGCTCCTCATCGCATGGGGCCGGTTGTCATCGCCGAAGTATCGGTACTTCTTGAGTTCGCGAACCTGTCGTCTCGATGATTCCGGAATTGAAGTGGTCACCGAAGACTCCACTTCGAAAGTGGGATGGCGGATGATTCAGAAAGTCGCCTCCACCAAGCACTACCTGTTCATTTACATCACGCCGATCAACGGATTCATTGTTCCCAGAAGGGTATTTTCGACCGAAGGGGCTTTCCAAGAGTTTGCGGACAAGATTCGCCATCACGCGGCCGAAGCCCGCTAGGCAGTGTTTTCAGATTCGGCAATCACCTGATCAAGTCGAGGGTGGCTGCCCCAGGCCGAGGCCGATTCAATGAAAGCTCACCGTATCGAACAGATTGCAACCCTGGCGGCTCTCGCCATTCTCCTGGTCGGTTGCTACATCGTCCTGAAGCCGTTTCTGTCGCCGCTTCTTTTGGCTGCCATTCTCTGTTTTACCACCTGGCCGCTGTATCGCTGGTGGGAGAATCGTCTTGGCGGGCGGCGAACGCTGGCGGCGGCGATCATGACAATCATAATCGCTGCGGTGCTGGTGGCCCCGTTTGTTGTCGTCGGGTCCAACCTGGCCGATAACCTCGGTCAATCAGTAACCAAAATACTTGACTCTCTTCGTGTAGGACTTCCCCAGCCCCCGGCCTGGGTGGGGCACGTTCCGGTGATCGGAATCTGGGCAGAGGACTTCTGGAAGACCCGGGTTTCCGACCCAGATCAGCTGGTCGATGAACTCAAAGGTTTTCTCGACGCCTCCAAGGGACTTTTCGGCGATCTCGGCGTTGGCCTGGGTCGCGGGGTTCTGCAATTGAGTTTGAGTGTTTTCGCGACATTTTTTTTATACCGAGACGGGGCGGCAATCGCGAAGAAGGTCGGTGAGGCAGCGGAACGCATCACCCAGGATCGAACTCAGGAATTGGTCGCAGTGGTCGGCGGCACGGTCAGGAGTGTCGTATATGGATTGCTGGGCACCGCGCTTGCCCAGGGCATCGCGGCGGGATTCGGATTATGGATTGCGGGCGTTCCGGGAGCTCTTCTGCTCGGGCTCCTGACATTCTTTTTTTCGTTGGTGCCATTTGGGCCACCGTTGGTCTGGGGGGGCGCATCGATTTGGCTTTTCTACCACGGAGAGATTGGCTGGGGCATCTTTGTGCTGGCATGGGGTCTGTTGGTGATCAGCACCGTGGATAATATCGTCAAACCGTATTTGATCAGCCGCGGGAGCAAACTTCCGTTCCTCCTGGTTTTCTTCGGCGTACTGGGCGGCGTTATCGCTTTCGGCTTCATCGGTATCTTTCTCGGTCCTACGCTGCTCGCGGTCGGATTCAGTTTGCTGGGGGTATCGACTCGAATCCCGGTTTCGCCCCCGGACAATCCGCTCGCCGTCGCAGATCCAGGGCCTGCTGCCGAGAGCTGAATGTCTTGCAATTCCGGTCCCCAATTCAGCAAGCGGAAGCGAGGGGGAATGGGGTCAGGAAAGGCGTCAGGCGATAAAACAACAAGTTTGACTCGTCACGCTCAACCTCTCACCACCGATTTTTCCGTGGATGATGAATTTTTTTAATTGGTCGCCTGACCCGGTATCCCGGTCCCGTATCCCCTCTACTGCACGAAGTGGATGGCTTGCCCGAACACTCCTCCATCAGCAAGATCCGATGCACTGCGCGGAGCCGTGGCCGCCGACTTGCGCCTTTCCCGCCGCGTCGGTTTCGTGATAGCTTGCGGGATGAAGCATTCGGTACCCTCACGACGCCGTTTTCTCACCGACTCGGCCGGCGCCAGTCTCAGCCTGAGCTTCCTCAGCCAAGTACCCGCTGTCAGTTTCGCCGCTGCCAAATCGGCGGGCAAAGACGTTGTCGCGCTGCGTGCTGAGATCGAGCCGCTGGTGCGGTTTCTTGAGGACACTCCGCGCGAGCGCTTGACCGAGCAGCTGGCGGCGCGAATTCGCAGCGGCGAGGTTTCGTATCGCGAAGTACTCGGCGCCCTGCTGCTGGCCGGCGTTCGCAACGTCGAGCCGCGACCCGCGGTGGGATTCAAGTTCCACGCCGTGCTGGTGGTGCACTCGGCGCACCTCGCCTCGCTGTCGGGTCCCGATTCGGATCGCTGGCTGCCGATCCTGTGGGCGGTCGACGATTTTAAAAAGTCCCAGGCGCGCGATGTCAAAGAGGGCAACTGGACCATGGCACCGGTGGTGGAGAAAAAAGTACCCGCGCCGACCGCCGCGCGCCGGGCTTTCATCGAGGCGATGGACCGCTGGGACGAAGCGGCGGCCGATGCCGCCACAGTCGGCCTTTACCGCAGCGCCGGCGCGCAGGAAATTTTCGACCTGTTCGTGCCCTACGCCGCTCGCGACCTGCGCAGTATCGGTCACAAAGCTATCTATCTTGCCAACGCCTGGCGCACGCTGCAGGTCATGGGCTGGCAGCACGCCGAGCCGGTGCTGCGTTCGCTGACCTACGCGCTGCTCAATCACACGAGCGACCCCAATCCGGCGGACAACGATCTCGACATCGACCGACCATGGCGACGCAATGAAGGGCTCGCCGACGAGCTGCGCGCCGACTGGCAGACGGGCAAGGTCGACAGTGGCGCCACCGCGGCGCTGATGGCTGGCTTTCGCAAAGATTCGGAGGACGCCGCCAGCGACGCGGTGCTGAGCCAGCTCAATGACGGCATCGCCCCGCAGTCGGTCATCGATGCCCTGTTCGTCGGCTCCGCCGAACTGATGCTGCGCCAACCCGCCATCCCGGCGCTGCACGCGGTGACCACCACCAACGCCATGCACTATCTCTACCAAAACTGCAGCGACGAAGCGGTTCGGCGCCGCTTGCTGCTGCAAAGCGCCTCTTTCCTGCCGAGGTTCCGCGAGTTCATGCTCAGTCGCGGCAAGGTCGCCGAGGTGCGGCTCGACACCCTGGAGGCCGAGGCCGGCGAGAAATCACCGGCTTCGGCGGCAGCTGTGCTCGCCGGCGGGGACCGTATCGCCAGAGCCCGCAAGGTGCTGGCGTTTACCGACGATTCCGATCCCGACCGCGCCCGCGAACTTATCGGCGAAGTGCGACGACACATTTTTCTCAAAGGCACGGACGCCCACCACTACAAGTTCAGCTCGGCGGTGCTCGAGGATTTCTACCAGGTATCTCCCGATTGGCGCGCCCGGTTGCTGGCCTGCAGCACTCAGTACCTGCCGTCCGGTCGAGACAACCCGCTGGTGGAACGGGTGCGCCAGGCGCTCACTGCTTAGGTCGGCACGCAACATCTGATTGATCCACAACGCCAATGAGCCTGACAGCCTGTTGAAAAAATCCATCGCGGCGAGGATGGATGAATTTCAGGTTTTTGAGATGAGGGTTTCGCCAATTGCTCTATAGTCATCCCCTGCGGGCGGCAGCCCTTTTGAACGCTGGAGTTGTTGGCGATCGATCGTTCCCGGTGCTCGCACCGCTTGTTCACGCCGGCGCGCCAGCGTCCAAAATGATTTGCCGCTCGACCCGCCGACTTTTTCAACAGGCTGCTAAACAAGATGCAATCGGCAGCCCTCCATCCCCGCAATCCACACGCGGGGCGCTACGATTTCGCCGCGCTGTGCAGGTCGTGCCCGGAACTGAAGCGCCATCTCCAGTCAAACCCGATGGGCGATCAAACGATTGATTTTGGCGACAGTGAATCGGTGCTTTGTCTGAATCAGGCCTTGCTCGCGCATTACTATCAGGTGCACCAATGGCAGATTCCCGGGGACTACCTCTGCCCACCCGTTCCCGGCCGGGCTGACACCATTCACTATCTCGCGGATCTTCTGGCAAGCAGCAACCAGGGCAAAACGCCGACGGGGAAAAAGGTAAGAGTGCTCGACGTCGGCACTGGCGCGAATTGTATCTACCCCATCATCGGCAGCCAGAGTTATCACTGGAAATTCGTAGGCACAGACATCGACCCCACAGCGATCAAAATGGCCCGCGCCATCGTCGCCGCCAACCCCTGCCTGACCAACTTGGTAAAGATCGTGCAGCAGAGAGACCGCGCTGCCATTTTCAGAGGCATCATCGGTAGCGATCACTACGACCTGACGATGTGCAATCCGCCGTTCCATGCTTCTATGGAAGAAGCGCGTGCCGGCAGTCAGCGAAAGCTTAAGAATCTCGGCAGAGGCAAGGTCAAAAGCAAAGGCAAGGGCAGAACGGTTGGCGCCCCCGCTCCATCAAATTTCGGCGGACAAAATGCCGAGCTTTGCTGCCCCGGCGGTGAGGTGCAGTTTGTGACCCAAATGATCGAGGAGAGCGTTGGCTTTGCCACTCAAGTCGGCTGGTTCACCAGCTTGGTTTCGAAAAGCGAGAGTCTTCGACCACTCCAAAGAGCACTCGCAAAGACCGATGCCAAACAAATCGAAGTCATCAACATGAGCCAGGGACAAAAGCGCAGCCGCCTTCTCGCCTGGAGTTTCCTGGCGTAGCTGCCTGCGGTATGAACTGGGAGGATAGGTAACAAACGAACCGGGGACATGGGTAACAGGTAAAATGGTACCAGGTGCGCAATTAACAAATCCGACATGTCACACCCAACCGCTCACCCTCCATTTTCCCGTGGATGATGATTTTTTTATTTTTCGCCTGATCCGTATTCTCTGACCCGTATTCCTGGTCTCTGTTTTGCATAGGCGGACACTAGGTGGGGTCGGCCGCCGCTATATTCCCAGGCGATGGGGTGCCAGTGAGCCCGTTCTTAAGTTCCTCAAATACCTCCGTCGCCGTCCGATGCTTCACCAACGCAACGGCCTGACTTGCATAAAGCGATTGATAGTCTCCGTTTTCGTTGGCCACGGCCCCACGTTTTATCGGTCCCGCTATCCAACCTTGTGCAGGAAATGGCAGGATTTTTTCAGGCTGACTATCGACTCGATCAAGAAACACATTCGGCATGAAGCGAGCCAATCGTCCCGTGAATGCTTTCGAGAGTCGCGTCCTTCCATCTGCGTTGTCGTGCAATCGTTGCTTATGGATGTTCGAGGCTCCCGACTCTTTGGTAGCGAGAAAAGCAGTACCCACCTGCACCGCGTCAGCGCCTAGAGCCATCGCTGCCCGCACTCCCCGCTCGTCGACGATTCCACCGGCAGCGACGACCGGGAGTTTGATCCGATCCTTTACCATTGGAATCAAAGGAAAGGTTCCGACCAAATCCTTGTCTGAACCCTCCAGGAACCACGGTCGGTGGCCTCCAGCTTCCGCTCCGGTCGCCAACACGGCATCGACCCCGGCTGCCTCGAGTGCCAACGCTTCGTTGATCGTTGTGGCTGCCCCAAGGGTTACGATGCCCAGGCGTCGACACTCGCGCAGAATTTCCTGTGACGGGATTCCGAACACGAAACTGAATACCTTCGGTTTTACGCGCAAAATCTCCTCAACTTGCCGCTCGTAGTCAGACTTAGCGTTGGCATTGAATTCGGGGATTTCAGCTCCAAATTTTCTGTAGATCTCTTCGTGATTCCGTGCCGCGATTGAAAATGCGCTAGCATCGACTTCAGCCATTTTCGGATCCCAGTCCGATACCCAGAGGTTGATAGCAAATGACCGCTCCGTTTGCGAACGAAGATCCATCGCCAGTTCTCTAATCGCTTCAGGTTCCAAATTGTGGGCGCCAAACGAACCGAGTCCACCAAGATTCGAAACCGTCGATGTCAGGCGGACGGTGGAAAGCCCTCCACCAAACGGACCTTGAACGATCGGATACTTAATGCCGAACAGAGCGGTCAAATTACTATCAGTATGCATTTTTCAATCTTGTTAAGCTTAGTCTGCCTAGGCCTCGCCGCCGAAACTGCAGTAGTCGTCGAGATCGAGAAGGTCCAGCCATGAGGTCACGTCACCGCGAGTCTTGCTCAGGCCTTCGAGTACCCCGCGGAAGTATTTTTCTGGGTCGGTAAAGGGTCGAGGGGCGCGACTGCTTTGATACTCGTTCCACTGTTCGATTTCCCACGGGCGGCGTTCATTTTTGGAGTTCTCCTCGACCCACTTGAGGATTTCTCCGTCGCCCTTGCCTAGTTCCAGTTGAGAACGGATCTCTTTGTAGTCAATTCCTACGAAGGTCAGAAACTCCACATCGAGGGGACAGTTTGTATGATATTCGCCGATCGTTCCAGCGATGTCAGCCCGCGCCTTGTCCAGTAAGCGTGG
>JBBKXR010000271.1:0-7087 GCA_037969585.1 Verrucomicrobiales bacterium
TTGGCGTTGACGGTGCCGTTGATGGTCGCTTCGCCTTCGGTGGCTTCAATTAATACGGTGCCGCCGTCGACTTCGCCGCTGGCACTGATCAATCCATTAGGTCCGACAGTCACGCCATCGCTGCCGGTCACGCTGACGAACCCGCCGTTGCCGGTCGCTCCGTCGGCAAGCACGGTGCCGTTGATAGTGGCCACGCCGTTGGTCGCTTCTAAACTGACAAAGCCGCCGTCGACTCCGCCGCTGGCATCGATCATGCCGGTCGCGCCGATAGTCACGTTGCCGCCGGTAGCGCTGATAAAGCCGCCGGTGGTCGCTCCGCGGGCTTCGATCGTGCCATTAAGACTGAGGGTGCTTTCGCTGTTGCCGGCGAGGATCACAGTACCGCCGCTGCCGACGCTGCCGTTGGCGCTGACGCGTGAACCGGGTGCGGCGCTGATGCCGGTGGTTTCATCGGGCGAGCCGATGATGATTGCTCCGCCTTCGCTGCCATTGGCGGCGACGTCGGCGTTGCTGCCGAGGCTGATGCTTTCACCGAGTAAAGTAATGCTGCCGCCGGGGGTGTCGCCGAGGCCGTTGGCTTTGACCACGCCGTCGATGTTGAGTTGGCTGCCGGCTCCGCCTGCATCGAGCAAGACAAACCCGCCACTGCCGTCGGCGTTGTTGGCGCGAATCTCGCCGGTGTTGACGATCGAACCGCCGCTGGTGCCGTCGGCGCTTCTCGCGGACAGGACGACGCGGCCATTGGCGTTAGTGGTCGCTCCAGTAGCGCGGATCATGCCACTGTTATTAATAGCCTGGGCGTAAATGTTGCCGTGGGCTTTGAGCTCGACGCTGCCGCCGCGGATGTCGCCGGTGTTATTAATACCGACGTTGCCGCCTGCTCCGCCTGCGCGGATTGAAATTTTTGCTTCGCCTGCCTGACTGACGAGAATGTCGCCGCCTGCTCCCAGAGCGATGGTTCCGTCGACGGCACCGATGGTGCCTTGGTTATCAATAAAGTTACCCAACAGGATCACATCGCCGCCTCCCGAGACGATGGTGCCGTAGTTGGTGATGCCGGCGGCGCTTGCTCCCATGAAGATGTCGTCGCCTCCGTTCAAGAAGTCATTGTCGTCGATGTCGAGCGTTGAACCGATAAAGCCGCCGAAAGCGTCGATCGTTCCGCCGGGTCCGACAAGAATGCCGTTTTGGTTGATCAGCAGCAATTTGCCGTTGGAGATCAGGTTACCGAGGATGGCGCTGGGGTTGCCGCTGACGACTCGGTTCAACGTTGCCGAAGTGGCTCCGGGCACGTTGAAGCGGGTGGTTTCACCGTCACCGATCGAAAAGTCCGCCCAATTGATGATGGCTTTGTCGCTGCTCTGCATGATCTCGAGGAACGCCGGATCAAAGTCTTCGCCTTGCAGGATTTCAACGGCACCGCTGACAACAACGCCGCCTTGCGGGTTGGCGTAGGTCGAGCTGGGTAGCATGACGAAGCTCGGCAAAAGGACGCACAGGGCGATCACCTGCAACAGCGCGCTTCGGCGCAGAATGGACAGTGGGTTTTTCATGATTGGTTTGGGAGAGTTTTTAACTGCTTTAACAAGCAAAACGACGAAGGGAAAATGGGTTCACGAAACGATTGTCATCATCATTTTTCGTGTGACTGAAAAAATATTGAGTTCGGTGCAGTTCTTTATTCAAAGGCGATGCAAACCAATTCAGGACAAGGATTTGCGACGCTGAAAATATATTTTCCCTCCGTCTATAGAGTGATCTTTTACCCCTAATTCAATTACCTTATTATGCTTTTTAGATAGCGTATATATGACGAATACATGACGCGCACATACCGGCTACATTTTCCCGCTGAAGCGTAGCGGAATTCGCCCCTGAGCGCCCACTTGAAGCCATTACCCCATCCGCGCCAGCCCCCTTCAAACCGCCACTCCCTTCAGAGCGACCAGGCAATTCAAGCCAGCACTCCTAACTTCCGCTCACCAAAGTGAGAGTCCCCATCCGAATCGTCAGTTCCCGGGTATCGCTTAGGCTCGCCAGTAGCTCCATGCCCATGGTTCGAGCACAGGAATATGCCAATGAAAGACCGAGGCCGGTATGCCTGACGCCAGTTCGAGAATCGTCGCCCCGCCAAAAGCGTTCGAACAAATGCTCGACGTCTGGGAATTGAAGATTGCTCGCCAGATTTTCAATGGCAAGCCAGCCGGTTTGATCGCCATGCAGCTCTAACGAAACCACAATTCGTTCACCCTCCGGCGAATACTCCACAGCATTCTCCAACAAGTTCTTCAAGATCAAATTCAGCATGCCGGCGTTAGCATTGATAACGACCGCCTCGGCAACATCACAAAACAGTTCGATATGTTTCGCTGCGGCTCGTTCGGAGTAAGGCTCCCAACATCTTAGAATCTCCGCCTGCAATGGGATTGGCGAGAGCGCTTTGGTCACCGCCCCCCCTTCAACCCGCGACAACTCAAGTAGCGCTTCGATCACTTCCTCCATTTGAACGCTGATGGAAAGCACCTCCTGATAGTCGTCCGCGGATGCCCGATGCGGCCAACGCATCGCCACTTCCGCCATCGCTCTCAATTCAGCGATCGGCGTTCGAAATTCGTGGGCAACATCACCACTGAAGCGGCGCTCCCGCTCAAAGCCTTCTTCCATTCGCTCAATCAAATTTGTCAACGCTCGGGACACCGGCTGCAATTCGACAGGTAGGTGTTCCGATGATAATTGCAGCCGGAGATGCTGCGGATCGACGGCACTCAATTGGTTTCCCAATTCGTTAAGCGGAGATAGACCGCGCTCTACGACGGTCCTCACAATGATCCACGTGGTAAATACCCCGCAAAGCGAAGCAATGAGCAAGGTGACCACCAACTGCTTGAGACGCGCGTCCAAAAATGCCCGATCATTGGCAACCACAAGGTTAAGCCTGACCGCGCCTCGCCCTTGTGCCGGTCCTCGACGCAGGTGCAATCCTATAGAGCGAATGGCGCCCACACCCGACAGCTGATCGTTCCAAAACAGTCGCTCGCCATCGCCCACATTTCTCCACTGAAGCGGCTCGGTCGACAGGTTATTCGACTGAGCCACCATGCGACCTGAACTGGCATCCCACGCCTGGAAAAAGAAATTGCTGCCCGGTTCAAATAATGGCACACCCGGATCGGTCGCAGGAAAAGCGAAGCCGATGGGAACAAACCTTAGCGCAGTTCTGCCGTCGGATAGATCACCAACCCTCGCCTTGTCGGCCAGCGTCTCGAGATTTCGATCCAGATTTGATTCAAGGTTACTCTTCTGAACCGAGTAGATACCCACCCCGCTGATCGCCCATAGCAAACTGATCCACAGCACCAACCACTTGGCCAGACTCTGTCGAATCGATCTCACTGCCTACCTTCGGGCAGAGTCCGATCTTCGAGGGTGTAGCCTTGACCTCGTCGAGTATGGATCAACGGTGTGCTATTCGGGTCGCTACTGATTTTTTTGCGCAATCCGTAAATCGCCGAGTCGACAACGTTGCTCATCGGCGAAACAATGTCGTCGTAGATGTGCGCCTCGATCTCCGTCCGTGTGACCGGTATTCCGGCACGCAACATCAAGTACTCAAGGACAGAAAACTCTCGTGAGGTCAGGTCGACAGTGTAACCCGCTCGAGTCACCTTCTTCTTAACCGTGTCCATTTTCAAGTCTGCTACCTGCAGTACGGCCGACCCCTTCCCATACGTCCGCCTGCTTTGCGCGCGAACGCGAGCCAGCAACTCTTCGAGATTGAACGGCTTGACGATATAATCGTCAGCCCCGGCGTTGAGTCCCATGACCCGGTCACGAACCGTGTCCTTGGCACTGATGACGATAACTTTAGTTTCCGAAGCGCTTTCGCGCAGCCGTTCCAAAACGGTCAAGCCATCCATTTCGGGCAGCATGATATCCAGTAGAACCACATCGTAATCGTGATTCTGCGCCATCCATAAACCGTTCGCACCGTCCTCCACCACATCCACCGCGAAGCCTGACTCCTGTAACGCAACTTTCAGGGATTCCCTGAGTCTATCAGAGTCTTCAACAATAAGGGCACGCATCGGCTAACTATTTTGAACAAAAAGCACTTCGCATCATTCCGCCAATGAACCCGCAAAAGCAAGCGAAGGTTGCGCACAGATCGAGTGAACCATCACTCGCGACACTTTCATTGGCCAGCTTTTGCGGGCTCTCCATAGCCCAATCACCCAAGCTGTAACGCCTCATCTATTTCGTCTCAGCGACCTGTTTCTCGACCATCAGTAGCACCGTTCTGCCAACGATTTGCAAACTCTCTGCACTCAGCTTGTCGACCGTATCAGCCGAAGTGTGCCAGTAGGCGTAGTCGAGATCGATGACGTCGAGGGTCGGCAAGCCGGCACCATTCAGCGGAACGTGATCATCGGTAATTTCTTTTGGACTGTTGCCGAAATATTTCCGAGTGCCCAACTCAGTCGCCGCCGCAAAAAGTTTGCCGCCGAGGTCTTGCGGCGAATTTCTCGGTAAGCGAATGTTTAAATCACGATCACCGACCATGTCGAGTAGCACCCCAGCTTGAAAGCGCATCTCATCCGGCCACTTGCGATACTGCCGAGCGTAGTAGCGACTGCCGAACAGTCCATCGCTTGGCGTGTAAGCTACAAACGCCTCCTCGCCATCGAAGAACACCAGTTCCAATCGCTGCGCAAAATCAGCATTTTCGACGGCGACGCGAGCGATCTCAAGCAAAGCCCCGATGCTCGATCCAGGATCGTTGGCACCGGAAAAATCGAGATCTCGATAGTACTTGGTATCGTAGTGACTGGCTAGCAACACACTCGTCGGCCGGGTCCACAACGATGCGCTCGGTTGCTTCGAAAAACGGGCGCGGAGATTGACGAATTCGATATCCCCTTGCGGCGTCGCCTCGGTAAACTTCTGCCGTTGAATTTGCCAACCGTTGTCGCTCAGCGTTTTTTCGATCCATTGACGCGACTGTTCGAGTGCCTCGGAACCAGGCGGGCGCGGACCAAAGTCGGTAACCTTTCTCGTCAGCTCGAGTGCCGATTCTCCGGAAAATTTATCGTAAACTGCCGTGGCGGGATCGAAACGAACAGGTGTGCGCCCGCACCCGCTCAACGCAAGCCCGGACAACACTAGCACGGCAAGCGGTGCACTCCATCGACGTGGCCAGAGCGACTCACTCATTTCAAATCCGCTATCGTTGCTTCGGAAACCTACTCGGGTGGAATTCCGAGCAAATTAAGAATACGATCCAGATCGTCGTTGCCGTAATACTCGATCTCGATTTTACCCTTCTTAGCACTGTGCTGCAGTTGCACGTTGGTCGAAAAGCGCTGCTTCAGCCGATCCTGCAATTGCCGCACTACCGGATCGAGCGGCTTGCTTCCGCCGGGGCGTTTGGCAGAGCCATCTTTGGCGATACGACCCGCGATGTGATCGGACACCAGCCTCTCCGTCGCCCGCACATTGAGCTTTTTGCGCAGCACGATGTCGGCGATCAACTTTTGCTCGTCGCCAGTTTTGAGACCCAAAATCGCCTTGGCGTGTCCCGCAGAGATCATTCCCTGAGCGACCAGCGAACGCACCGATTTTTCGAGATCGAGCAACCGCATCATGTTGGCGACCGTGGTCCGATTCTTACCAACCCGTTGAGCAATATCTTCCTGCTTCAAGCCAAATTCCTGAGCGAGACGCGCGTAGGCATCGGCTTCCTCGATCGGATTGAGATCTTCACGCTGCAAGTTCTCAATCAGCGCCATCTCGAGAACTTCCTGATCGGAAGCCTCGCGAACAATGACCGGAACCTCGTCGAGATCGAGCTTGCGACTGGCACGCCAGCGACGCTCACCAGCGATGAGTTCAAAATTTCCACCGTCGACCTCGCGGACGATCAGCGGCTGGATAACGCCCTTCTCCCGAATCGACTCCATGAGTGATTCGAGATGCTCATCGGCAAATCGTTTACGCGGCTGAAACGGGCTCGGCACCACACGCGACAGAGCGACGTGACGCACCGAGTCGCGACCGCTGCTGCGATCGTCAGCTTTTGCGCCATCGCTGGAAATCGGGATCGGCGTAGGCCCCCCCGACGCAGCGTCGCCCTTCTCAGCCGACTCCTGCTTTTCCGAGTTGTGCGATTGCGGTCCGCGAATTAACGCGCTGAGACCTTTACCTAATCCTTTTTTCGCCATGCGTTATAAGCGGATCGCTCCGCTCGGGAAAAATCGAAATCAGTTGTCGATGAAACGAACGCTACCGCCCTGCTGCTGCCCCTGCTCCATAGCAAGATGCTGCTCGTCGGTGCACGCGGAGTCAATCGGTGCGTCGGCTTCAGCTTCGCTCTTTTGAAGAAGATTCTGCTCGGTCATCCAAGCCTCAACTTCTTCACCGCTGACGTCTGGCAGCATGGTGCCATTGACTTCGACACAAGGCGAAAGCGGCTGACCGCTCTTCTGCTCCATCTCCCAGCGAAACGCGGGATTCTGAATGATATCCTTCTCGTCGAACTCGAGCTGATACTTGCGGAAAATGGCGCGAACGCCTTCGCTCCAACCACAGTGGGTCTTCAAGTAGGCAGTGATTTTTGGGGCTTCAGTAGACATGATCTGTGAGAGTAGCTGATTCTACCGCGCGTCGCAAACTCTCCCAACAATAAAAAGCAACAGCGGATGGTAGCCGTTAGGCCACACATCCGCTGCGCGTGAAGGATAATAATTGCAGGGCGGTGCGCTCCGCCCGCCCCGTTGCGTTGGCAGGGGCGGGCTTCGAGGAGCCGGACAGTGACTGGCACTCCGTTCGCTTCGAGAGGCAAGCGGAGCGCTTGCCCTACAATTAGATTAGCTTGAGGTCGTCAGAATACTGAATACTGGAGCCCTAGGACTCGTCGCTCTCGTCGGCAGCTTCCTCGGCCGCGGCCGGTTCGCCGGGACGATATTCTTCCGAGGCGATGTTGAAGGCCTGCTCGAGACCAACCAGATCGGCACTCGGACGGAGCGCTTCGAAGGCTGCGGTTTCTTTTTTGAGCTCTTCTTCGGAGTAGCTGGCGGCTTTGACCGAAAGA
>JBBKXR010000272.1:0-3143 GCA_037969585.1 Verrucomicrobiales bacterium
ATGGCGCTTGGCCAGTTCGAATCCGATTCGATGAGTCGTCAGGCGCTCCACAAGCGCTTCAACGAATACTCTAGCACCTTTCTGATGCGGGTCATCAGCGCCCTCCTCGCCAGCAAGGCACAACCACTTTTTGCCTCGTTAAAGTCGAGTTTGTTTCGCCGTGTTCTGATCGAGGACTCGACGGTCATTTCGATGGCGGCCAGCAATGCTGAACACTTTCCCAACAATGGCAACGGCCGGGGAATGACCGCCGGTTGTAAAATCAATTTGCTCACCGACCTGCTATCCGGAACAACTGTTGCATCGGATCTGCACATGGCTCGCGAACCGGATCAGGCGCTCACCAATGAGGTGCTGCATCACTGCAAAAGGGGCGATCTTATCCTTCGCGATATGGGCTTCTTCTGCATCAATACCCTGGCAGCTATCGAGCAACGTAAAGCGTTTTGGATCAGTCGTTTACCTGCCAACACATCACTTGAAAACCTGGACGGCATACGTTTGGAAAAAATCCTTCAAAGCTGTCGTTCAAACCAATTCGACATCGAAGTTACCATTGGAACTCGCATGCCGAAACGCTGCCGACTGGTGGCGACCCGGCTCACCGCCAAACAGACGGAAAAGAACCGTCGCCATCGGCGGCGGGAAGCGAAAAGTCATGGCGCAGTCGCCTCGAAATCGGGTTTGCTTCGCGATGCCTGGAGCTTGGTCATCACCAACCTCAATAGCGATCAGGTTGACGCCGACAAACTCTATCAGATCTATTCGTTTCGCTGGTCGATTGAGATCCAGTTCCGAGCATTCAAACAGGCCTGCCGGCTGCACTTGTCGCTCAATCACAAAAGCGATCCGTTTCACATCGAAGCGCTGGTGCTGGCGGCGATGATCTTTCAGCTACTGACTCTGGACCTCCACGCCAAACTCCGAGGCCAGGCATTACGTGAAGTATATAATTCAAAGCGAACGCAAATCCTCGCGGTCAATGATCGAATACCGAGTATCGAGAAGATCGCCGATGCCTACGCTGCCCATCTACAAACGATCGTCGACACGAAATATATACCTTCCTTCAAAGCTGACCCCAGACACCTCAATCATGATCGAAGGCGTCGAGTAACTCTCTGGGCAACAATGGTTCAATGCTTAGGTTGACGCGATTGGGCAGGCAGTTGATCATCCGCGACTTGTTCTGCCATTGGTTGTTCTGGAATAGGTGACGGACGTTGAACGCGTTTTCGAGCGGTCCCAATTATCATCAGGATCGCGCCGAGAATTGCGACGGTAGGCAGGAATCGACTATCATCCATCTGAGTTTGGATGACTACGGCGAACACGAAAAGTATGAGTCCGATCCAGCGGGTCGTTCGCCACAACGGTCCCGGTCGCAAATTAAGTTCCCGACCAAACGCAGAGCGATTTCCGAAAGCCCAATTCGATCCGGCCAGAATTGCGATGACCCAAGCCCAGGTGGTTATCTCTTCGTGAGCTGGCATCGTCGATAATTTCTTAGGCAGAACGTTAGAGCTCACCATATCCCTGACCGAGAGTGAGCGTTGACTTCGAGATTGATAGTGAAATAGCCATGAGGCTTTCGTCAAGAGGCGGGTCAGGGATTTGGTGCAGCGGCTTGTTGAACAGAGCCGCTGCGCGGCGAGGTTCGACTTCTTCGGCGGCGTTGCAAAGGTTGGGGTGGGCGATTCAGACTGGCGGTCATGAAAAAAAAATAACTCACAAGCGAACCGTATTCTCACCCCGCACAAATGGTATCAGGACTACGTTCGTTTTGTCCAGCTTTCAGGACGCGCAGAACGCACCCAGCAATGCTACCTGCAGCGCATCAATCAACTGGCCCGGCACTATCCTGATGCTGATATCGAGCACCTCGACAAGTCCGCTGTCCTCGATTTCCTCATCTACTTGCAGAGCGATCTCAAGCTTGATGGCAGCACCGTCAATCAGGCCGTCTGCGCACTACGCACCTGCTTTCGCGATCACCTCGGTCACGACTGGGACATCTGGAAGAAGATCAAAATTCGCCGCAAAGAACCGTTGCCGCACATCCTCAGCCGTGACGAAGTCGCTCTGTTGCTGCGCACCTTTCGCAGAGGTCACTACCGCGCCTACTTCACTGTCGTCTATCAGTGCGGCCTGCGCCTGAGTGAAGCGCTCAACATCAAGCTCGACGACATCGACAGCAAACGCCTGATCATTCGCATCCCCAATGGCAAGGGCGGCAAAGCTCGCGAAGTCCCCATCAGTTCAGACCTGCTCGTGCGCCTGCGCCGGTTCTGGGCAGCCCATCGGAATCCCGTCTGGCTGTTCCCCGGTACCGGTCGCGGCTGGAAAGGTGCCGGCCTTACGCTTCGCGAAGCCCTGCATCGCGGCACCAAGCCGATGAGCAAAGGCGGTGTCTGGCAGGCCATCAGCGTCGCCAAAGCCGAGTGCGGTCTGTCACGTCGCCACGAAAAGCTCTGCGTTCATACCCTCCGGCACAGCTATGCCACGCACATGCTCGAGGGCGGTGCCTCGGTGCGTCAGGTCGCCGCCTACCTCGGCCACAGCACGCTCAAACAAGTGATGGTCTACCTGCACCTCACCGAAATCAGCGAGCAAAAAGCTCGCGTCGCATTGGCAACCTTGCCGATGCCCGACGCAGACCGCTGAGCCGAACGAACGCCATCCGCTCCGTTCGTGGCGCTCACGCTCGCAGATCTGCTGCACGAGCATTGGCAGGGCTACGCCCATGCCAATGCCGCGCATCTTCACGCCGACCACTACCGGGCCGTGCGCCGCGTCCTCGCGTGCCGCACCCCGGAACTGGGCGGCCGACTCTATCGTTGTGGTGACTGTCGGCGTGCGCACTTCGCCTATCACAGTTGCAACCACCGCAACTGTCCGCAGTGCGGTGCACTCGATCAACAGATCTGGAGCGCCAAACAGGAGGCCCGCCTGCTGCCCGTGCCCTACTTCATGGTCACCTTCACCCTGCCGAGCGAGCTGCGCAGTCTGTGCCTCGGCCATCCAAAGGTTCTCTACGATCTGATGCTGCGTTGCAGTGCCGCCACACTGCGCGATGTGGTTGCCACCAAAAGCAAAGCTCCCGAAGCACGCATCGGCAGCACTGCCGTTCTGCATACCTGGGG
>JBBKXR010000273.1:0-3567 GCA_037969585.1 Verrucomicrobiales bacterium
TGGCTCTGCTCGATGGCGACTTCAGCCTGATTGAATCGATGCCGAAAGACGCGCTGGTGGTGCGCAAATCCGACGGTTACGAGCTATTGCTGCCACCCGGCGCGAAGGCACAACTGCAACTTCGCTTCGCGGCTCCGGCGGCGTTGCCGGGCGGGTGGTGGATCGAAAATGACTTACCAAAATTTAAACCGGCACCCGCCGCCGTGCGCACTTTGCAGCCAGTAAATTTGCCCAGCGATATCACACTGGCGATTGGCAATGTTGAGTGGTCCAGCGACGCGACGAAGCAAGGCGACAGCCGTCCCCGAGTGCTGCCGACGATCGACGCGCCGTTGCCGTGGAGGTTGACCAAAGTCGACCCGAACGCGCCTTCCGATCGGCCTGCCGAGGATGCCGTGCCGACGCCCGTGCCGTGGCAATTGCGCAGCGAACTGTTCGCTGCCTTCGATGACGGTAAGCTGACGTTTGATCTACACATTCACGCCCGCACCGAGGCCGATAACGGTGGTCGTCTGTTGCATCTTCTGTTGCCCGCTGAAGCGCGTGGTATTTCCGCCGAAGGCGAAGGGCTTATCCGTCAGCGCGAACTGCCGCGCGCCAAACCGGCAGATCCTCGGCGACTCGAGCTGCTGTGGATGGACGCCGATCGGGCCGAGCGCGAATTCGTCGTCGAGTTCGAACTGGCGCAATCGCCGCTGGCCGATCAGTGGACCCTGCCATTGCCACTATCCGACCCGCCTGCCGAGAGCGTGGCATTGGCAGTGATCGGCGTCAACGAAGGGCTCGAGATCAGCGGTGACGAAGTGCGCGCCGCTGCGGCATCGGCCGGCCTGCCGCGTTGGATGATGGACGCGACCGGAGGCGGCGATTTTGTATCGCTGGAGCTCGCCGCAACCCGTGCGGTAGACATCCGTTGGTTGCCGCGAGTTAACACTGCACCGGCAGTGATCGTCGAGGCGCGGGCGGTGACGCGGGTGGTCGCTGATGGAGCGATCCTGAATCACTCCGAGTATGTCATCGAACACGAAGCGCCGCTCAACTGGACTGTGTCGCTGCCCGCCGACAGCGAACTGCTGACTGCCTTCGTCAATGGCGTCGCGACTCGTCCGATCCAACGTGATGCAACGACGCTGGAGCTTCAACTGTCTGCGCCGAAATCGTCCGACGAGAAATCACAAAGCGTGGTTCGATTGACCTACGCAGCGGGCGTCGAGGGCTTCGATCCGGTTTCCGGTAGCGTCGCCCTGTCGCTGCCCGAGACGCCGTTGTTTGTTCATCGCCTGCTCTGGGATGTGCAGATCCCCGACGGTTACGAGACCTCAGCCATCGATGGAAATATCGCCATCGATACCGATCGCGAGCGCTGTCACCTCAACGAAAAATCTGTCGGCGAAAACGACGATGCGCGGGCCATCCAACTGCGCAAAGAACTGATTCGCAGCGAGGCCCCACGAGTCGAAATATTCTACCGCTCTACCCTGACCGGCAGCTGATCGCCGCCCACTTAAAACTTTATCCTTAAAACTTAACACTCCCACCCATGACCATCCCAAGACTCATCGCCATCGCCGCTATTTTCCTCTGCACCTGCATCGCCTGGGCCGTGCTCGGGGCCGCGCTCTCTGCTCGGACTCAGCGCAGCCAGGCGGAATTGCACAATGCGGTCACCCAGAACTGGGGCCCGGAAATGGTTCAGCAGCAGCCGCGCGTTTTTTATCCATCGCCGACCGATGACAGTGGCTTCCGCGACATCGGACCGCGCGGCAGCGACATCAAGATCGACCTGCACTACGAGCCGAAGCAGAAGGGCTTGTTTCGTCACCGTGCCTGGCGGGCGGAGTTTGATGCCACCTGGACGGTAGAAAATCCCACGCCGATCCGGCAGACCATCTACTTTGAATTTCCGTTTCCTGCCGAGAACACGCCGTTCACGGATTTCAGTCTCGCGGTCAACGATGTCGAGTCCGACCAGCGATCACCCGAGGGAGGAAAGATCACCGAAGCACTGGTTCTTGAGCCGGGCGAATCGGCACCGGTGCAGGTTCGCTTTCAAACCCGCGGGCTGAATCAATGGCGCTACCAGTTCGGAGGCGAAGGCAATCGCGCGGCGCGGCGCGTGCGTGACTTTCAATTGCAGATGAGTACCGACTTCGCCGAGATCGATTTTCCCGACGGCGCCGGTTCGCCGACCGAACGTGAATCGAGCGCTGACGGTTACCAGTTGGTGTGGAGTTATCCGGATGTCATCGATGCACCGGCGATCGGCATGGCGATGCCAAAAATTCTCAATCCGGGACCGACCGCGCAGCGCATCGCCTTTTTCGCTCCGGTGTCCTTGCTGTTCTTCTTCTCGGCCATCGTGGCACTGATGATGATTCTGAAAACGCCGCTGCACCCGATGAATTTCTTCTTTCTCGCCGCCGCCTGTTTTGCGTTTCAACTTTTGTTTTCGTACCTCGTCGACCACCTCGCGCTGACCTTGTCATTCGTCATCGCCGCTGCGGTGTCCGTTGGGCTGGTGTTCACCTATCTGAAAGCCGTCGCCGGAGGTCGCTTCGCGCGTTTCGCAGCGGGCGCGCAGTTCGCCTACATGGTGCTGTTCAGCTACAGCTTTTTCTTCGATGGCTACAGCGGCCTGAGCATTACCATCGGTGCCATCGTCACGCTCGCCGTGCTGATGAAAGTCACGGCGACGATGGACTGGTCGACCGTTTTTAAATTCAACAAGAAGCCGAAAAAGGCCGAGCCCGTCAATCCCGGTGCGCCGCCCAGTCCGGTGGGCCAATAGCGGTTAGTGGTTAGCAGTTAGCGCTTAGCCATTAGCCATTAGCATTTAGCTTTTAAACTCGAACCCGATAGGAAAATGATCCGACACCTTATTGCCACCGTATTCTGCCTGACGATCGCCGCTGCGATCGCTGCCACTTGCTACGCTTTTTTCCTCGCCGACTTCCTGATCTTTGGGGGTGGGCTGGATGATTGGCTGATTTTTCCGGTATTGCTCCCCGCCACCTTCGTCGGCGGTCTGCTGGTGAGCTTTCTGGCGATGAACTATTGGCTCTGCCTGCGCGCGTCGGGCATCGTGGAAAGGGTGCTGAGGTCCGTCATCGGCTGGCTGCGCTGGAAGTGGACGATGCGGCGGCTGGATTCATTTTCGTTCGAGCGGCCGTAATCGTGTTTCGACGCTGCGACTCAAGGAAGAGCCACACGCTTGTGTTTCCCTGCCACCAGGCAGAGGGCGATCAGGCTTGCAATGGTCCGGCGTTTGTCACTCAGGTTTCGCGGGTCGTTTCCCGCTGCGGCACGACAAGAGTGTCGCGCTTCCCCGGTGTCGCCTAGGCATCGACGATTGCTTCGGAAGTCGACATTTCATAGCTGCGATGGTAGTTTCCGCGACGATGACAACGCAATATCTCACAGACGAAGCGGGCCAGAAAGTGGCGGTTGTGATTCCTATTGCTGAATTTTAGGCTCTGATGGAGGATGTCGCAGACCTTGCCGCAGCTGCCGAACGTAGGGACGACGAACGGATTTCGGTGCTGGACCTAAAAAAACAACTGATTGCAG
>JBBKXR010000274.1:0-21604 GCA_037969585.1 Verrucomicrobiales bacterium
CCCCCAACCCGCCCAGACCGCCGAGTAGTTCATCACAGCGTGCCTGCCACTTTTTCAGATCAGGAGCCTGCCGTTTTTCATCAGCCGAATCGGGGAACACCAGATAGGTGACTTTGAGATCGCTCACTGGGCGATTGTAGACGCCCGCCTTCTCGTTCAACTGCTTGGCCACCCGCAGCGATGCTTCGCCCATTTTGTAAGCAGGCCCCGCATCGCCGATGATTGCCGGGTAAATTCCATCCTCATAGATAACAACTGCGTAATCACCGATCGAAGGCACGAACGGTGCCGCATCCTCGCGACCCAGAAAAGAAAGTGGGACAACGATGAACGGGTCAGCCTCAGCGATTAGGAAACTTCTCGACTTCATGTCGGCGATTCCGAGCTTCAGAGCCGGGATCTTACCTTCCAGAAAACGGTTCCGCTCAACCGGCAGACCAACGACGGCGTACTCAGCCTCGTATTTTTTCAAGTCCGCTTGCCACGTCGCCAGCAACGGGTTCGGCGTCGACGAGGTCTTCGGCCAACCGTAGCTTGTGAACGGCTGGTAGTGATTCGACATCGAAATGTATTCGTCCAACTGCGGCCAACGATCGCCGTCGGAACCGTCGGCGACGACATCCATCTCGCCTTGCATTAACAGTGCACGGCCACCGGCTTCGGGATGGGTAAGTTCGAGAACTGATTCGCAGTCGAAAAAATTATGGCGTGATGGGATCTCATCGAAACGCGTCAGATAGCGCTGAGCCTGTTCCTGCTTGAGTCGATAGAGCTCATGATAAAAACCGGACACTGTAGCCGTGGTCAGCATTCGCTCCAGATCGGGAAGGATTTCGGATAGCTTCGGGTTGAGAGCACTCAACGAGTCGATACTGGTATTCGGCTTCGGAACGCGAATGTTCAACGTCATTGCGATCTGGTATGCCTCCGGATTTTCCCGCTCCTCGGTCGCCGTCGCTCCCTCCACTGCGGCAATCGTGGTCTGCGTGTGCAGGCCGCCATAGAGCTGCGCCGTATCGATCTCCTTAGGTGCCACGAAGCGATCAGGCAGCGGACGATGCACTGGAACCTCGACGATTTTCTCGATCGTCCTGGTAACGATTTTTTCGACCGGCACTTCGACGATTTTCTCGATCACTTGAGGCTCAAGCTTCGGTGCAACGACTTCAGCACTGCCTACCATGTGATGCAGCCGTCGATTCACTTTCTGGCCAAGTTCAGTGAATTCGAGGAAGTAGACGGAACCCGGCACGCCGATCAGGCCCAGTAAAATCAGCAGGACCACCAGGGGGCTGCAGCCACAGCCGCGTTTTTTCGGCGGACCTTGAGCCCCTGCCGTCTGCGCCTCATGCCTGGCCTTGTGCTCGGCGTAACTCGGCACTTCGAGAACCGGATCACCACCCGCCGCAGGCGACTGCAATTGCGGAGGTACCGAATTCTCCTCGGACTCGGGATGGGGTGGAACTTCAGGCACGCAGAACTATAAACATGCCAAACGGAAAAACAAAAGCTCGTGCGAGTTTTTTGCGTGAAGCAGCCTACTCGCTGAACAGCCGTAGGGCGCCCCGCTATCCACAAACTCGTGGCCCGGCACCGATCTCGGCCCGGTAATTGCCCTTTCTGTATCAGTGAAGTTCAGCCTTGCACAAAGAAACCGCTAATCCATCCTCGGTGCCTCCCTGCTTTCTTTTCTACCATGATCGTCAAAGTCGCCTTACCGCTGATTCTCGCCTTCATCATGTTTTCGCTTGGCCTTGGCCTGCGCAAACAGGACTTCACGCGAGTGCTCAAATACCCCAAAGCTTTCGCCACCGGCGCTCTCAACCAGCTGGTTCTGCTGCCGCTGATTGCGTTTGCTCTGGTCAAAGCCTTTGGCCTGTCCGCAGAGCTGGCAGTGGGTGTGATGATCCTCTCGTTTTGTCCGGGTGGAGTGACCTCCAACGTCCTGACCAAGATCGGCAAGGGCAACACCCCTCTGTCGATTTCGCTGACAGCGATCACCAGTCTGGTTTCGATTGTAACGGTGCCTATCCTGGTGGCGCTTTCCGTGCGTCACTTCATGGGGGTAAATGGTCCGGAAGTGAACATTGTCAGTCTTGGGATCACGATGTTCCTGATCACAGCGGTGCCGGTTGCGTTGGGAATGCTGCTGACTGCGACGGCACCGAAAATGGTCGAGAAGATCTCTACAGGGATATCTCGAACCGCACTCGCGCTCTTTGTCGTCATCATCGTCGCCGCACTGGCAAAGAACTGGGTCGTGTTTTCCACCAACCTCCCGACGCTCGCGCCGGCTCTGGCCCTGCTGAATATCGCCATGCTTGCGCTGGGCCTGCTCAGCAGCCGACTGATGAAACTGGATCCGATGGACGCCACCACGATTTCGATCGAGTCCGGCGTACAAAACGGCACTCTCGGAATTGCTGTCGGGACGCTCATCGCCCTCGGAGCGACGGAAACTCTACCCCCGACGACCGTGCCGGCGGCGGTCTACAGCATCATCATGTATTTCATCTCCGTGCCATTTGTTCTCTGGCGTCGCAGGTTGCGAAAGTAGTGGTGAAACGAATTGCCGACAGAAGGTGGCGGGTTGCCCTTCTGCCACAAAAAAGCCCCTCCCGAAGGAGAGGCTTTTCGAGGACGCACGTTTCCCGATCGGATCGGCGTTCCAGCATGCTCGACTCAGAAGCTAAGCGTTATCCTCAGTCGAAAAGATATTCAAACCGAGCTGTGACGATTCGGTGATGAAAGCTTTGCTATCGATGACATTTTCCGACTTCAGAAAACTCTGCAGAATCTCCGCTTTTTCCGGTGAAGCTCCTGGAATCACCACGCGGTACCAGCGATTGTTTTTGGCATCCGGATCGGAAGCCCACACCTGAACTTCACCGTTCCAATGAGCATTCTCATACAGCTGCCTGGCCATTTCCAACGCCTCCAACCGATCACGACGCGCAGCGGCTTGGATGTAGACACGTTTGGCGGCAGCCGCGTCCATCGAACTCAGCTTGTCGTTTGAGACAATGTAAGAATCGGCGGGAACCAGTTCTCGCGAAACCAGCAATTCACGAAGTTTCTGCGCGTCGGCCTTGTCCCCGCACGCCACCGCAACCGTCGCGGCACCGTTTGAGGCCCGGTGCAGGCCGACCTTGCCGAAGGCAGTCAGCGACTTGGAAAAATCGGCTAGACGGGCCTCCTGCGCATTGGCATCAAACGACGAACTAACCACAAGGTATTCGGCGTGAAGCGGAACCAAGGTCAGCAAAGAACCACCGATCAAAGCGAGACAAGTAAGTAATATTTTTTTCATAAGCGAATGCCAGTATCGCAGTTATTTTAAATTTATCAATAATAAAGACTCATTAATGGTAAAGTTTTATAAATTTATTGAAGTTAGACCTCCGTCGCTGTCGGCGTGTTGTCACGTGGTTACAAATTCGGAGTCGTTACCAGTCGCGAGCGGCGATGGTTGGTTCAATCCGCATCCGTCCCGGCGAGAAGCCCCAACCCCGCGCAGAGGCGGAGAGAAGCGAGTTGCCGAGGAAGTTCGGGAGAGATTGCAGGGCGGCCGAGTGGCTTGTTTCCTGCACAGCGTTCCGTGATCGCTACCGCTTAGCTGTCCTGCCCATTTTCGATCGTTCTCACCTGACCTGGAATCCGCCGCGATCCCCCGATCCCGAAATGCTGAACCCGAAATTTTTCTGTGCCACGTGTGATGGCAATCACACATCCCGAAGAAGAATCGTAGCGATTCAGCGATCCTGCACTTCGGCAGCCGCCTCCACCTCGGTCATGGCCCGACGGTAGAGGCGCACATCCCTGATCCTGCCGTTGAAAAAATCATACTCGCCGAACCCGATCCGCAGCGGCGCCTCGTTGGTCAGATCAAAATCCTTCGCGGCGAACTCATCGGACTCCGCCACCTGCGTGCCGTCGATAAAAAGTCTCAGCCTGCCGCCCTCTTTCACTGCCGCAATATGGCGCCAGCCGCTTTCCAGTTCGTGGTCATAGCTGACGACTTTGCCGGCCTCGAAAGAGCGCACGTGGCCCGAGGGAAATGTGCCCGAGTACAACCTGCCCTCGAAAACCGCCATCGAAAAAGCGCGGCGATAAATCACATCCTCGGTGAGATCAACTCGCCCCACTGACTGCCATCGCTCGTCGCCGTCAAAGCGGAAGATTTCCGCCATCGGCAATGACCCGGCGTAGAGCTTACCGTTGTAGTGATTGGATCCCATGATCTCCTGTTCGTCGCCGAGGCGTCCGGTGGATTTCCACGTCGTTGCACCTTCGTGCCGGTAGACCTTGCCCTCCGGCCAGGTTCCCGCCATAAGTTTTCCCTGGTGCAGTCCCAGGCTGTAAACCTGCGTGCCGGTTTCTTCGCCCTTCAGTCCGGTGGGCACCCATTTCCCGCCATCCCAGTAGGCCTGCGTTCGGCTTGCGGTGCCGAGCGAACCGGTGCGATGCCAGTCATTTCCATCGAATCGAAACACGGTACCTTCGTCGTACGAAGTGGCATAGATGGATCCGTTGTGAACGGCCAGTGCCTCCGTGCGCAGGTCGTCGGGCGTTGCCATCGCCCGCCATTGCGTGCCTCCCTCGAAGCGAAAGAATCCCGGCTGATAAAATCCCGTGGCATAGAGCTCGCCGTTAAAGTTGACCAAACCATTGACGCCGTCCAACCCCAGCAACTGGCCCAGGTCCGTCCACTGGCCGTCCTCCTCGAGCCGGAACACCTTGCCGCCGATGTGATGCGAAAGCGTCGGCTCCAATCCTGAATAGTGCAGCAATACACGCGCTACGCCGACATGAAGCTTCCCCTGAAAACTCGCCATCGAGGTCACCCCGTTGCTTTTCCAGGGAGCTCCGAGATCCTGCCACTCTCCGGTCTTCGTGTAGCGATAGACATGCCCCTTGTCATCGTTGGTGCGGCCCTCGACCGTTCCCACATACAGGCCGCCGTCGTGAACCGCCATGCTGTGGATGAAAATCGAATTTCCCGGGCGTCCCTCGTCGCGCCATTGGGCTGATTGTTTGCCATCGTCGATGCCAAACTGGAGGTTGCGATAGTTTGCCTGGCTGCCGGTGACTCCGGCATGATTGACCAGACTGAGATTGAATCCCCGGCGAGTCACCGGATCGTACTTGGTGATCAGATCACCCAGGTTGTCATCCATCTTCTCCGCTGTGTGCACCCACAGCGAAACGGAGAAATCGCCGCTTGCCAATGCAAGCGATTGGCTGTGCGCAATCTCGACGTAGCTCCTGCGCCCATCAAACTGGGCAGCGCCGCTTTTTTCCCCATCGATACCGATCGCGCTGAGATCCGCTCCATGATTAATCGCCGTGTTGTTGTTGCCGGAACTGTCCTGCACATCCCCCTGCAGTTTCCAATACCCTGCGACGTCGTCCTCACCAGCGTGGATCAAAAGTGCAACGGCGAAGCTCAGCGATGTGATCAGTAATACGTGCTTCATTTCGTGGCAAAAGGATAGAGGGGTCAATAAAGTGACACGCTCTCCTGATCCGTTTACCTTTCTCTTTCCCATCGATCGATCCATCACTCAGAATAACTCGCTGATCGGCTTGCCGCTATCGGAAAGGCTGACGACACTCCCCTACCCGGCTGTTCGAGTCGATGCGCGTCGCCGATTCGCAACTTGCGGTAGATTGTTTCGGCATAGCCGTGGGGTGTAGAGACATGCGATGCGCCGCCACCGGCATCAACGAAGAAAAATGAGAATATCCCCGGCACGGTGCGGCCGTATCGCCCAGAAGTTAAATACTCGCCCCCGCAAACGGTACAATTACTGGGCTCCAGAAGAGTTGTTTATATTACCTCTACCGTTGCACCTCACTCTTGAACCTGAGACTACCTTTTTCTGCACTTCACGCTTAAATCCACCTTTGTTTTGCACGGCATCTACGAAGAACAATAACTAATACTGACGGAACTACACCAGCGAGAAACCACGCGCCGAGGAGCAAGAATTCCCAGCTGTAAAATTGCTCCGAACTACTACCGATCCAAACTGGCAACCAATAGAGGCAATACGCAAGAAGCAAAGGCAGTAATACAGCCGCAGTCCAACGTAGCAACGCGAAACGCACGTAAGATAGCAGCCAAGCAACAAGTGCGGAAAGGACAGCGATCAACGCTGCCCCAGAACCAAGGGAGCAGTAAAGCGCTACGACGATTATGGGTCAATCATTACCGGCGGTGTGCGGGTGCCGCAATGAGCTGTCTATTTTTTTCTTGCGTGATGGTAAAGGCTTCCTGGATACTTCGAAAAAAGCTCCATCGTGTAGTGCAGCGAGAAGAACACTTCGACTGAATCACCTTCGCTCCACTCCCGCACCGCAGCAGGCACTTGCGCGAACTGCGTCGAACCCTTCTCAGGCCCAGGCCATTTCATCGCAGCGATCACAGCAGCCATCCCTTCGATGTCATCGATGGAAAAATCCAGTGCCTGACACGCCGCTTCGGACAGGCCATATTCGCAAAACAATTGCCCCAACCATCGTCGCGTTTCTGGATTGTCGTACTGGGCCAGGACCTCCGCTTCTGCCGCCTCACCTTTCGGCCAAAGGTTCGCGCTGAGCATCGCCTGATCGTCCTCGCGCAACAGTCGCGAAACGGCGCGAAACGGCGCGAAAAAAATCTCCCGGCTTCGTATTCGGCGAAAGGCTGCACCCCCTCAATCCCAGCCAGACCGACGCACTGATAAGAACTCCTTGAAAAAGCAAATTCCAATCAATCGTTCTCGTTCACACGATGGATCCAGGTTTGGTCTCCGCGCGCCTCTTGAATCCCCTCTACCCTCGGCCCAAGGGCGGGCTGACTGCGGAAGGGTTCAATCAGCAAATTCCAGCAACCGACCTCAGTCAGCCTGTCTAAGCACCTTCTCGAGCGCTCCCAACAAGTTCTTTAAATCCGCGGTCCTCAGCTTCTTTAGACCATCGCGGAGATGCAGTTCAACACCGGGCCCCACCTGCACTCGTCTCCACGTCGCAACCGTCCCCGGAGCGACCGACGCCACCGCTGACCTACTTTCACCTCCGTCCGCCCTCGCAACCATCTCGATCCCTCCAAGAAACATCCGCTCCGGCTCCTCCTTACTGCGCCCGGACATCAACGCCGCGATCTGCTCCGACGGTAGGCTTTCCCACAAGAGCTTGCCCACCAGCACGGCCTGAACAAAGTGGCGCACCTGGCAGAACGCCAGACGCTCTCCTTCTCCGGCGCATCGATGAGCGGCGAGACACTGTCCAAGGCGAGCGCCCTGCTCCTGATGCCGCCCGCTTTGGAGTTGGTGGAACGAAATCCAGTCTGACCTCGAGCAGATCGCCAGCTACCTGACAGTCGATCTAACGCAGAACGATGGACGTTGACGTGCGACATCCGAAATATTACGATTCCTACTATGAAGAAACTATTCCAATACTCTCTAGTGGCCGTCTGCGCGATGGCCTTCGCAGGCAGTTCCGCCCTCGCCGCTGATCCGGTCAACGACAAGTGCCCGGTGAGCGGCAAGGACGTCGACGCCTCCAAGACTGTCGATTACACCCAGAAGTTCTGTTGCGAAAAGTGCGTAGCGAAATTCGAAAAAGATCCGACCGCCTATGCCGAGAAGGTGGCAGCCGCCGACGAAGGCAAGTGTCCGATTAGCGGCAAGGACGTCGCGGCCGACCAGTCCGCCACCGTCACCATCGGTGCCTGCTGCTCGAAGTGCGTGAAGAAGATCAGCGCCGAACCGGCGAAGTTCTTCGGGGAGTTACAAAAAGCTTCCTAACGGGGCAAGCGCGACTCACGAATTATCGACTCACGGAAAGCCGCCCACACCGGGTGGCTTTCTTCTTTTACACTAGGTAGCCCATACCGCCGGGGAACCATTGGAGGGGCTGCCCCTCGGTCCAGCGCCACCTTGAGCAGCGCTGCGGCGGAGTTGATTCATCCGCTGCAGCACCCACCCGCCGAGCCACGACATTGACCCACGACGCACCATCACCGTGCGCTGGATCATGGCCACCTGGCTCGGGTGCGGCATGCTATTTATCATGGGCGCTCTTGTCCAGGGTTCACAAATGCTACGAGGGCTTCGTCCGCTATGACCTCGAGACTATCGGCGACAAGTTCATCGCCGGAGCTCCCGGCTTCTGGGGTGATCTGGCGGATTGAACCCCTTCCAACCGCGGCCCAGGGGCAGCATGAGTTCGCAAGGATCGGAGGAGTTGAAAAAGGAATTTAATCGCAGTCTGCCGCTCTCAGTCAGCCTGTCGCAGCGCCTTTTCGAGCGCCGCCAACGAGCTCTTCAAATCCGCGGCTCTCAGCTTCGTTAAACCGTCACGGAAATGAAGCTCAACACCGGGCACCACCTGCACTCGTCTCCACGTCTCAACCGTCCCCGGAGCTAGCGATGCCACCGCTGACCCACTTTCGCCTTCGCCCGCCCTCGCCACCATCTCTATTCCCCCGAGCAACATCCGCTCCGTCTCCTTAGTGCCACGCCCGGCCATCAGCACCGCGATATGCTCCGACGGCACGCGTTCCCACAGAAGTTTGCGCACCAGCAGCGCTTGCACGAAATGGCGAAACTGGTAAACCGAGCGCCGTCCCTCCTGCTCATCGATCGGATGTCGTTGAGCCCCGAGGACTGCCGGGACAGGCAAGCCCAGTTTGGAAACAATTGGCACCATTTTGGATCGAGTCCGCCCAGCCCCGAACAGCTCGTCCAGATGCTCAACTGGTTGCGGAACAATACCATGCCGAGGGGACGGTCTTAGTCTTTTGGTGGTGCGTCCACGTTGGACCAATGGTACCCCATCCAAGCAAGCTGACCGCAAAGCGGACGGTTGGCGAAAGCATTACCTGAAAGCACAGGACGAGCCCAATTGCGGGTGAAAACAGGGACTCGAACCCACCACGCAGAACAGGCGGCCTCCTTGACCCGAAAATAACCGCCAATCGGGTCCCAACAAACCCCTGAAAATGTTTTCAGCGAATAGCGTGTGAGATCTGCGGGCCAGGTTTCCACCGCCCGTCCAACCCCCGGTTCGATCGGGCCAATGCCCTGCCGCCTCTGCCGCTGGCGCTGCCGACACTGCCGACGGCGGATTGATCGTCGCCGATGGGGGGGAGTGCGCGGCACCCTTGCCAGAGCGAGTGTTCCCTCCAAATTCAAACACCGTCGCCCCCAGGAAAGAGGACGACGGTGTGCTGAACCGTAATCGGGGCACCCGAGCCCGTGGTGCGGCTACAGTGACATCGGCCTGAGGTGGTTGGCGAAGAGGAACCGGGCCAGGGCACGACCCGTCTCCAGGCCGGCGGTGTTGTCGTACTGCCAGTGAATGCCGCCGTAGATGCGGCTTTGACCGGCTTCCTCCGCGGCCGCACGCAGGCTGCTGAAGGAGCGAACCTTGCCGGCGATCTGCTTGGCCCAGATCGGCGGATTGGGCGTGCGCAGACTCAGCGGAATGGCACGGTCTTCGAAAAACAACTCCAACAGTTCCGCCGAACCACCGCTGAAGGTGCTGTGGCCGGAAGTGTAGGCCGGGAACGGGGGCGTGGGAACCGCCGAGGACCAGTTCGGATCGCCTTCGGTCATCTCATTGCCGTCCGTGTCCGCCACCCGAATGGCGGTGACTGGGCGCCAGTGATCATAGTGGTACTTGCTGTCCCAGGCGCAGATCGCTCCGTCCGCCTGCGTCAAGCTGAGCAGGGCGAACAGGCGCGCGGACTCGGTCAGCGAGAGACCGTTTCGCGCGGCCAGTTCCTGGGCAATCAGTTGCCAGCGTCCCGGCGGCGTCACGGAGTTGGGACCGTCTTCCCAAAAGTAAGCGATCTCGGTCTGATCGGCCGTCCTCGACTCGCTGTCCGCCGCTCCCAGAATCTGCACTTCGAGGAAGTCTAAAGCATATTCCATGCTGTTGCAGGCTGGTGGCGGATCGGCGCGAAAAGCGTCGCCGCCGGGCATCGCAAATGGGGTGAGGAACGGCCACTGGGGAAACAGCGGAGCTGCATAGCCCGCAGGGGTCGGCTGCCACCGTCCGCACTCACTTTCGTCGGCGGGCTCGTAGGGTATTTCGAGGTTGGCACCGTCACTGGCCCGCGACGCCAGCATTGCCTTGCCACATGTCCGACCCCAGGTCAGCCCCTCGTCCCTGGCACGTCCACGCTTCACGGGCGCCAACGATCGGTTCAACTCGGCATCGAGGCGATTCTTCGAACTGGGATACAATCCGACCAGCACGGTGTGGGCCGCTGCGGCAGCAGCGACCTCCGCCGAGGCTCCGGCGGGGGCCGCGCCGAGATTCGCGTTGTAAGGATCGTAGCCCGGCTCGACACCATTGACGGCATCAAACATGGCCAGGTGCATCATCGCGAATGCCCGCGTCGCCGGCGGCGGCGCGGTAGGCGTCTGGCGAACCAGCGTGAGGATCATGTTGTTCCAGTCGGTGACGACGGCGGCACTCGATTTTTCTTTGCCGAGGCCGGTGTTGGGGAGTTGGAGTCCCAAGACTACTGCAAGCAGGGGGAGGTATTTCATAGGTGAGGTATAGACGCGCGACCCGCTCCCGCTATTCACCCGGAATTCAGGAAAATTGATGGGGAGGCACATTTTCCGGCAGAACACCGCCCTTCCGACGACTACGCAGCCGAGCGTCGCCAGCGCCATCTTCAGTTTCAACTATTTCAGGCCCCGGCGGCCGGGGAGGTATAAACGATCGGACTGCTCGGCGATTGGTCCTCCGATATCGCGCTGGCGCGCCGCTTTTGAACGCAGTGTCGATTTCGGCCGCCGAATGGGCACGCCGGACCATCACCACCTCGAACGGGCCGCTCAGGTTCGGCGATTGCAAAAGTTCCTGCCGACCCGGGCGGTTCAACTGCTAGATGGCATTCGGGGTCATTTAGTCGGTCGGGACGCTTGCTCTTGGAAACCTGTGGTTCGCCTTCGTAGCGCACTCTGCAATGGCTCTATTCAATTGTCGAGCAAGCGGCACTTCCATCCGGAAATGACCTACTCCAGCGATCGACATAATGTCTGAATCCTGTCCCGCCTTCGCCGCCGGTGCCGCGGGGTTCAGCGGCGGGGCACTGGCATGACGGCTCGCCGAGTTGCACCCCCTCAATCCAGGTAGGACCGACGCACCGGTAAGCAACCCTTGAAAAAGGAAATTCCTGTCAGTAAAGTCGATCTGCCCTCACCTCCGCCGCACAGCCCTGCGATTCGGAAGGAAGGCTCTTCCGCCACACTTGCGCTCTCCCGTAGCGAAAGGGCTGGCGAGGGACAGACACCGGTGAGTTCCGACGGTATGCTTCGCTTTACGATTCCCGCTTGTATTTACCGGTCACTTTCATAGCCTACCTGAAGAAAATGAGTAAAAGTACCGAACTGAGTGAATCAGATGCTCGGGCAATGATTCATCTATTAGCAGAAGTGGCGGTACTCGAAAAGGGGCACGAGGAAAGAAAGCGAGCTCTAATGGATGGGTTGTGTGACCTTATCGAGGCGGACTACTGGGTGTGGGCCCTCGCGACGAAATTGGTTCCGGGTGAGCAGCCTATTTATACAGCGATGGCAACAGGCGGGTTCGAACAGGACCAGTTTCCAAAATTGCTGGTCGCGTTCGAACATCCGGACCTCGCCGTTTTAACACAACGGCTTGCTGGCGAGTTGATAGATAAGGGATCGCAAATCACCCGGCTTAGGGACGATTACGATCCTGACGATTTCTTCACCCAATGCGCTGCGAATCCGCTCTTTTCGAATGCTGATGTCGGGGCACCGCTCTTGACCTTTCGACCGATTCAAAACCAATGTGTCAGCGCAATCGGAATATATCGGCAGTTCTCCAGTGCCCCATTTTCACACAGGGAGGCAAAAATAGCACACATTATGCTGTCTGAAGTGGACTGGCTGCACGAGCAGGGCTGGCCGTGGTCGACAGCTGTGCAAGTGCCTCACCTACCGCTTCGCTGCCGCCTGGTGCTCAACCTGTTGTTAGAAGGTCTTTCGCGAAAAATCGTGGCCGATGAAATGAAAATTTCGATCCATACGGTCAATGGTTACGTGAAGCAAATCTACGAATATTTCGAGGTCAATTCACACCCGGAACTGGTCGCCAAATTCCGCACGGGCGATGGGGGGAATGGCCGGAATCTCTAGATCCGCGCGCATTTTTAGATTTTCAGTGATGCTCCCATTGCACCCCCTCAATCCCGGTAGGACCGACGCACCGATAAGCACCCCTTGAAAAAGGCAGTTCCTGTCAGTTGGCGGCAGCAATCACCATGACCGACTCCAAGCCCACACGCAGCAACGACTTCCTGGGTCAGCGCCTGCAGTCGCTCGACGCCTACCGCGGCCTGATCATGGTGGCGCTGGCCTTCAACGGGTTCGGCATTGCCGGGACCGCCGCCAAGATGCTCGAGGCTAACCCAGACTCGGCATTCTGGTCGATGGCCCAGCATCAGTTTTCCCACGTGCAATGGATCGGCTGCGCCTTCTGGGACCTGATTCAACCTTCGTTCATGTTCATGGTCGGCGCGTCGATGGCCTACTCCTACGTGAACCGTAAGAAACGCGGCCAGAGCTACCGCCGCATGCTGCTCCATGCCTTCACCCGCGCCCTGATCCTCATCGCCCTGGGGGTGTTTCTCGGCTCGGCCTGGGCCAAGCAGACCAACTGGTCGTTCACCAGTGTGCTTGCCCAGATCGGGCTCGGCTACGGTTTCCTGTTCCTGCTGTGGGGCAGATCGTTGCGCGCCCAGGCGATCACCGCGGCGGCGCTGCTGCTGGCGACCTGGATCCTTTTCGTCGCCTGTCCGACCGATGGTATCAATCTGAAAACCGGCAACAAAGCCGTCAGCGTAAGCGCCGAGTGGGCGCAGACGGAACTCGAAGACGTCTCGCCATCCTGGCACAAGAATGCCAACGCCTTTCATGCCGCCGACCTGGCATTCCTCAACCTGTTCCCGCGGGAACAACCTTTCGAGTTCAACAACGGTGGCTACCAGACGCTGAATTTCATTCCGGCGCTGGCAACGATGATCTTCGGACTGATGTGCGGCGAACTGCTGCGATCCTCCCGGGCGCCGATGGAAAAACTGCGCCTGCTGGCAATCGCCGGTTTCAGTGGCGTGCTGGTCGGCGGATTGCTCAACATCTTCGGTATCTGTCCCGTGGTGAAGCGCATCTGGTCACCGTCGTGGGCCCTCTACTCGACTGGAATCTGCGTACTGATTCTCGCCGCGCTTTACGCCATCATCGATGTGAAGGGCTACCGCCGCTGGGCTTTCCCCTTCGTCGTCGTCGGCCTCAATTCGATCTTCATCTACTGCATGGCACAGATGCTCAAGCCGTGGACCGGCCGGCAGTTGCAGACTCACTTGGGAAAGGATGTGTTCAAGGTGTTGGGCGACAACTGGGAGCCCTTTGTTCAGTTCAACCTCATCGGGCTGTGCTTCTGGTTGATCTGCTACGCCATGTACCGCCAGCGCCTGTTCATCCGCATCTAGGAATTGCAAACCAAGCCACGCCATGCACCGCCGTCAGTTCATCCGCCAGCTCAAGTCCAGTTTTTTCATGAAGTCGTCGATCGGGTATGTATCGCATCCCCGCACATCTGCCCATCGACATGGCCCAGGCTATATCGGTTTCTTGTAGGGCAGACTTTCGGGGTTCCGCGCATCAGGAGAAAACACCGGCCTTTCCTGTGCCGCTTGATAAAGTTTCTGCCATTCTTCGCTACCATCATCGGCAACGATGCGCGTGTCGGCACCCTCCTCGTAGTAGGGAATTGTCTCCGCCATGGCCTGGGTGATCATGAAATTCACCGTGCCATTGCTGGCCATGAACATTTTCGTTCCGTCCGCCCAGGTCGTCTCGATCAATCTCTGAGGCTCTGGTCGCTGTTTGGGCTTTTCACACTTGAACTTCTCGATGGCGTCATGGTCGAGTTGGTATCCGAGACCGGGAACGTCCGGCACTATGGCGTGCCCTTGGCTGACCGCGATTTCTTCAGTGAGGAGCGGATGCACAAACAACTGGTGACAATTCACTGCCGGCCAGACGGCGTGGCTGAGGACTCCACCGAAGTGCAGCGACCATGCCGCGGTGATCGCCGACCCGGTGACCTGGAGCCAGAATGGCATGCCGGTCTCGGCTGAAAATGCGCCGGCGCGCATCAATTCGCTGGCACCGCCGCCGACCACGAATCCGTCGCAGACGCCCTCCCGCACTACCGTCGCGGGAGCGGGGCGCCCATAATGCATCGCGATGTCGACCCGGGTGGCGTTGCGGATCTGGCGATTTCCGACGAGATCCACCTGCGGGATCGGCGTCTCGTAAATTTCGACCTGGGCGTATTTCTCCAGGCGACGGATGATGGGGATGCCCCGTTCGGCGTCGAGCAGGGTCGCGTTGAAGTCCATGTCGATCTTGAATACCTCCGGCACCACTGCGGTCGACTGCCGCATCTGTTCGTCGATGTCGAACCACGGCCGCCCCTTGGTCTTGTAGGCCAGGTATCCGGATTCGTAGGCAAGCTTGCACTCCGTGGCCATGTCGGCGGCGGGCGTGTCGATATTCCACCAGGACAACGGCGTGGTGTTGTGAATTTTCTTGCCGAGCAGGACATGCACGGGCACCCCCGCGGTCCGGGCTGCCGCATCGAACAGCGCCATCTGCAGTCCGGATCCGAGATCGTCGTCCCACATGATCTCGAGCGCATTTTGTCCTCTTGCCCGGGCGACTGCCGCGTCATCGGTGGCGCCGAATGTGTAAAACAACGTCGTCTCCCCGATCCCCGTCTTCCCTGAGCCGAGAGTCACCTCAAAGATCTCCTTGTAGACCCAATGCGGGACCTCCTTGTTCATCGACCGGGCCGGCGTTTCACGGAACGGCAGATTAACCGCGGTCCGCTTGATGTCGCGCACTTCAAAGTGCCGGTCCGATGTGCCGCGCACCGTATTCTTCGACTGAGCCAGAAGCGAGGGCGCCGAAACTGGAATCGCCACACCGGCAGCAGACAGGGCAAGTGTATTCAGAAACTGACGACGAGCGGGCATGGGATGAGATAATGTGGGCCTTTGCATTCATGCTAGTCACAAGTCGGGTCGTACGGGAATCACTTGAACGCGGAAAAGGGACCAGACGAGAAAGGCGCATGCGGGGTGAGGCCTCGCACAGCCACACAGAGGCGCGGAGTTTGGTTTAAAAACAAGGAAAGGGGTCAGGCCAAGTCCTCGAGAAAGGCTCGATTCTCGGTCTCCGACTGGCGAATGGCCGCTGTGACCATGGCCCGCCATCCCTGGGCTAGGAATCGCGGGTGCTCAAGACTCTCCCGAGCGTATTTTCCCGTCGCCAGGGAGAGGTCGAGAGTGGTCGCGATCACCGATTCGTTCTCGTTGTCGGCGAGGGCGTGGACCGAACCATCCGGTCCCACGATCTTGGAATCTCCGGCCGACCAGAGCCCTTCCCCCTGCGGACCGACGGAATTGGCGAAGGCGTAGTAGACGGCGTTTTCGAAGGCCCTCACCGCAATCCCGTCGCGCCCGCCCCGCTTTTTCCGGCTCACCGGGAGGCGGTCGAGCCCGGCGTTGGGATGAAAAACGATTCGTGCGCCCGCCATCACCCCGAGCCGGACCAGTTCGGGATAACGCCGCTCGTGGCAGATGATCGCGGTCGCGGGAATTCCGTCGAGTTCGAACAGGGCGATCGCATTGCCCGGGGTGAAGATGGATCGATCATCGGGCGTCAGCTGGTTCTTTGCGTGGCAGTGCACGAGGTTCCCGGACCGATCAAAGACCACGAGGCAGTTGTAGAGCTTTTTCTTTCGAAAGACCGGGCATCCGGTAAGGAGATGGATTTTGTGGGTCGCGGCGATTTCGCCCACGCGCTGGAGTGCCGCCCGAATCATCGGAGGTTCGAGGGATGCAAAATCGAACCGATAGCCGGTGACAGCACACTCGGGGAAGAGCACCGCATCGGCCCGCCGACGCCGGGCCTCCGTCGCAAGGGTCTCGATTCGACGGAGGTTGTCCTCGATTGCCGGGGCGAAGCGCATCTGCGCCGCCGCCAGGCGAAAGCGGTGGGAAATCGTGTCAGGCGACAAATCACAAAATTTCATCACCGGAAGAAAAAGGCAAAGGGGAAATCGTGTCAGGCGATAAATGTCAAAATTTCAGCGTCTTTCATTTCCTCACTTCCTTAGATATTGATCCTTGAGGCGTCAAAAGTTGGGTCAGGGATTTGGTGCAGCGCCTTGCTCGCTGTCCCGTGTACTCGGTAAGTGCTGATCCTGGATAAAAGGCTTCACGAATCCTTCGATCCGATGTGAGGTGCTTGGACGAGTTCCGTTGAGTTCTTCGAACTCCACTGCAATCCAAGCATACATTCGCCCCCCTGCGTCAAACTGCTTGGATTTCAGTTTCACGATCTTTTTCGTGATCCTCCATCCAGTGGGCTGATCGAAACTGGGATATACTGTGGAGTAAGCACACTGAAATCGCAGGTCACGATCCACGTCAATTCTTAAGGTGCTTGCGTAATCACCGAAGATACTCAGCCGGATTCCCTGCGGAGTGAGAACTGCCTCGCAGTGGGGCATGTCAGGGCTACCGACATGGTTGCCCTTGCACTGGGCGGTGCGCTCGATCAGCCTCAAATCCTCTGCATCGATAGTTCCATCACCAGCATCCTCCAACTTGCCGTCGGAATGCTCGACGATCATGTCTGGGCGCGATGTCTCGACCGTCCTAAAAAAGGCCGAATCCAAAGTCGGATCAATCGTAGCCTTTGCTTGGATTGAATCTTCACATTTTGGTTCAGGAACCTTCACCAGCTTCGGCTTATCGTCCGCTTTCGATCGGAAAAATGTACCAGCCAATACCAAAGCCGCGCACGCTAATAGTGAGACTCTCATTTCTAAAGCGAACGTTAAGGAGTAGCACCGGCTACCGGCAGGGCCACTCCGAAACAGGGTTAAATGTTCTAATTACGGAAGTCATTTCGACTCGGAGCGGGTAGCCGGTTGTCCACCACCGTCTTGTCCACCTTTGGTTTGTTTGGATGCCTTCGTCCTTGGAATGATGCCTGCCATGAGATCAGCTTCATGTGTAAAGACCTTCAACGCTTCCTCATACTCCTGATCGGTTTTGAACTCATTGCGGACCACTCGCCCCGAATCTAGTGCGCTCAGAATAACAGGATGATCCTGGCGGAGGTCGTATAGAAAGTGGGTCCGAAAGGAACCGGTTCCAGACCACTCCAGAGTAGCAACATAGCCAAAGGCAACATCTCTTCCGGTGACGAACTGCCCACGATAAATCTCAGGTTGAGCACCGAAAAAAGGCGAGAACCACTCCGAATCACGAGTGGTCTCGATAGCGAGAAGAATCGTTCCGATCGTCTTCCCGAAACTTCCCTGTTCGGGATAAACAACCTGAATAACCTTCCGGCCTTCGACGGTGGCTATGGTCGTGACCGTCGGTTCCTTCTGGCGCTCGATCCATGTGAGAGCCTTCTCCGTTGGCTCGGAAAACTGATCGTCAACGTATGGCATCTGACGATTCAGAAGGGACAGCCGAAACTCGCTCGAAACCTTCGCCGTCCAATTCGGCCCCTTGCCCCACGAATACAGGTAGCAGTCTTTCGGAGCCCCAGAGCGCAGATCATCGTCAGCTCTCCCGACTTGTGCGAATACTGCAATCAGGACAATGAAGAGAGTGCGCATATTTTTTGGCGAACGTCGAAGGCATGCAGCAGGCTTCCGGGAGCGCACCATTGCCTCGAGTTAAAAGCTTCGGAATACCATACCACTTTCGCAACTCGACGGGTAGCCTGTTCGAATCGCCGCCTTGTTCGCCCTTGGTTCATATTGGTGGCTGATTGTCATACGGCAGGAGTGAAGAAAACCTTCGTTCGGTCGTGCGCATTGAACTCTACAATAATCTTCGTAATCCAGTCCCTGTTGGCGTCGGCGACCTTTAGCGTGACTGCAATCTGGCGAAGCTTCTCGGGTAGGCACCGCCTTAGGCACTCCAGTGAAGCACGAAGAATGTGCTCCCGTGAGTGTCCGAAACGCTGTGGCACAGAAAACGCCGTGGCGTCAAGAGTCAGTTCCAAGGTAGTGTCGATGTCTCCACAGCTGAATCGAAACCCACAAGCCGAGGCCAAGTTCAGATCCTCCTTCGCTTCTTTGGGGTTGTTTGTTGGCGGGACGTTTGGTGACGAAATTAGTCCGATCGATGTAGGCTGTCCGCTCATGCCATACCAATCGTGACAAGTCACCTCGACAATCTTGATGGTGCCTGAGCCAAGTCCGTCGAGCGGCTGAACGGTGGCTGTCAGCATAGACTCGCCTGCCTGAGCTGCAAAACTAACGAACAAACTTGCGACGGATGAAAGGAGGAGGCGCATTGTAATTAGACGAACGTTAAAGCTCACCGGATCCCTGACCGAGGGCGAGCGTTGACTTCGATGTTGGTGGTGGAATGGCCATGAGACTTTCGACAAGAGGCGGGTCAGGGATTTGGTGCAGCGCCTTGCTCGGCTTCGGTGGTTAGACGCTGAAACTGCTTTGGATACAGTTGCTTCCTAGTGATCCAAAACTCGGAATAGCCGATACCAGCGGCACCATCTGCACCATGTTTAAAATGATCTAATACAGCCGAAATCGAATGCTTCCATTCGTCAACAAACGAAAGAACCAGAACAGTATCGCAATCGCTGCCTGGCTTTTCTTCTTTGTGCTTGTCTAGAATATAGCGCAACGCTTTTTCGTTCCCGTTCACGGCATAGTCATACGCAGCCAAAGGAAGATCAATCCACGGATCGTCTCGAAGCCCCTCTGTCTTCAATAGATACTGAAAACGCTCATCTTTATCTGCCGCCGCACGACAAATTAATATCTTGAGGCGAAATCGATCTTCTTTTGGATTTGCAGCTAGATTGCGCAGTTCATCTGCGTCTAAGGGATCACGGAGATCACCAATAAAACCAGGCTCATACTTACCGAGGCTACTAACCCATGCAGGAATCTTGGTGGGTTGGTCATTAATACCTTTCTCAATCTCAGATTTCGGCCCCCCTGAGGAATCCTGAATTGCGAAAACGGCAACCCAAATAGTGAGAACTGCGGCAACCAGGGTTCGCATCGACTGAGACTCAGCTTGTAACGGTGGTGTTTCTTTGTCGTTCATAAGTTTCAATTACGGTCTCAGAGCCGGGAACCTTTCAATTTCTTCGCCGAACGTCGAAATCCTCCTACACCTGTCCGAAGGAGAGGCTTCGACTGTGGGTTGAAGGTTGATTGGTCATTAAACTTTCGACACGAGGCCGTCAGGGATTCGGTGCAGCGTCTTGTGCCCCGGTTGTTTCTAAGAGCTTGAACTCGAGAAGCATAGATTTCATCTCCTCAAACTCTGCCTCACCATCCGTCCAAAAATCAAAAATCTCACCATCCCAATTATACAGCGTGCTTCGCTGATGAGGGCAATAAAGATACGACTTCCAAGCGAATGATGCTGACAGGCTGAAAAGAGAAATCCCCAATTCGGATTCTTCGGCGGCAATACAATGCCCAGGTGCGTCGATGAGCCGTCGCGTTTCTTGATGAACTTTTCGAATCGCGTCGATGGCGATCATCTCACTTTCCGTGTAAAAAACCCAATCGGTTATGTGAACCAAAGATTCGGCATCAGGGATAATCTTGCAGAAGTATTGCCGACTAAAGGCATCCAGTCTTCGGTATTCAGCCGGAGCATGAAATTGGAGGTAATATCGAGGTGAAGTATCTCCGTGATATGGGTCTTCCGGCACCCCCTTCTTGAGGAGCCAGTCAAAAGTTTCCGACTTTAACAGGCAGTGCATCGATTTCTAGGCACAACGTTGAAGGTCTGCCAGCCACGTCACGCAAGCCGGTCCGCCTTCCGACCAATCATAAGCCCTATCGAAGCCGCAAGGCAAGCGACCAACTCTGCGGCAATGGATTGGCAGCACCGGCTTGTTGGGCTGGCCTGTTTACAGTTCGTCTTCCGAAATCGGAATAATTTTCATCAGACTACGCTGGAGTCCAATCTTTAATGTCGTGTTCCCGTGGATGGGAATCACCACTCGTTCGGAACGGCCCTGTTTCGTGTATATGTGATGGCTACCTTTGACCCGAGCGAGCGTCCATCCCTTCGATTCCGCGAGCTTAGCCAAGCGACGTCCGCTGACGGATTTCATACAGCGACCTCGAAAATCGCTTCCGACCCGATCTCGATGATTGCTTCACCCGCCTCCAGCCAGCCTTCGACGGCCTCTCGCAGGTTGGCTTCGAGCTCTTCCCGAGTCTCACCCTGAGTGACGCATCCTGGCAGAGCGGGCACTTCAGCCCAGAACCCGCCTTCTTCGGCTTCGTGAATGATTGCTTTCAGAGTCATGCCGCAACGATACGCCAGCCGACAGTCATCGCAAAGTTCTGATTTCTGAGCCCAACGTTGAAGCGATGCCGTCCGCTACTGGCGGCGCGCTTTCGCCTCTAGATTAATGGCTGGGATCACCCTTAGTCTTTCGAATCCACGGCGGTAGCGGATTGGTCATCCGCGCCTTGTTGTGCCGTTCGAGTCACCCCGAAGCTTACGAACTTTTCCGGAGCTTTCTCCTGCTCGGCATAGAGCGCTCGGCAGGTCGCAGACAAATCGTGTCCGTAGCTGGCTGAAAGTGAATCCTTCGCATCCCACACTTCAGCAAGAATATCGTCTGTAGTTGTTTCGGTCATGGCGATTGGGGCAAAAGTTCTTCGGGAGTGCAAATCGTTGGGAGAGAATACCCCAAGGAGGCAATCAAATCACGCAGTTCTTGACGGATCGTAGCGTTGGCAATGTGCCGGATGTTCCAGGTCAGGAGGGCATCCATGGCGTGAAATGTTGCGACTCCTATGTGCAACGCATCGCGATCTGCTTTCGCAGGGATCAATCCTGAATTCAAAATTGATTGGGCAATCGACTCGCAATCGGGAGTGATAGCCAGCAGCGGTATCCCATCGAGGGAATCCATTCTCCGCTGAGCGGCATCCGGATCACCACTGTTGGCTTCCTGATGGGTGACCAGCGACGTGAAAAGCTCGAATCGGTCCCGGTGTTTCTCCCACCATTCCCGGGTTGAAATCTGGTGGCCGGCATGGACGATCTGTGGCGACGGCCATGAGGTCAGGTAACTTGGGATCGTCGTTTCGATGTAGACTCGCACACTTCAAGTTGCCTCATCGGCCGCTGTATTCAAGCGGAAGGCACAGCCATCATTTTCTTGGCACAACGTCCGAGACCTGGCTGCCCGATCCGGGAGCGGTCTCTCGCTTTCAGGTTAGAGGTTCGAATTAGTGAAGGCATTCAACTCGCGGCGGGATCGGGCTTGCCAGCGTCGCCTTGTTCGCCGTTGCTCAAGTTCCGGTTACGCTTGGAGTCGCGCCCGCTGTCATCGGCCCAAGCGTCGAACTACTCGATCAAAGTCAGCCCCGCTGGTTTTCCCTTTTCTGGAATCACCAATCCCGTTTTATCATCGGAAAACTTGATCGTAGATACGCCAAACTCGGAAGTAAGTGTGATGGTTCCATC
>JBBKXR010000275.1:0-20797 GCA_037969585.1 Verrucomicrobiales bacterium
CGATCCCTTCCAGTGGAAGATCGTCGGCCACTATCGCTGGCATCCGGAAAAACCAAAAGGGTAGCTGCGAGCGTCAGCGAGTGGCCCTCTGGACGATCTGATCTCCCCTGTCATTCGGCTCGCGCCCCCACCACTCGCTGACGAGACTGTGTGAAAATTGTAACAGCGAACAGTAGCGAAAACCCTGATGCACGCTTTCGTTAAGCATGGGCAATTCGACAGCCATCAACCGCGACGAAGTCATGCTGCTACCCGAGCGGCTGGATGACTACGTGAGTGTAGACAACCCCGTGCGTGTGCTCGACGCTTGGGTCGACAAAATCGACCTACCAGCGCTCGGATTTTCAGTGAAAGAGAAATGGAGCGTTGGACGCCCCGGCTTCGACGAAGGCTCACTGCTCAAACTGTTGATTTACGGTTACCTGCATCGTATCCGCTCGTCCCGCCGTTTGGAAGCGGAGACCAAACGCAATCTCGAAGTCATCTGGTTGACCTGCAAACGACAGCCCGACCATTGGACCATCAATCATTTTCGCAAGCGCAACCGCAAAGCCTTCAAAGCGACCTTGAGAGAGTTCCACCTCGTGTGCATGAAGCTCGAACTGTTCGGTCGTGAACTCATCGGCATCGACGGCACCTTCTTCAAAGCCAGCAACAGTAAGGCGCGCAACTTCACCCAGGCAAAGCTCAAAGCGATGATCGCTAAAGTGGACAAAGCGATAGAGGAATACGACCAAGCCCTCGAAGAAGCGGAGAAAGAAGAGCAGCAAGCACAGAAGGCAAAGCCAACACAATTGGAAAGCTCGTCACCAAGCGCTACTGAGGCTGAAGCGGAAGAACAAGACACCACCGGGCAAGAAGAACCGGGCGCGAAGCCAAGTGACGACAAAGCAGCACCGGCAGGCAAAGTCGACCTCGAAGCCAAGTTGGAAAAGCTCAAAGAACGCCGTGCCTATCTCAAAATCCTCAGCGAGCAAGCACAGCAGAACGGGAGCGGCCAAGTCAGCCTGGTAGACCCCGACAGCCGCCTGCTCATGAAAGGTGGCACCAGCCTTGTCGGTCACAACGTGCAGATGAGCATCGACGGCAAAGCCCACTTGATCGTGGAAATGGCGATTGTCCAGGCCGGCAACGACATGCAGCAACTCCACCCGATGGCCACGACCAGTTGCGAACTCCTCGGCATTGACGCCACGCAGCACACCATCGACGTGGTAGCCGACGGCGGCTACGGCAACCATCAACAGATCGCTGAGTGCGAACGCGACGGCATGAAGATCCACGTGCCCGAAGCCAAGAAACGGTCGGCAGGCGACGGCAACTATCCGCTGGAAAAGTTCACCTATGACCCGGTGATCGATAGCTATACCTGTCCGCAAGGCAAACAGCTCACGCGGCACACCGACACTACGCTGCGAAGCATAACCTACCAAGTCTACTACAACAGCAAAGCCTGCATCGACTGCCCCGTGCGGGCGCAATGCACCAAAGGCCAGTATCGCAAATTGAAGCTAAGCGAGTATCGCGAAGAGATCGCGCAAGTAGCGGCGCGGATGGCAGCCGAACCGGAAAAGTATGCCCAGCGAAAAGGGCTGGCGGAACATCCGTTTGGAACGATCAAATGGATATGGGGCTACGGCGAGTTCCTGCTGCGCGGAAAAGAAGGGTGCGAAGCAGAACTGTCGCTGATGGCGCTGAGCTACAACTGGAAGCGAGTGCTCGCGGAGGTTGGTGTAGCGAGAATGCTTGAAGCAATCGAGGGGATGCCCTCGCGCCTGCTTTTTAGGCTGAGGAGCGCCGTATTGAGGCTCGCAAGCGGGCTAAGAGTGATTCAAAAAATCGTCGGGAGTGCAACCGCAAGGCAAATCCGATTTTGGGAGCGCTCTCAGAGCAAATCTCCGCTTCTCAAAGAAGCCCTGAATTGACCTATTTGAGCAACCGAAGCCAAAAAATAATTTCCACACAGTCTCCGTAAGGCCGTGGTCCGGCTGCCGGTTGGGTCAAGACGAGCGCCACTCCACCGACGCAAGATCCACCTACTTCTACTGGGAAAATGGCAAATTTCTCGCCTGACCATTTTTTTGGGAAAGTTGGCGCAAGCGGCTGTGGCCGCGGAGAGCGGGCGCATCAGTCCAGGGGTGAAATCTGGATATCCTTGAACTTGACGAGGAGCTTGTTGCCCGAGTGCATCTGCATGATGAGGTGGCCCGGCTCGACGACCGGGTCGTTGTCGAGTTCGCTGATCTTGGTCCCATTGAGCCAGGTGACGACATGTCCGCCGTCGGCGAGGATTTCCATTTCGTTCCAGTCGTCGAGCTGGTAGGCCTTTTTGACAATCGCTTCGTCGGGCTTGCTGATCCAGGCTCGACCGTAACTTTCGTAGATGCCGCCGGTGTTGCTGCGTGGATCGACTTCGATCTGCAGGCCATGGGCCTTGTCCGGCGGCTCAATGCGGCCGCGGACGTAGAAGCCGCTGTTGCCTTCGAGGGACTTGAAGGTGAATTTCACTCGAACGTTTTTGTATTTCTTGTCGGAAACAAGAAGCCCGTAGAGCTTGGCTGCGGTTTGGGTTTTTCCGACGATGGCGCCGTCTTCGATCACCCATTCGCCATCTCCGACCTGGTGCCAGCCGGTGAGGGTTTTTCCATCGAAGAGCGACTGCCAGACGGGCTCGGTGGACTCGGCGGCGCTGGCTCCGCCCCAAGTGCTGTCGGCGGCGGCGTGGGCGCCCTTTTCAGTAACGATGATGGAGTTGGAGTCGCCCTGGGACTTGCTTGCTTCGATCGGGTGGCCGAGGGCTTTGAGCTTTTCGACCAAGTCTGCGTGGTCGGGGTCGGCGGCGCCGGTGAAGCGGACGCGTTCGGGGAACCACTCGTGGTCGGTGCGCGGGGCATCGACGGCTTCACGCAGATCCATATCGAAGTCGATGACGTTGACGACCATGCACAGGACGGTGTTGATGATGGTACGGCCGCCGGGGCTTCCGGTGACGAGGTAGGGCCTGCCGTCTTTGGCGATGATGGTCGGGCTCTGCGAGCTGAGCATGCGCTTTTCGGGGACGATGAGATTGGCGGGGGTGCCGATGGTGCCCTTGCGGTCGGTGATGCCCGGTTGCTTATTGAAGTCGCCCATCTCGTTGTTGAGCAGGAAGCCGGCGCCAGTGACGACGACTCCTGAGCCGTAGCTCATTTGCAGGGTGGTGGTGTTGGAGACGGCCATACCGTCGCCGTCAACGACGCTGAAGTGGGTTGTCTCGGGGCTTTCCTCTGCCATTGCGATCGGTGGGCCGAGAGATTCACTCGAGGTGGCTTTGTCAGGATCGATGGTGGCGGCGAGTTCTTTGGCGAAGGCCTTGGTGGTGAGACGGTCGGGGATGTCGACGAAGTCGGCGTCGCCGAGATAGGCGGCCCGGTTGGCGTAGCCGCGGCGCATCGCTTCGATGATGAGGTGGTTGGTCTCGGGCGACCAGCGACCGAGGGATGCAAGGTCGTAGTTCTCGAGAATCTGCAGCATCATCGCGAGGGTCGTACCGCCAGAGCTCGGCGGGGGCGGGCCATACACGTCGAAGCCGCGGTAGGTGAAGTGGATGGGGACGCGCGGGCGAGCCCGGTAGCGCGCGAGGTCTTCAAGGGTGATGAAGCCGCCGCCGCTTTCCATTTCGGCGGCCAGGAGTTCCGCAGTCTTGCCGGTGTAAAATCCATCGGTGCCGTGGTCGGCGATGCGCTGCAGAGTTGCCCCGAGGTCGGGGAGAATGATGCGGTCACCGGATTCCCAGGCAGATCCATCGGGTTTGGAGTAGACGCGTTTGAACTCCTCGTTGGTTGATGATTTCAGCACGCTGTTAAGGGAGCTGGCGAGGCCTCCGTGGATTTCGAATCCATCGATGGCGAGGCGGATGGCGGGCTCGACGAGGTCTTTCCAGGGCAGGTTGGCGTAGATTTCGTGGGCGAGGGAGAGGCCACGGACCGATCCCGGGACCCCGACGTAGCGATGGTTCTTGTGGCTGCCGCCTTCGCCGAACATTTCGGGAGTGGCGGCGAGCGGAGCTTTTTCGCGGTAGTCGATGACAATGGGATCGCTGCCGTCGACGGGGTGGATGAGCATGAAGCCGCCGCCGCCGATGTTGCCGGCGCTGGGGTAGGTGACCGCCATCGCGAAGGCGGTGGCGATGGTGGCATCGACGGCGTTGCCGCCCTTTTCCATGATGTTGGCGCCGATGTCAGAGGCGTCCGGTGAACGGGAGGTGACAACGCCGTGATCGCCGGAGGCGTTGCGGCGATCATCGGCGAAGACCGAAGTGGCCAGCGTGAGGGCAAGTAGGACGGTGAGTAGTTTCATTTGAAGATGAATTTTTGGCTGCGTTTGTTGCTGACTTCTACTTGTCGTCAGGGTTGGCCAATTTATAGCGCCAGTAGCCGGCCATCCAATGAACCTGACCTTCGCAAAAGAAGACGTCCCGGTAGTCATCGCCACGGACCAGGGACGGCAGTTGTTCGATTGGCTGGTTGCGACGAATGTGATAGAAGTCGCTGCGATTTTTTAAAGTTTCGAGGCTGCGCAGCGCGAGTTTGTCGTAGCCGGCGTCGGGCAGCAGGCGGTGCGCTGCTCCGAGGTAGTCGGAGGCGTAACCGTTGACTTCAAAGTATTTGCTCTGCGACGTTTCATCGACACTTCGCGCGAGCATTGCGGCCTGGTGAACGAGGGCGGGCTGCCACACGGCTTCGAGATCTGGACGCAGGCGCTTCAGGTGCTCGAGGCACAGGACCGGCAGTCCGTGCATGGTGATGCCGGAGGGATAGTCGGGGCGTAGCAGCGTGGCCTTGAGATCGAGCCAGGTTTCGAAACTCTGGCGGGATTTTTCACCGGGCTTCCACGACTCGGCAAGGGCATGCAGATAGAGGAAATAGGCGGCGGCCATGGGATGCGTGTCCAGCCGTTTCCACCAGATAGGTTTGCCCATATAGACGCCGCTGTGATCGTGATCGTGCCACCAGTCGGAGAACGAGACGATGACCTCCTCGATCTGCTTTTTCTCTTCCACATCGGCCATCGTCTGGTGATAGGCATGCAGGCCGAGCGTGATTCCCGCATACTGGTCGGCGCTGCACTCGTGAATGCCGGCCACCTGGTGGATGCCGCCGTAGGGCTTGGGAAACCAGCCGAGCCCTCCGCCGCCGAGCCCCGCCGCAGGCGAGGCATTGCGCCAAAGAGTGACAATGGCTTTCACGGTGCGTTGCGCCTGCTCGCGCACCTTCGGATCTTGCGTCGCTTCGAACTTCAGACACAGGGCCATGAGGTAGGCGCCACTCGCCTCGCCCGCGTTTTCATAGGTCAGCCACACCGCCTTCAGCTCGTCCGGCATCGCCGAGTGCTCGGTATAGCCGCCCTTGCCATTGGGGCGGTCGAGGACCTCTTCGATGGTCAATGGTTTCATCGTCCGGCCGTTGACGCCGCTGCGCAGGATGCCGTCTCCGTCACGGAAAATGCGCTCGATCACCTCTTGCGCGGTGGCTTCTATTTCTGCAAAGGTTTGCCCGTAGCTCGCCGGTGGAAATGTACCGGAAAACACATCGTGTGTTAGAGCGGGTGCCTCTTGCGCGTCCTGCGCCACGGTGAATTGGCCGGGGAGCAGGTGGAGCACTGAGGAGGTGATGGCAAGTAGGTAACGCAGTTTCATGGCTGTCAGGGAAAGCGGGCGAGCAAAAAATCGGCGGCGGCCGTATACGCGTCGTCCGGCGCGCGATGTCCTGCGGCCATACCGATGTGCAGATGGACGGGGATGAGAGTGAGCGTCGGCTGCAAGCGGCGAGTCGCGGTTACTAGACGGCGCGTAAAACCGATGCACTCATCCGTGCTGACGCGATCATCCGAATTGCCGATGCTTATCCATACGCTGCGGCCGCTTAAATTCTCCAGCACCCCATCCAAACTGATCGCTGCCGCCTGAGCGGGTGTGACGCTCGCGAACTCCTTGAGCGCCAGCGGATTCGTCACCGGCGAGATGCCGACCACCGCCTTGATGCGCGGTTCCGCCGCCGCAAAATGCAGCGCGCAAAAACCGCCGCGCGAAACGCCCTCGACGGCTATGCGTTGCGGATCGGTAAAGCCCTCCGCGACGAGATGATCGAGGACCTCTCGGCAGCCCGCGACATACGGCTGCATGAAGTCCTCGCCCTTTTTTGCATGAATCGCCCAACCCGCCATGCTCGACGGCTCGCCCGGTTTTTGGGCGTAGCCCTCGCTCGCCGGATCGAGCATTACAAAAATCCAACCTTGCTTGCTCAACGCATCCCCCGTGGCCATAAACCATCGCGACTTGTCCGCCGCCATCGATGTGATCGGACCGGCGATGACGATGAGCGTCGGCGCGGGCTTCGTAGGTTTCTCCGCGCAGATGCCGAAGTGCGCGCCACCTTTGGTCTCCACGATGCGCAACGGCGGCGGTGCACCGGCGGCGAATGAAGCAGAGAACAACAGCGCGAGGAGTGTGCAGTGCAGATTCATGGCGAAGTGTTTGATTTGGGTTGGGGGAGGGGGCAGAAAAGCCAGCGGTCAAGGAAGGCGGCGGGATGAGTCGGTTTGTAACAGAGAACGAAACAGCCTTACAGAGAAAGCTTAACCATCAGCTTTGCCTTCGGACCGTGCGCTGGCGCTGGTGACGCATCCTCCTACTTCACCGCTACGGTGGGACAAGTCGGCGGGAGGAGACGCGTGCCAGTCATTGATTTTCGATCAGACGTTTGGCGTGCCTACCTTGTCCTGACAAGGGAAAGGCAACACCGGGTCCGCCGCCAATGGCGAGGCAGATGCGGCCAGGAGCCGGGGCAGGTGATAAATTTCAAAATTTAAAATTCGGCGATTTCCTCATTTCCCTGGATGTTAACCCTTGGGGTAACAATAGTGTTATTTTATTGCCGGACCCCGATCCCGATAGCCTGAGTTAGTTGCAGTCAGGCATCGGGAGTAAAATCGAGTGCGTACCATTTCGCTCTCTGAACGCTCACTTCCAGAATCACTTCCTTGCCGGCGCAGTCGCTGATATCGTCCTTACCGCCCCACCGGACGATATGGCTTTGATAATCGCCCGTGACCGGATCCGATAGTCCCCTTAGATCGGCTCCCCCGGCCGCCGGCTTGATGCGGACGCGAATCGAACCAGCGGATTTCACATCGGCATTCAGCGTGAGTTGGTTGCCGCTGAACACGATCGCCTTGGTAGTGATGATATCCTCGATTCCGTCGACATCCTCGAGGGCTGCAAAGCCATCCATCCGCCACTTGGCGATACCGAACTGGTGATCTCTCTCGCCGCTCGGCGGATTCCGATTGTGCACGTGGTTGGCGCCGGTGTAGTACATCCACACCTGATCGGTAGAGGCACCGAAGCTTTCTGATCGGGGAACTTCGACCGGCGCATTGGCCGTGCTGACCATGCCTTCATCCCAGGAACCGGCGGCACCGCGCGGCAGGATCGGCGTGCGCGTCGGGCGTTGCCAGGGGCCATCGATGTCGCGGCTGTAAACCAGCATTACGTTCACCGGGCCATAGTGCCAGAAGCCGTCGCTGCTGCCATCGCCGCCCGCACTCACCAAGCCGGTATGGCCGTCGATACTGAACAGCCAACTGAAACCGACGATGCTGCCGTCCTCCTGTGGATACATTCCTGTGCCATAGTTCTCCGCCCGCAGGGTTCCCCGCTCGAGCGCATTATCGCCATCATCTGCAAGTTCATGGCGGGGCTGAACGAGGGGAAACGGTGTATCCTCAATTGCGTCCAGACGACCGGCATAGCGATGCTGGTGAAAGATTCGCTGCCAATCGTTGGCGCCAAAAAGCTTCTGCTTCTGCGCCACCTTGAACTGAAAAATGTAGTCGTTCCTATACCGATCGTACACTCCGAGACAAATGTCATAGTTGTGAGCTGCTGGCGCCTGGGTGCCGGATGCCACGATCCGGGCGTGATCTGCGTGCAGCCCACGACTGGCTTTCTTCCAATCGCGAATCCCGTCGGGCGAGTGATACACCACATAGCGGACATCGCCTTCGCTGCAGTAGAGGAAATAACCTTGGTCGGTTTTGAACACGCTCGGTGTGTCGACGTGGCTCTCCGCTCCGATCAGCACGATGTTGTTATCGCCGCCATGGTGCGGGTAGATTCCGAGCTTAGGTTTGCTCCAAGTGACGCCGTCCGTGGAAGTCGCATAGCAGATGGCCCGTTCGTTTGCGGGCGTGTTGGCCCGATACCACATCTTCCAGGAGTTCGGGCCCTCCCGCCGCACGGTGGGATAAGCAAGGGATCGATTGGTTTCCCAGGCGCTGTCGGCGGAAAGCAGCGGACCGGTTCTTTGCGCCGGAATGAAGGTGCGTACGGCACCGCCGAGCGACTCGACGATGTGATCGTCAATGAACAGTTGTTTGGCGCCTCCGATTTCTTCGGCGCCCCTCGACAAATCCGCACACGCGAAAAGCAGCCCGACAGCCAGCGCGGCCATGCTTTTCGGAAATATCAGGAACGTGGTCATTTGGAGACTGCTCGACGTCTGGGTGATCATCGCAGTCCCTGAGCAACAGCGTCAAGCTGAGACAAGTGCCCCGCACGATTGCGTTTACCGACCAGTCCGGCCTGATCTCCACACGGGGGGCAGGGATCAGGACAGGCGATCAATGTCAAAATTTGAGCGCCTTCCATTTACTCACATCCTTGGAAAGCGATCCTTAGAGCGACGCTTAGGGCATCAAAAATGTTGTTATCTCGGCTGATCCCGTTCCCTCACTTGTAGTTGTGCCACTGATCGCGCTCCCCAGACCTCGTTTCCGGCGTGATTTTTCACGGAGCCTGCCCGGAAGGCGTTCGAATGACCACTCGCCGTGAATGGGGGCATCTCGCTCATTTTCAGAAATGGGATTCCATGCCATCATCGTTCACAAAGTAAGTGTCATTGATCGCCTGAATTTGACTCCATGAAACTCATTCTCATTTTCGTCACGCTCGCACTCGCGTTTCTACTACTGCCCGCAAGTGCGGGTGCAAAGCGGCCTAACATTGTGCTCATCATGGTCGATGATATGGGCTGGTCCGACCTCGGTTGTTACGGTGGTGAAATTCGCACACCGAACATCGATTCGCTGGCGGAGGACGGCTTGCGATTCACGCAGTTCTACAACAACTCCGTATGCGGCGCGACGCGGGCTTCGCTGCTGACCGGTTTGTATTGTCAGCAAACCGGGCATGCGGGCAACCATTGGAATCAGCCGAAGGATTTCTCGAAATGCGTACTGATTCCCGAGCTCCTGAAGGCCGGAGGCTACCACACCGCAATGGTCGGCAAGTGGCAGGGGCGTGATCTGGCGGTCGAGCGCGGCTTCGACCGGTTCTTCGGGCCGAATTGCCAAGGCAAGATCAGTTACTGGAATGAAGTTCAAGCGAATGATTTTTACCTCGATGATCAACGCTGGAAATTTCCCGAGTCGGGATTCTTCATGACCGAGGCGTTCAACGATCAAGCGGCGCAGTTTCTGAAAACGGCGGTCGCCGGTGAGGCCCCGTTCTTTCTCTATGTCGCCTACATCGCACCACACTGGCCGCTTCATGCGCTGGAAAAAGACATCGCCAGCTACCGCGATCTCTACCGTCAAACCGGCTGGGACGATTGGCGGCAACGCCGATTCGAGCGTCAGCGCGAGATGGGGCTCATTGCGGCGAATTCGACGATGGGCCCTAAGCCGGCATCGGTTCTGCCGTGGAAAGACGATCCAGAAAAAGACTGGCAAGCGGAGCGGATGGCGGTCTATGCGGCGCAGATTTCGACCGTCGACCGCGGGGTCGGCAGCTTGTTGAAGATCCTCAAAGAATCGGCAGTCGAGGAAGACACACTGGTGCTGTTTTTGAGCGACAATGGCGCGGCGCCGGACGGTGGGCTGCAGCCGGGCACGAGCGGATTCGGATTTGATCAGAGTGGCAAAAATAAGGCCTGGCGGCGCGACGGGATTGCCATCAAAGGCGGTAGCGGGCCGGACCATATGCCGGGGCCGCACGACACCTTTGCCGGCTATGGAATTGCCTGGGCGACGACCAGCAACACCCCGTTGCGCGATCACAAGCAGTCGGCTTATGAAGGTGGGATACGGACGCCGCTAATCGCTCGCTGGCCGAAGGTCATCAAGGCGGGTGGCGCGATCACCCAGCAGTCTGGGCACGTCATCGATGTGATGGCGACCTGCCTGGATTTGTCGAATTTGGACTATCCCAACGAGTTCGAGGGGCGACGCCCGATTGCAATGGAGGGCAAGAGCCTGGCGCCGATTTTTCGTGGCGAGCAGCGCGCGGCGCACGAGGCGATCTGCTGGGATTGCAGCCGTGGTCAGGCTTTGCGTCAGGGCAATTGGAAACTCGTCCGGCCCGCGGCCGGCAAGCCGTGGCAACTTTACGATTTAGAATCCGACGGCGGGGAAACCAGCAACGTCGCTGGTGAATCCGCCGAGCGTGTCGAGTCGATGGCACTTGCCTGGGAAAGCTGGCGCCAGCGGGTCGGAGCACGCTGATCGATCATGCAGTGGCCAGCCATGCGTGGAATTGGCAGAGCACAATAGGGGACAGGTTCGAGTGGCATTGCGTTAGGCGCACGAGCCCCAAAGGGGCGAGATACGCTAGCCCAGGGCAACGCCCTGGTAACGAAAGCGATAGAAATAGGCCATCTGTACATCGGTAGCCTCCGTTACCCGTAGCCGCCGCCGAGTAGGTGGCTTAGGTTATAGCCGGTAGCGGAAGTATCTAACTTGTAAGTATCCGCTGCAAGTCGGGCGAGAGGAAATAGGGGATAGGGAAATAGGCGACAGGTAACAAATATCAAATTTCAATCTGTCTGCCTTTCCACGCCACGAATTCTTTCTCGAGATCCTTTTCAAGGGGCCAATCAAACAGGAGAATTCGCCTGGAGGGCGAATGCTCCGGTCGCTGAATCCAGATCCGATTGGCGCAACGGTTCAACCGAACAGAGTGGTGATCGGCTGGCCTTTGTCGGCGAGTGTGAACGGGCGTTTGCTCGGACTGTAGAGCACCTGATCGAGCGGCAGACCGAGGCCGTAGCCAATGGTGGCGTTGAAGTCCGGAATCGTCACCTTGTTTTCGGCAACCTCGGCACCGCTTTCGTCGGTCTTTCCATAGATCGTGCCGCCTTTGATTCCGCCGCCGGCGAGCAGCGCGCTGAAGGCTTTCGGATAGTGATCGCGACCTTCATTGGCATTCACCTGCGGAGTGCGACCGAACTCGGTGGCCAGCACGACCAGCGTCTCGTCGAGCATGCCGTTGGCTTCGAGATCCTGGATTAAGGCACTGAGACCGCGGTCGAGCACGTCGCAACGCTCGGGGACTTCGACGAAGTTGTTCACGTGAGTGTCCCAACGCCCGAGGCTGACCTCGACGCAGCGAACTCCGTGCTGGACCAGACGCCGCGCCAGCAGACAGCCTTGGCCAAAATTGTCATCGCCGTAGCGCTCCCGGGTCGCCGCCGGCTCGGAGGCGATGTCGAAAGCTTTCAGGTCTTCGCTTTTCATCAGCGTCAGCGCCTCATCGTAGAGATCGCGATAGGCGCGGACATTCTTGTGCTGGTAGGTGGCGTGAAATTCCTTGTCGAGGTGGCGCGACATGTCGAGCCGACGGTTGAAATCGGTCTCGGTCACGGACTTCTGTCGAACGCTGTTCTGCAGCCCCTGCTCCGGGTTGTTGATCATCAGTGGAGAGAACTTCGATTCAAAAAAGCCCGAGCCCGGATGGCGGCTACCGTCACCGATGACCGCACTGCCGGGCAGCATCGGATTGCCTTTGCCGTTGAACTTGAGCAGCCACGCGCCCATCGCCGGGTGGCGGATTGTTCCGCGCAGCGTGTAGCTGGTGTGCATGTAGTAGTTGCCCTGTTCATGGGCACCCTGAGTCGAGTTCATCGAGTTGATCACCGCGAACCGATCCATGAGTTGCGAGGTGCGTCGCAGGCCCTCGCCGACGTGATAGCCATCGACGCTTGAAGCCACCGTGCCGGTCGCGCCCATCACTTCGTGACCAGGTTTGACGTCGAAGGTGTCGAGGTGGCTCATGCCGCCGGACATGTAGAGATAGATGACGTTCTTGGCCTTGACGGCGGGATTCACCGCGGCCGAGGCACCTTCGCCGGCAGCAAACAGCCGATCGACCGGCAGGAGACCGACACCAAGGGTGGATGCCGCCAGGCGGGCGACAAACTTGCGGCGGGAAAGGTCAGAGAGTTGATTCACATTCATGGCGATAGAGAGAGAAAGAAAGAGTAGGGGCGGGAAAAACTTACTACTGAGACGATTGAGAGGTGGGTAAAAAAAGTGATGTGAAACCACTAAGGGTCGCTAATTTTCGCTGATGTTGAGCATAGTGCCCGAGGGTGACGATGTGCCTATTCCAAGACAATTAAATGAGATGCGCCTATTGGGAGTGCCGGGAGTCCAGAAACTATTAGCGACGATCAGCGTCCATCAGCGGTTCTGTGTTCGTGTCGCTGATTTTTTGCGCTCGCATCTATTGAATGAACAGGAACTGCTGGGTGTTGAGCACGGCGTAGACCAGGTCCTTGTAGGCCTTGTCGCCAATCTCCGCGACGATCGGTGCCATGTAGTCTCTCTCGGCCTGGCTCGGGTAGCGTGAGTAGAGGCTCAGGTAAATGACATCGAGCCGACCATCGGCGGTCTTCTCGCGCATGACTTCGCGAGCCAGTACGCCGTACTTGCCGACCAGTGCCTCGGCGTATGGGCCATTGAGAAGTTGCAGGGCTTGAGGCAGGGATGCTTCGTCGTTGGCATTCTCGATCACGTCGCGATCGGACTGCCCGAACTCGCGCAAAAAGTGCCCGTTGGGCGCGGGTGATGGCAGATTCGCTGCGCGCTGTGCCTGGCCGACCATTTTCGTCATGTACTGCACGAACTCACGCAACTCGTCGCGATCCGTGATGCCCAGTTCCGTGGCCTTTTCCATGTAATCACGTCGTCCATCGCGATCCAGCGATGCGCCTTTGCTCCGCCCGCTGGACATGCCCATCATCATGCGCTCATCGCCGCGTTCGGCGATTGGTCCCGCGGCTGCTTCCGCGCCAAAGGTTTCCGCCGCATTGCCGCTGGCAACGAGCTTTTCCCAACCGGGTTCGTAAATGTGTTTGCGCACTTCGGTGCGGACATTGCTGCGGTATTCGTTGGCTTCGCGAGACAGCTGACGCAGCAGGTCCTCGTCCTTTGCCTTGCGCGCCTCGGCAATCTGGGCGGTCAGTTCGCGGGTGCGCTCGACCCCTTCGGCGGCGGTTTTGGCCACTTTCTTGATGCCTTCCGCAAGCTCTTCCGTTTCCAGAGCACCCAGCGAATCGTGAATCTTGTGAAGGGTGGTCAACTGATTGTCAGCCGCCGCGTTGGCCCGTTCCGGAATCGCGTCCGGATCGGGATTGATGAGCGAAACGAAGGAATCCCAGATCTGTTCCGCGCTCATCCGCCGTAACACCGGTCCCTGAAAATGGTAAGCCTCGCCCAGCTGAATCTCCTCGTGGGTGGCCTGAAGCTGATAGGTGCGCGTGTTGTAGAGCATCTCAAGATAGGCCTTGAGATCGTAGTCGAGCGCCTTCATCTGAGCTTCGAGGAATGCCATCAGTTCCGGGTTGCTGGCTGCCGTGCTGTCGGTGATCTCATCGACCGGCTCGACCAATCCGATGCCGAACACTTGTTTCCAAAGCCGATTGGCGATGACGCTGGCGAACCGGGGATTGTCCTTCGACGTCATCCACTCCGCATAGGCGTCCAGATTCGGCTCGGCGTCGGCACCGAACATGGTTTTTGCCTCTACCTTGTCGCGCGGTGCGGCGTCGTCATACTGGTAATCGTCCGGCAGCCGGAGCGTTTGCGGTTCGCGCTGAATCGACGTGTAGCGCAGCGGGCGCATCACTTCCTGCACGGCGTTGCGCAACGCCGCCTGCTCGCCTTTGCTCGCTGCGTTCATCTCGCGTTTGCGCTCTTTCTTTCCTGCGTAGCCACGCAGGTTGTTCATGATCGGCGAGCGGTAGTTCGACTGCATTTCGCTGCTGAATGCGGCCATTTTGAAATAGTCCATCTGGGTCCACTTGTCGAAGGGATGGTCGTGGCACTGGGCACACTCCAGGCGCGTGCCGAGAAAGATGCGCACCGTGTTGGACATGTTGTCGAGCGGCATGCCGCGGTCGCGCAGGTAGTAGCCGATCGCGCCGGACTCCCAGGCTGCGCCGTCGGTGGTCAGCAGCTCACGGACAAAATGGTCGTAGGGCTTGTTGTCGCGCAGCGAGTCCTTGATGAACTCGGCATAGTGCGGAGCGACCAGCTGGCTGTTGTTGGCGGTGCGGTTCAGGCGCAGCAGGTCGGCCCAATAGTTGACCCAGTGATTGACGTAACCTTCACTCGCCAGCAGTTCGCTGATGAGCTTGCCGGCCTTGTCGCCGTCTTTGGAAGCGAAGTAGCTTTCCGCCTCGGACTTGGTCGGAATACGCCCGACGATGTCGAGGTAGATCCGGCGCACCATAGTCGAATCCGGCGCTGCCTCGTTCGGCGTCACTTTGTGGGCCGCGTAGCCTTTCTCGATCAGTGCATCAACCTGTTGCGACGGCGTCAATTTTTCGGCGCCGGGAGCCGCCGCAGCCGGAAAGGGATTGATCAGCAAAATGGCGAAGAAACACAGAACCGAAAGTATTTTCATAGTAAGACGGGCAGATACGATTCACGGGCAGATACGATTCGCGCACAGGCTCTCTATCGGGAGCTGGACCGTATGCCGATGTAACCCCGCTCGCGGAGTACAGTCGCGCGGCGTAGCGGCGCAATTGCGCGAGCAACCTCGAGTCGCTCAGCACAGCCCGTGTCGCCCTGCAAGATGTCAAAACTGGCTATCGTTACAGAGCGCCAAGAGCGAGATTGCGAGCTGCTGAAGATGCGGTTGCTTCGGCTGACACTTCACTCGGTGCCGCAGTGGAGTCATTGGCAACCGTTTCGGGAACAGGTTGAGGGTCGGATCGACTCCAAAGAGGACAAAGTAAGCGCCAAACTCGCATGACCCCTTTTCCGATTTATTTGTTACCTATTCTCCCGGTTCATACTAGTCGGGCTGCCCTCGGGCCGGGGTTGGAAGGGGGGCAGAAGCAGGCAGGGGTTCGTCACGAATGCTTTCGTGGATCGAACCGAAAATCGGGCTGATGGTCAAAGACTTTACCCCCTTAATTTCTAGAATCCGCGAGACAGGACCGTATTTTTGTGAAGCCGCAGTCCATCGGTTCGGTTCCACCTGTTTCCCATCGAAAAGCGGGTGGTTGACCGGTTGGCTGAAACTCGCAAGAGGCTCTAATCAGAAAATAGGCGAACACGTTGACTGACATTGGCAGCGCTGCACAAGGCAAGCTTTTCGGCGATCCATTTCTGCGGCATAGAGGTCCTTCGCCACAGTATCCACGCAATCGCGACGCTGCGCAGGTCACCTCGTGGCAACTCGCCGAAAGTGCGTGGATCGGAAGCGCTTAACCCGAACAGCTTTTTTGGAGAAAGTACGTAGGCGCCGGCGATGCTGCTTCAGGGGAAGTCGAGAATGCTCTGGCCCTTCGCATACTTCAGGAGATGCGCACGGGCTGAATGCCGTGTCGCGAAGCGAATGACAAAAGGGCGAGGCCGAAACCACAAGATCATGCTGCCCGCGTGATCGATTCAAATGGACGTAGTCGAGCAGCGTCGTCAGATAGCAGGAACCGCCGGAGCCGCCGATATCGAAGCGCTGGGATTCGACCAGCACAGATTTGTAGCGGTCACCGAAGAGTCTGCCCCATTGCTTGTGGCGGACGTTGAAACGTCGGGTGTAGGGATGCTTCGGCCGCGAAAGCGACTCAAGAAATCGTCCGGCGGAGGAGCCGGCCGGAAACCGCATGGACGGAACGGAGTGCCGTCAGTTTTGCAGCCAGCCCATGCCATCGACGAGATTGGCTTTCGGAGTTTCGAGAACGAGGTGACTGCCGCGACGCGCCAGCGTTCGTAAACCGGCGCAGCCTCACCGTAGAGCCTGAAAGGCATTGTGATTGCGCATCAGCACCCAGGTCTAAACGCGGAATTTGCTGCGCTCGCAGGCCTGGCCCACTGTTTCGAGAAAAAGCCGTTGATCGTCGCCGTTCGGAGCGGTGACAATGGGTCCGCGGCGGTTGCCACTGCCACGAGCCATGACGGGGTAGAAAGCGCCTGGAAATTCGATGCGGGCTTGGCGTGCTATGGGGGGAGGCTAGGAAGGAGGCGTAGCGGTGTGACTATTTGATATTTCTTTCCTGACCACATTTTCCCATCCTCATTTCCCAGCGACCGCAGTTACATCGGACTCGGTTTTCTGGTGCTGACGCGAACCTCGAAGCTCTCGCAGTGGACATTGCGCGTCAGACTTGGCACACTCGCGCCATGGGCATCTTCAAAAAATATCGGCATCTCTCCAGCGTCGTACTGATCGTCGCCTGCATGGTCACCATGTCCAACCTTTCGGATACCGCTACCGCCGCAGAGGGTGACCTGAGCAAGCCGATCAAGGTGTTCATTCTCGCCGGGCAGTCGAACATGGAAGGTCACGCAAAAGTCGAAACCTTTGACTACATCGGCGACGATCCGGCGAGCGCTCCGCTGCTGAAAAAAATGCGCAATTCCGACGGCAGTCCGCACGTTTGCGAGGGCGCGTGGATTTCCTATCTTACTGGTCGCGGCGGCGAAAATGGCGAAGGCTTTGGCAAGCTCACCACTGGCTACGGCTCGCGCCAGAATCCTGTTGAAGATGGTGGCAAGATCGGACCCGAGTTCACCTTCGGTATCACCATGGACGCCTATTTCGACGAACCCGTTCTGATCATCAAAACCGCATGGGGAGGCAAATCCCTCTACTACGACTATCGTCCTCCGAGCGCCGGAGTTTACCCACGCAGCGAGAACGACATCGCCAAGGATCGAAATCCTGAGGACCGCTCCGGGCACTACTACCGGCTGATGATCGACCACGTCGAGAAGGTGCTTGGCGACATTTCCCGCGTGGTGCCTGACTATGACAACCAGCGTGGCTACGAGATCGCAGGCTTCGTCTGGTTCCAAGGCTTCAACGACATGGTCAACCGCGACGTCTATCCGCCCCTGCCAGCAGACAGCGCGGACAATCGCTTCGCAAAGTACAGCGAGTGGATGGCAGACTTCATTCGCGACGTGCGCAAGGACCTCGAGGTGCCGACGATGCCGTTCGTCATCGGAGTCATGGGCGTGAGCGGCGAAAAGGCCAACCCCGACAACCTCAAGTTCCGCGAGGCCATGGCCGCGCCGGCGACGCTTGCCGAGTTCAAGGGAAACGTCTCGGCCGTAGCCACCTCACCTTTCTGGGACGAACCGCTGGGTGCCATTCAGGAAAAATATGAGCAGGTCAAGCAGATGACCTACCTGCTGAAAACCGAAAACAAAAATCACGCCAACAAGGACGGCACCATGACACCCGGGGAACAGAAGGCTTTTGTCGCAAAATTTGAAGCCGGCTTGATCAGCCCCGAGGAAAAAGCCACGCGCGCGCGCGGCGCTTCCAATGCCGGCTATCACTACCTCGGCTGTGCAAAAACGTTCGCCGTCATGGGCGAGGCATTCGCACAGGCAATTCTAAAGGGCACCTCCGGAATGACGAACTGAAAGGCATCATGGCCCGGCCGGGCCGAGTTCCTCGATCTTTACCTCATCGAGCAGGTAGGTGCCCGGATGATGCAGGAATAGGGTGAAGCTGATCGTGCTCGTGCCCGCCTCGGTCTGGATCAGGTGGGGAAAGGTGTGCCACTGGCGGACAAACTCATCGGCTCCGAGACCGCTCCAGTGACGCTTGGTGGTCTCGCCCCTGTCGTCACGGAAACTAACCCTGGTTCGCGGGGCGAGCGGCGGCGCTCCGCGGGTGACTTCGTCGGCATCATCACCCGCTGTCACCGGCAGCGCGACAGGCTCGTTCCAGTGATCGACGGTTACCCGGTAGCTGGTGCTGGCTTTCACACCAACCGTGAAAGTAACCGTGCCGGTTCCGCCCTCCGGAACGCTTACTCTCAGCGAATTTTTTCCTGCACGCGGCTGCGCCCTTTCGAGTTCGATGGTGGCACCGCCGGAACCGGACCAGCGACAACGTTCCGCCACGCGATCCGCCTCGACCTTTTCGATATCGCCATGGGAAAAGGTTCGCACTTCCCTCGTGCCACCACCCGGGGCGAGCATTACGCGCGCCAGCTGCGCCAACGCCCCCTGGGGAGCAAGCGCCTCGGTCTCGCGGTGATCGCCCGCAATGAGATTTTCACACAGGCTGGGAGCGTAGGCTTTCAATCGTTCGCGAACCGCTTCGCGCTGTTCGATGAATGCGAGCAGCTCGCGGGCATCGATGGCGGTGCTCCGGGCATCGGTCTCTACGCGCGCCGCAACAAACATGCCGCGCACCGTGCTGACCAGAAGTTCGTGCTGATCGATCAGGCGCTGGAGTCGCGCCGATTCATCACTGTTCAAGTCGCAGGCACTCGCGGCGGCGATCATCTGACTGGCTTCATCGAGAACTGGATGGTAGGCGGACAGGAGGTATGCCGGTGAACCGAGACCGGGATGTTTGCGCAACGCGACGCGAATGGCAGCAACACGGGTGTCCAACGGTGCATTTCTCGCTGCAACTAATCGCGATTCCAACAGCTCATAGTAGGAGCGCACCTGCGGACCGGCTGCGCCGTAAAGGCCGTGAAAATAACCATCGGTCAGCATCTCGACATCAGCGTCCGGGCTCCACATGAGTCGCGCCAGCAGCAGATGCCCGGCACCGAGTTGCTCGTAACTCTGGCCCATATAGAGATAGCCGCCTTGCATGCCGATCGCCGATTCGGCACGGATTTTTTCCACCAAGTGTCGCGTCACCGGAGCGATCAAGTTGAGCGATGTATCCGGCGAATAGTAGATGTCGTACTTGGTGAAATGCTTTGCGCCTGAGCGCCACTGTTTTTCCATCTCATGCTCCTCTGGCCAGCCAGTGCCCTGATGAAAGGCGGTATTGGTCGCGTGAACCAGGTAGAGATTCGGGTGCGGTCGCACTTTCTGCGGAGGCTCGCGGTAGTAGCTGTAGGCGTAGGCGCCGAGCAACTTGTTCGGGTGAACTTCAGCGACCCGTTCGGCGATGTTGTTGTAAAAAGTGATCAGTCGATCGGTGATGATCAGGCTGCCGTCGGCGCGCGTGCCATTGTCGAGCGCCCGGCATTTTTCGCAGGTGCAGAATCCACCACCGTCATTCGGCGACACGGAAAACATGTCGCGTTCGGGTTGCTCGTTGAAGAAATCGATCGCCGCCGCCGCGAACAACTCGATCACCTCTTCGTTGGTGGTACACACCTGGCCGCCGTGGTGCTCCATGTAATAGGCAGGCTTGCGTTCGCCGCCGATCTCCGCATACCACTCCGGATGCTTGGCTCCGTACTGCTCGATCGGCGCGATCTGATACCAGGCGTGGCTGTGCGTGACGGTATAGCTGTGGCCGAGCCGCAGACGCCGCCCGAACAGATCGTCGCCGCACTTGTTCTCCGGTGAGTAAGCGAGGTATCGGTAAGTCCATACCGGCGACGTCTCGATATCGAGATCACCGACCACTACCCGATCGTGCTTCGGCACGATGGTGCCCAGTTTGTCGTGCCACAGGAACTGAACGCCCAAGTAGCGCTCGAGAAAATCGCCCACCCCGCTCAGGCTGCCCGTCTGGGTGGCACTGGCGCGCCTGGGCTGGAGCGAGCCGCGAAGCACATCGACGCCAACGATGTGAACATCGTCCCCGACGGTCTGCAATCGATAGCCTTCCGGTTTCAAGCCGTCCGTGGTCACGCCCGCGTCCGACGACCATTGGTTCGGCCCGACGAACAGGTGCCCGCGATCCGGCGAAGGCTGCGTGACCAGCGGCAGTTCGATGCCCGAGGATTCAGCAATCCAAAGGCGCAGCTCGCGCGCTGCGAGCGCAGTCGCCGAGTTTGCGTCGGCGGAACAGACGATCTCGTAGTCGCTTTTGCCAGCGCTGAACAGGACACGTTCGTCAGCCGATGCATCGGTCAGCAACAGGGCAAGCCCGAGACCGAGCACTAACATTTGAAAAGAGCAATTGGCTGGCGACATGATGAAGATCCAAGGGATAATGGAACAAAGAGCGGAAATCCACCATTCTACTTACTGCTAGAAATTTCCTTTATATCCTTGCGCGATTATGTCGGCCTAAGGCCGAGGTTGGAGGGGGCTCAGGGGGAGGAAGAGGGAAGGAGTTCACCACGGCTACTTTCGCAGATCGAATCGAGAATCGGGCGGATGGTCAACGACAGTGCCCCTTGATTCTGTGCACCTGCGCGAGAGATTCGGTTTATTGTGGAGCCACGGCACAACGGTCCGGTCCCGCCAGGTTTCCCCGTTGAAAATCGTGCGGTTGACTGGCTGGCTGAATCCCGCGAGTGGTTCGGTTAGTCGCCCGGGTCTACCGGGCAATCGTCTACTGCGAAGGGATCGGTCGCATCGAGGACGATTACTCTGCCACCCCCTAAATCGAGTTCAGGTGCCTGCCACTCGGCGTCGTTCTCGCCGTGCCACGGTTTGAACAGGGACATGGGACAGGTGCGCAATTAGCAATTTTAGCCGGCCGCCAATGCAACAGCGCAAGGGGTGGGGGCGGCCGCGATCCTTCCATGCCGGTATTTTCGAGGTTCCCACCGGGTAGCCGAGTCCGCTGTCGATCATCAGACCG
>JBBKXR010000276.1:0-14338 GCA_037969585.1 Verrucomicrobiales bacterium
ATCCCGAATCGCCGCAACAGCCCGCGCCAGCCCCAGGCCGCACGGCTCGCGTTATCGCTGCGGAGCAGACGATCGGTCATCGCCATGCTCAGCGATTTCGACTCAGGATTTTCGATCAGTCGCGCCACCCGCTGCATGTGCGCCGCTTCCGTTCCAGTGCGGATTTCGAGCGTGGCTCGCAACAGTTGCTCGGCCAGTTCGACCGCGCGTTCGGCTTCGTTTGATGGCGGGCTTTCGGAACTCGGCAGGTTCATTGTTTTTCGTGGAACCAACATGCGCCGCTTCGCTTCGCTTGTCTTTCAGCTTTTGGGGGGCGGCTCCATCGGGATTCAGTTGAGTCTCGTTGCGGACAGTGAACGCTGGTTACTCAGTGTTCGGTAGTCCGGTGCCTTTTCCGGCAGGTGAATCAATGGTGCGTAACAGTGCTGCGTGCCGGGAAGCGAGTAGTTCGAGATACTGGCCCTTTTTTACAGCTCTGACATTGCCGCCGAAGAATGCGACGATGTATTTTCCTTCGATGTCGACGGGCGAAGCGAGGACCATGCGCTGGTCTGCGTTTGTTTTGGCGGCAGTGGTCGACGAGTCTTCGGCCGACAGGGTGATTGCTTCAGGGAAGTACAGCCACTCGTGCGGAGTGCCGTGCTTGTCTACGAAAGAGAGGAAGTCGATTTCTTCCCCGGGATCGATATCGTAGTATTCTCGAAACGTTTCCATTTCGTAGATCGAATCGGGGAGGTCTTTCTCTGATTCGAAAGTTCTCATGAGGATTACCAATTGTCGGACATTGTTGATGTTGTTGGTAAGTCGGGAGGTGGAACGGTCGTAGGTAAGATTCTCACTTTTAAAGAACCACACCCCTTGATGAAAGATGCCGGTCACGGCGATAGCTGCGGCAAATAAAACGCTGCCCAATCCTGTGAAGGCGAGCGTCCAGCGGAAGCGCCATCCTTTGCGCAAGCGCCGGGCGATGGCGTGAAAGCCGACGATGGCGGCGGTTAGAGCGATGAGAGAGCTGGCGATCATCGACGGGTTCCACTCCAGTTCGGGAAGGACGCGTTCGAAAAAACGGATCCAACCGAATGCGGTTAGGAGAGTTCCTTGTACAAGGGCGTCTGCCCATGGAGTTGCAATCGCCATCATCGCAAAAAAGATGAAGAGAAGAAGCATGCAGCCTGCGCGAGCTATGCGTCCTCCTCGTGCGCGGGCGCGCGATTCTTTCTCCGCAGTATCGCCGCTCTCACTCATCGCCGTTGACCATGTTGCGCACGGTCTTCCAGTGCAGTTTCCCGATCTGTCCATCGCCAAAAAGCACGAATCTATCATCGCCGACGGTACTGGGTTCGCAGGCGATGATACGATCGGCCTCGCGATCGCCGGGCTTTCCGCCGGAGAAATATTGAAAGGGAACACCGATGCCGTCAGCGGCGATCCAGGCGCTCCCGGGAATGCCTCCTGCGAATCGTTTTGGAGGTAGGGTGCCGTCGTGATTGTCGGCGTAGATTTTCAGATGATCGAAGAGATTGCGCAGGGCCAGACGGCGGGTGGATTCGGGCACTTCGGTGAGGGCTGATGGGGAACCGTCTTTCAGCTTGTAGGTTGCGCCGGTTTTTTCCCAGGCACCGGGTGTCATCAATTCGCGAGCACCGGAAATCATCGTCAGCACCACGTAGAGGAACAGTCCGGTTACGGTGAAAATCGCCAAGGCATGGTTGTAGCGGATTTTGGGCATCGCCGGAAAGTCCCGGGCGAGCACATTCCAAAGCAGTTTAACCACCCAGGAACTGAGCAGAATCACCAGCAGAAAAAACGAAATTACCTCGATGCGCGCCTCGGCGATATCGGTCAGGGTGAATGACGTCATGCCGGCCAGCAGTGGGTGGTCGGCAAGATGGTAGAACGGTTGGCTCACGGACACTGATGATACGATTAAGTTAGCCTGATGAGAAGCGCTTTGCAGTGAATCTGATGTCGGCTACCAAACCTAGGCGTTTGGCCGATTAGATAATTTCCGAGTAATAACTTGCAAACAGAGGGTGCCGCAGCAGCCACTGGCCCATTCGCCGTCATCACCTGCTGGGTATTCTCCGCCTGCCGCCGGCAAGGAAACCGCAAGCGTGTGGTTCTTCCTTGGCTCTCGTGCGCGTCGCTACGGGATTGCCCTATTGAGCACGTGATTCCGGTAACTTATGGCGCAATGCGGGGATTTGGCGCGGGTGATGAAGCGTATACTGTTTGGTAGCAAATAATGCACTGCAAGAGCTCCGCCGCATCCATTGCCCCCATTTCTATGATTTCCCTTTTCGAATACGCAGGGTCCCGCCTTCTCGCGGGGGTGTTGGTGTTGGCACTTTCGATTTCGGCTGATGCGGCCGAAACGGCGGCACCTGTGCCTGCAGCGGCTACGCCACCTGCGCCCGCTACTGCAACCCCGGCAGCGGTAAAACCGCATCCGTTGAATTTCACCAATGACATCGCTCCGATTCTGACCAAGGCCGGCTGCAACACGGGCGCTTGCCATGCCAAGTCGGGTGGTGGTCAGCGTGGCTTCGAGCTGTCTCTGCTCGGTTTTGAACCGCAGGAGGACTACGAACACATTGTTAAGGAGGCGAGGGGAAGGCGGGTGTTCCCATCGGCGCCGGAGCAGAGCCTACTGGTGCTCAAGCCGGCCAACATCGTGCCACACGGTGGCGGCAAGCAGATGGATCAGGGGTCCGCGGAATATAAGACGCTGGTGCGTTGGATCAGCGAAGGTATGCGCTACGGGTCGGAGGACGATCCGGTGTTGGCATCGATCGAGGTCGAGCCGAAGCGCATGTCGATGAAGGTGCACTCGAAGCAGCTGCTCAAGGTGACCGCGAAATACTCGGACGGCAGCACGCGCGATGTGACTCACATGGCGCTCTACGAGCCGAACGACAAGAGCATGGCGGAGACTTCGGAGGAAGGCCTGGTCGAAACACTCGACATCCCCGGAAACGTGGCGGTGATGGTGCGCTACTCGGGGTTGGTGTCGGTCTTCAATGTGTCGATCCCGCTCGGTGCTCCGATCGAGGCTTTGCCGCCGGAGAAAAATTTCATCGATCAGTTCGTGTTCGCAAATCTCAAGACAATCGGCGTGCCACCTTCACCGGTGTGCGACGATCCGACTTTTCTGCGTCGAGTGTCACTCGATATCGCGGGACGCTTGCCGACGGCGGAAGACACGGCCGCCTTCCTCGCGGATCAGGATCCAGCTAAACGCGACAAGAAGATCGATGAGCTGCTCGATACTTCCGACTACGCCGATTTTTTCGCCAACAAGTGGACGGCGCTGCTTAAAAACCAACGCGAGGACAACGCGGATATCACTGCCAACTTCGCGTTTCACTCGTGGGTGCGCGACGGCATGCTCGCCAACAAGCCTTACGACGAAATGGTGAAGCAGATTCTCGGGGCTACCGGCACCATCGTCGAAAATCCGGCGGTTGCCTGGTACAAGCGCGTTAAGGAACCGAACGAACAGCTCGAGGACGTGGCGCAGTTGTTTCTCGGCGTGCGCATGCAGTGTGCGCAGTGTCATCATCATCCCTTCGAGCGCTGGAGTCAGCACGACTATTATGCGTTTGCGGCTTACTTCAGTCGGGTCGGTCGAAAGCCGACCGCTATCGCCGGAGAAGATTTGATTTTCCACGAGCGCGGGATCGCCGAATACGAAAATAAGAAGACCAATGTAAAGGTCAAACCGGCGGCGCTCGGCGCAGAGCCGGTGGAGATATCGCCGGATGACGATCCGCGTCTGCAACTCGCCGAGTGGATGAGTGAGCCCGACAATCCGTTCTTTGCCAAAGCACTGGTTAATCGTTACTGGAAGCACTTTTTTAAACGCGGCCTGGTCGAGCCGGAAGATGATATTCGCGACACCAATCCGGCGACCAACCCGGAACTGCTCGATGCGCTGGCCAAGCATTTCGTCGACAGCGGCTTTGATCTCAAGGAAGTGGTGCGGTCGATAACGCGCAGTCAGACCTATCAACTGAGTGCGATGCCAAACGAGCATAACGCCATCGATAAGCAGAATTTCTCGCACTACTATCCGAAGCGCATGCAGGCCGAAGTGCTGCTCGACGCGGTCGACTTGTTGGCCGGGGTGAGTACGACCTTCGCCAATCTGCCCGACGGCACGCGGGCGATTTCGCTGCCGGACAACAGTTACAACGCAGCCTCGCCTTTCCTGAAAGTGTTCGGTCGTCCCGATGGCGCGAGCGTGTGCGAGTGCGAGCGCGTGCAGACCTCGAGTCTGGCACAGAGTTTGCACCTCATGAATTCGGCGGACGTCAAAGGTAAGCTGGCTTCGAACACGGGGCGCGCGGCGGAACTCTCCAAGCCGGAGACATCCGACGCCGATGCGATCAGCGAAATTTATCTGGCCGCCTTTTCCCGTCAACCGACTGCGGAAGAACTCGGTATCGCCCAGGAGTATGTGCTCCAGCCTCGTAGTGACGCTGGCGGGAAGCCGCTCGCCGAAGCGACCGCCAAGCGGCAACGCTACGAAGATTTGATCTGGGCGATCATGAACACCAAAGAATTTCTCTACAACCACTGATGCTGACTCGAATCCTTACCGAAACCATGCTGCGGAAAATTTCTCTCATCCTGTCCTCGACTCTTGCGCTTGCGTTGGTGTCGCTTGCCGCGCCGATCGCATTTGGACAGTTGGTGTGTCTACCGGCACCGCGCCTCATGACTGTCATGCCGATGGGCGGCCAGGCGGGGACCAGTGTCGAAGTGACGGTCACCGGACAGAACGCTGAAGACATCACTGAGCTGATTTTTTCGACGCCGAAGATCACTGCCAAGCCGGTGATGGGTGCCGATGGTAAGCCGGTCGAAAACAAATTTCTGCTGACCATCGCCAAAGATGCCGCGGATGGCGTCTACGACATGCGCGTAATGTCACGGCTCGGTATTTCGTCGGCACGCGCCTTTTCGGTGAGTCATCTTCAAGAGGTGAATCGAGAAAAAGCAAACACCACAGTCGAGACTGCGATGGTGATTCCGACCAACGCGATTTGCAATGCCACCATGACCGCACGTGCAGTGGACTATTACTCGTTCGAGGCGAAGAAGGATCAGCGATTGGTCATCGAGTGTGCGGCAACCGGTATCGACTCAAAGGCTAATCCAGTGGTGATCTTCGCCGACGAGAAGGGCAATGACTTGATGGTTAACCGCACCGGTGGTGTCATCGATTTTGCGCCGCCGACGGCCGGTAAATACATGATCAAAGTGAACGATCTCGTTTATCAGGGAGGCGCTGAGTATTTCTATCGGCTCGCCATTCAGGAGGTCGCACCGAACGTGCCGGCACCGCGTCAAGCGGCAACGACGCGAGTCAGCTCTATATCCTGGCCGCCAGTCGGCCTCGCGGCGACGCCTGCAGGCAAAGAAGCCGAACCAAACAACGAACACTACGAGGCGCAGAAAATCACACTGCCCTGTGATCTTAGTGGTGGATTCTTTCCGGCGGCCGACGTCGATACCTTCGAGTTTACTGCCAAGAAAGGCGAAGTCTGGTGGGTGGAAGTCGCTTCCGAGCGCTTGGGGTTGCCGACCGATCCTTTCGTGTTGGTGCAGCAGGTGACCAAGGCCGGCGACGAGGAAACGTTCACTGACGTCGCTGAACTCTACGACATCGATCCGCCGCTGAAGGTTTCGTCGAACGGCTATTCATACGACGGCCCTCCATACAACGCCGGCTCGCCGGACGTGCTCGGCAAAGTCGAGATCAAGGCCGACGGAACCTATCGTCTGCAGGTCCGCGATCTGTTCGGCGGCACCCGCGACGAGCCGTCGAACGTTTATCGATTGATCGTGCGCAAGGCTCAGCCGGATTTTGCGCTCGCTGCGTGGGCGGTACACATGACGCTTCGCAACGGTGACCGCGCGGCGTTTTCCAAACCGATGGCACTGCGTGCCGGTGGAGCAATGGTCATGGAAGTGGCCGTAATCCGTCGCGATGGATTCGACGGTGATATCGAATTAGCAATGGACGGCCTGCCTGCCGGAGTCAGTGCCAGCGGTTTGAGAATCCCTGCCGGTAAAATGGTTGGGCATATTGTGATTAGCGCCGACGAGAACGCCAAGTCCGGTCTTGCCATGGCGACCATGACAGGCACGGCGACCATCGACGGCAAAGCGGTCACGCGTCCTTGTCATCTCGCCTCGATGTCGTGGCCGGTGAAAGATGCCAAGGGCGAGATTCCTGAACCGCGTCTGGTGGCGGATATTCCGGTTTCAGTGAGCACGTCGGAGTTGGCACCGCTGAGTATTGCGGCCAAAGAAGATAAAGTCTGGCAGGCCACCGAGGGTGACACCTTGAAGATCCCGCTCAAGGCGGTGTGGCGTGAAGAATTTTCAGGAACCTCGGTAAAGCTGAGCGCTTACACTGGCGGATTTGCCTCGGTGCCTGATTTCGAACTGCCGCTGAAAAAGGAGGAGCACGAAGTGGTGCTCGACCTCGCGGCTTTGAAGGTCAAGCCAGGCGACTACACAATCGCTTTCTACGGTGGGGCCATAGCCAAGTATCGTTACAACCCTGCAGCGGTGAAAGAAGCTGAGGCCGAAGCCAAAAAGGCCGAACTGGAAGTTGCCGCCGTGGCCGCTGAGGCGACAAAACTTGCTGCCGCCGCAGCGAATGCACCGACCGATCAGAAATCGGCCTCGGCGAACGCCGCCAAGATTGCCGCCGACAAACAGAAGCAAGCCGAAGCGGCCAAAGTCGCGGCCGATAAGAAAATTCAAACTGTGACCGCGGCTGCGCTACCGAAAGACATCGTTGATATTGTCGTGTCGGAGCCGATCCGCATTTCTGTAAAAGCCAAGCCGGTCGCGGCTGAAGTGAAACCTGCGGCAACCGCTGCCGCAAAATAAGTGATGAAAGAACGGGTCCGAAATCTTGCGGTGCTGGCGAGCTTTGTCGTTGGCGTCGCCACCGTCAGCGCGGCCGATAAGCCGGCCGCTGCTCCCGAGCCAGCGCCCGCGCCGGCGAAGGCTGCTGCTGCAAACACTCCCGCACCTGCGCCTGCGCCCGCACCCGCACCGAAGCCGGTTCCGACAACGGCAAAACCGGCCGCGCCTGCACCAGTCAAGGCTGCTCCAGCCACGCCCGTTCCGGCACCCGCAACGCCTCCGGCTCCTGCACCCGTCAAAACAGTCGCGCCGGCGCCCGTTAAAAGCCCTGTAACTGCACCCGTTGCCGCATCGGCCAAAAAGGCTCCGGCTCCAACGGCACAGCTCGACTTCTACCACGACGTGTTTCCCTTTCTTAAAAAGAACTGCGTCTCCTGTCACAACAAGACCACCACCAAGGCGGCGCTCAACATGGAGACGCCGAAACTGATGATCGAAGGCGGCGACACTGGCGCGTCGATTATTCCCGGCAAAAGCGATGAGAGCCTTCTGGTCGAGGCGTGCCTGCATCTCTACGACCTGGAGATGCCGCCGAAGAACAACAAAAGCGGTGCGGTCGATCTGACGCCGGCGGAGATTGCCATTCTCAAGACCTGGATTGATCAGGGCGCGAAGGACTCGATTCAGGAGGAGCGCAAGATCACCTGGCAAGCTCCGGCGGAAGGCGTGCAGCCGATCTACACGCTGGCAATGACTGCGGACGGACGTTTCGCAGCGTGTGGTCGATCCAATCAGATTTTCCTCTACGATCTCGACACTCGCCAGCTGGTCGGAAAGATCGCTGATCCGGCGGAAAAGCCTGCCGGTGCTCATCGCTCCCTGGTGCAGTCGCTGAACTTCAGTCCTGACGGATCGCGACTGGCCTCGGGTAGTTTCCGCGAGGTGAAGATCTGGAAGAAGCAGGCGGGACAATCGGCGACTCGACCGGTCGACCCGGCGCACGGTTTGGTGCTGTCGACGCTGAGCCCTGACGGCAGTAAGGTTGTCGCCGCTGACAAGGCGGGTGCGATTCTGGTGATCAGCGCGGCTGATGGGAAATTGATCAATAAGATCCCGGCGGTCGCCGATGTCGCCAAGGGGGAAACTGTGCAGTTGCTCGAGGTTTCGCCGGATGCCAGCAAGGTTGCCGTTTTTACCAATGCGGGTGCCTGGAAGCTGAGTCTGTGGAATGTGGCCGATGGCAAAATGCTGGCAGTGCAGACATCGCCGGATGCAGTGCTCGAAGGTCAAAGCCGCGACGCGCAGGCAAAATTCATTGCGGCGACGACGGCCGCAACGGCTGCAACTACGGCGATCAAACCCGCGCAGGATGGCAAAGCCGCTGCCGCCAAAGTGGTCGCTGACCTGAAAGCTCAAGTAGCGAAGCTTCCCGCCGACAAACCCGATCCGGAATTGGCCAAACAACTCACGGCTGCTGAGCAGAAGTTGGCCGCCTCCGGAACCGCGGAAGCTGCCGTGCTAGCGAAAAGCCAAGCCACCGAAGCCGCGAAAATTGCCGCCGACAAGGTCGCGAAGGACAACGCCGCAAAGTTGGCAGCTGCGCGCAATCTGGCGGTTCGCTCGATGGTGTGGACGCGGGATGGCAAAGCGATTGCGACAGCGGGCGATGACAAGTTGATCAGTGTGTGGACGGTTCCCGCCGCTGGAACCGTAACCTTCGCCGCTCCGAAGAAACTCGCGGGTGCTGCCGGAGCGATCACGTTTCTGACAATGGGTGCAAGCGCTGACCAGTTGGTCAGTGCCGGCGCTGATAGCAAGGCGCGGCTGTGGAGTGTTTCGCAGGCAAAGGTGCTCATGGAAATTCCCGTCGGTGTCGCAAGTATCGACGTGTCGAGTGACGGAAAACTTCTTCTCACTGGCGATACTGCCAATGCCGTTCGCCTTTGGGACTTGGCCACCGGGAAACATCACCTGCAACTGACTGGCAGTGTCGCAACTCGCGAACAGATTGCCGCTTTGGACTGGGAGGTTAATGCGCAGGGGCTTGAGGATGCATTTCAAAAGGCAGTCATCGCCAAGATCGCCGCTCAGGAAAAAGCCATCGATGTGTTGCTGGAAAAAGCCAAGGAAGCCATCGTCGCGATGGGTAAGAAATTGCCGACGACGGAGAAAGCTATTAAGCCTGCGCAGGATGCCGTGGTCGCCGCGCAGAAGGCGGTCGACGATGCCAAGGCAGTCATCGCCAAAGCACCCGAAGGCAAAGCGGACGCGGCGATGGAAGCGGCGCTGACCGCTGCCCAAACCAAACTGATCGCCGCCAAGACCACGGAGAGCTCGGCTCAGTCGGCGCACAAAGGCGCGCAAAGTAACATCACCGATGCCGAGACTCAGGTGGCGAGAATCACCGCGACGAAAGCCGAGAATGCCAAGGAATTGGCAGCCGCCACCGCGGCAAGTGCAGAGGCAGTAAAACTTCAGACTAAGGCCAGCACGGACCTCGCTGCGGCCAAGGCTGCACTGACGAAACCCGCAGTGAAACCACTGGCGGTGAGTTTTTCCGCCGACGATCAGAAAGTCGCCGCGCGATTCAGCGACGGCACGATCAATGTCTGGGGAGTAGCCAGTGGATCGCCTATCGAAGCGGCTACTGCTAGCGCTGCCACCGCGGCATCGATGGCGGCTCGAGCCGATGGAAGTTTCGCGATGATCAGCGCCGATGGAGCGTTCACCAGTACAGCCGGGCCAGCGAAGTGGGTGCTGGAGAGAACCCTTGGAGGAGACAAAAATCCTAAGCAGTTCACCGACCGAATCAACGCGGTGCGCTTCAGTCCCGATGGCAGAACGCTCGCCACCGGCGGCGGTGAGGCCTCGCGTTCAGGCGATGTCATTGTGTTCGATGTCGCCACCGGCAATCCGACCACGACCTGGTTGGAAAAGCATACCGACAGCGTGATCAGTCTCGATTTTTCTCCCGACGGCAAACTGCTGGCTTCGGGAGCGACCGACAAAATTGCCCGCGTCACCGAAATCGCCACCGGCGAGCAGACCCACCTATTCGAGGGCCACACCCATTATGTGACCGGGATCGCCTTTCGTGCCGACGGTCGAGTGTTGGCCACCGCCGGCGCCGATGGTGTCGTCAACAGTTGGGACATGCTGATCGGTGAACGTCAGAAGAAGATCGAAGGCTGGGCCAAAGAGGTGACCTCGCTGCAATTCATCGGTGCCAGCAACAAGATAGTGACTTCGGCCGGTGATAATCTGGTGCGCATCGTCAACGACGTTGGTGGCCAGGTTCGATCGATTGCGAAGCTACCCGATTTTATGCAGGCCGCCGCCAGCAGCGCCGACGGCAGCACCCTCATCGGTGGTGGCGAAGACAGTTTTCTGCGAGTCTGGAATGGCGTCGATGGCAAGGAACTTGCCGCTTTCGGACCAAAGTAAGTTATCTTTTCAACCAACGCTTCATTATGTCCTCGATACTTCCCTCATCCTCCGCCTCGGGTTTGCGCTGCGCCGGTCCACACGGGCGTCGTGGCTTTATGCAAATGGGTCTGACTGGTTTGGCTTCGCTGACCTGGCCCGATCTGTTGCGACTGCGTGCTGAAAACGCGCTCAAACCGAACAGCGAAAAAACGGCGGTGATCATGGTCTGGCTGCCCGGTGGTTTGTCGCACGTCGATTCCTACGATCCTAAGCCGGACATCGGCAGTGAATATCGCGGTCCTTTCAAAACCATCGGCACCAATGTGCCGGGAACACGCATCACCGAACTGATGCCGTTGCAGGCGAAGATCGCCGATAAGTTCACTATCCTGCGTTCGATGAAACAGAGCGCCGGTGGCCATCCGGCCGGATCGATGCAGATGTTCTCCGGTGACAGCGACACTCGTGACAAACCGAAGGTGCGTCTGCCGGACTGGATGTCGGTGGCCAACTATCTGCGATCGAAGGGGGGCGACCGGACCAATCCGCTGCCCAATTACATCGGTGTTAATCCGGTGCCGGCGAACTACAGCGGTGCCGCTTACCTCGGCGAAGCCTTCTCGCCTTTTACGGTAACCGACGATCCGAGCCGTCCGAATTTTAGCGTGCCGAATATCGGGCTCAGCGACAATGCCGAGACCCGTCGCCTCAGCGAACGCGTCGCGCTACGCAAACGGCTCGATACCCTCGAGCGTGCCTTCGATCAGGAGAACGAACTCGGAGCTCTCGATGAATTTGAGTCGCAGGCGATGACTCTGCTGACCAATCCGCTGACCCGTGACGCCTTCGATCTGGAGAAAGAGGACAAGGTGACGCGTGACCGCTACGGTCGCAATCGCTGGGGACAACAACTCCTGCTCGCCCGGCGCCTGGTCGAGTCCGGCGTCGATATCGTCACCAGTTCACTGAGTGGTCCGCTGTGTGGCCGGGTGCAAAACTGGGACGATCATGCCGTCAACCAGCACCAGTTCGAGGCACTGCGTTTCCGCATGCCAAACTATGATCAGGCGGTGTCCGCACTGATCGAAGACGTCTACGCTCGCGGCCTCGACAAGCGCGTGCTGGTCGTCGTCACCGGTGAGTTCGGTCGCACGCCGAAGATCAGTTTCGCACGTAGCACCGGCGCCGGTGACGCCAGCGGACCGACCGGAACTTTGCAGCCGGGCCGCGATCATTGGCCGCGCGCTTTTTCCAACATCTGGGCCGGCGGCGGATTGAATCACGGTGGCATTATCGGTGCCAGCGACAAGCGCGGCGAAGATGTCGTCGAACGCCCCTGCGGCCCCGGAGATTTCCTCGCGACCGTCTACAATCACCTCGGCATCGATTCGTCGAAGATCATGATCGAAGACTTCAACGGCCGCCCGACCCCGATCGTGAGTGATGGTCGACCGATCCCGGAATTGTCGGTCTAAGGATTTTTTGAGGTGGCCCGGATCTTGGTAGGATGACCACGGCTGGTTCTGTGTAACATTTATGGGGAACGTTGGTATAATTCTACTATTCGGTTTAAAAAATGATCCTCGATGCAAAGCTCGTCGCTGAAGGGTGGCTTGATCTGCGAGCCTCAAAACTCACCAAGCAGGAACGGGCACTGGGCGCATGGGCAGACGAAGCACTCGGGATGGCTGTTTACAACGACGCTGACTACGCTCTCCAAATTATTGAGTCGATTCACGCACTCGATCCAGACCACAAATTCGTGGAGGAGTTCGCTGCAGGGCCGGTCGAAGACCTTCTCGCCTACCAGGGAGTTGTGTTGATTGAGCGCATCGAGCAGAAAGCGCGGTGTGATAAATCTTTCGCCTTTGTGCTTGGTGGCGTTTGGCAGAACGCCATGCCAGACAACATTTGGGAGCGCGTCCAAGTATGCCGTGAACGGAGGGGCTGGGACGGCGTTCCCGCATGAATAATCCGGAGCGAATGTCTGTTTTACTGGCTACTGTTAGCGAGTCGCAGTGCCCGTCTTAAGAGCCTCTCGGACTTACGATTAGAGGGTAGGAGACTGTTTAACACTTTCGAACGTTCCGGAGATACTGCCCGCATGCTCGGCTTTTGTGGAACACTGGTGTCTCACCCACAGGGAGAGGGGACGGAGGCAAGCCTCCGCGAGCTGTGGGTTGGAGTTCGCGCTCGGGTGGTTCGAGAGCGGTGGCAAGCCACACGCACTCCGCAAGCGGTCGCGAGGCTGGGGAGTGCTGAGGCTTGCCTCAGCTCTGGCTATCGCCTTGCTCGTAGGCGAGAGAAAGGTCTTAACGCGAGCGAGGTTTTGCTTGCGCGTCCGACAACGGTGATGGCTGATGGCGGTTATCGAAGGAGCGGAGGCTGTCGGAGTGACGTGCGTCCTTGCTGAAGATTCCTCAGAGTCGCGCGAACTGTGTTCGACGCGGCTGGCAAACGGGCTATGCTCCCGAAGCCTGTGAAAATCAACTCTGCCAACTTCGAACTTAGCGCTCTCAGTCTCGACACCTGCCCGGAATGGGAGTTGTCCGAGTTCGCTTTCATTGGCCGTTCCAACGTCGGCAAGTCTTCGCTGATCAATTTTCTGTGCAATCAGGATGGGCTGGCACGGGTGTCGAGCACCCCGGGTCGAACTCGTGAGATCAATTTCTTTTCCGTTAACAACGGTGCGTGGAGCCTGGTCGACCTGCCGGGATATGGCTATGCGAAGGTGTCCAAGACGGACCGCCAGCTGTTCAGTGAGTTTGTTTCCGACTACCTTGTTGAGCGACCCAATTTGGTGTGCGCGTTCGTGTTGATCGATTCACGGCATTCGCCGCAGAAGATTGATCAGGAGTTCGTTCAGTGGTTGGTCGAAAACAAAGTGCCGTTCGCCCTGGTGTTCACCAAAACCGATAAGGTCAGCGCCACGGCGGTGAAGACCAATATCGAGGCGTTCCAAAAGGCGATGGCCGAATGGAGCGAGGGCGAGCCGAAGATTTTCATTACCTCGGTGAAAAAACGCACAGGCTATCGCGAGATCCTCGGTTTTGTCGGCGACGCGATCTCGTAAAAAATGGGGCAGAGCTCATTTTGCCCCTCGCTAATCGTCGTGCGGAGGCTGTCGGAGCGCGAGCAATCCTTGCTCGCTGGGCTTGGGGGTGATCAATGCACTGAACAACCGGGGACGGGCGCGCTCCGGCATGTCACTCAACCGCCGCCTCAGCGAGTTTCCAGGCGCGGACGTAGCGAACTCGAACTTCGTCCTGATCGGATTTGATCAGTTCGCGGTTGGTCGGTGTGGCGACATTTCTGCCGAATAGTCCGGCGTCGAAGGGAATTTTATCGCCATCGGCCTGAAGCTCTTGTGCCATGCCGCTGGAGTTGGCGCCAGTGTTGGCTTCGCGACTGACGATCAGGTACATATCGACCGTCGGCACCAGCACGCTGTCTTTGACCACGGCGACGCCGTCGACGAACCAGGTCAGAGATTCTGCGGTCCACAGCAAGCCGACGCGATGCCAGCCCTGATTGATGCCGGGTACATGAATGGCGGTCTTGCCGTCGGCGCGCAGTTCATTTTTGGTGGACTTCGGAGTGGTTCTTGAGCCGATACATTTCATCAGCAGGATTTCGTTCTGATTTCGTTTCGCCGTCGGGGCGTCCGCTTTGTCGGTCGCCAGTTCGTGCTCGTAGATATCGATCTCGAGTCCGTTCGCTGGATCGTCGTCGTAGGCCAGGCTTTGATCGTTGGCAGGCATCAGCCAAAAGGAATGGCGATGAGCTAATGCGGTCATGCCCTCAAAATTGACTTCGATTTCGAAGTAGGTGCCCGGTGAAAAAACGAGGTTCGGGGACGGGGTATCGGTCTTTCCTGCCTGTCCCCAGTAGGCATCCGGCGCGACCAGTTCGTCATCGGCCTGGACGGGGACCTGAACGCCGTCGACGGCTTTCACGGCGAAGGTATCGAACCACGAGGTGTGCAGCTCGAAGTCGGCGAAGTTGACCGGAGCCTCTTTTTGTT
>JBBKXR010000277.1:0-14390 GCA_037969585.1 Verrucomicrobiales bacterium
GCGGGTTTGACGCCTCCTACCGAGGGGGGAGCGACCGGTGCCGGCGCCGGTGATGGAGCGGGCTTCGGCGCTGGTGGTGTGATCGCTTTAACCGTGGGTGCGGCGGGAGCAGGTGGTGCCGTCGGCACAGCTGGGGCGGCGGGGGCTGCCGGTTTGACCGGAACGGCGCCAGCGGCGGGTGGATCGTCGTCGGCGACTGCGGTAGCGATCTGAACTTTGGCGGTATGCTGCAATTCGGTGATCTCGGCTTCGCGTTTGTCGAGGTCGGTTTTGAGGACGGTGATTTTCTGAGTCTGCTTGAGAATGTCCTTTTCGATCGCGGCGATCTCGATGGCGACTTCGGGGGTGGCATCTTCGCCGGCAAGTTCGCGTTTACTCTCGAGTTGGTCGCGAAGATTCTCGACGGAGCCTTCGAGCTCCGTGAACTCCTTCTGACGAGCTTCGAACTGAGTGCTCAGGTTGCTGATTTTCGCCGTCAGTTGGTCTGCTTCGGTCTGCTTGGACTCAATGTCGGTCTCCAGATCCTGAAGTTTGCGGTCGAGGGTGGTGTAAGCGGCGGCCGCTTTGTGTTTGGCTTCGTCGCCTCTGGGGGCCGCTTCGACGGGATCGGCATCGTCGGGCAGCAGCAGCAGATGTGCGGCCACGCATTCGCCAATGAGGATTCGGTCGCCGTCGCGCAGGATGCGTTTGCCATCGAACACTTGTCCGTTGACGCGCGTTCCGTTCTTCGATCCGAGATCTTCGATGGCGATGCCATCGTCTACGTGATGAAACTCCAAGTGGGTGTGCGAGACAAATTCAGACGGCACTTGGATCTGGTTTTCGGGGCCACGCCCGAGTCCGATGCGGTCGGCGTTCAGTTCGTAAGGCACCGGTTCTTTGCCGGGTTCTGCTACGATGAGGTTGTATTTCATCTGGTAAGTTCTTGCGCTGGGTAAAGGGGCGGCTTCATCTGTGAGCCGATTCAGTTTGTCCATACATAGTATGCCGAACCGTTGCTGACAGGAAAAGGTTTTTTCGCATCGGTGGTCGGATTTATCGCCGGAGGTGCCTTTATATGGGGACTTGGCAGATCACCGCGGTGCCCGTCGGGGTAGATTCGATGTCGAATCGGCCGTTCATCTCGCCGGTGCGATAACGCATGGTGCGCAAGCCGAAGCCTTCTGGGCCGGAGGCGTTGTCGGATTTGATGATGCCGGTTCCGTTGTCGGAAATTCGCAGCAGGATGCCGTGCTCATCCTTTTCCAAATTTATTTCGATTTTGTCGCCGTTTGAATGGCGGACGGCGTTGGTGACGGCTTCCTGGGCGATTCGAAACAGGTGGTTGGCGATGACACGATCGGTAACGGCGACTGGATCATTGCACTCGAAGGATATGGCGTAGCCGGAATGGCTGGAGTCGGCTGCTTGAGTGAATTCCCGGAGAGCTTCGATCAAGGCGTTGGCTTCGGAGCCTACGGAGTTCAGACCGTGGGCCAAACGGCGGGCGGTGGCGACGCTTTCCTGAGTGGCATTGGCGATGTCCTTGGCGCGACTGGCGAGAGGATGCTCGCTGGCAGTCAGTTCGGTTTCGATCGCTTTTGCCAGGCAGGATATGCCGCCGAGCAGTGAGCCGAGGCCATCGTGCAGGTCGCGGGCGATTCGCGATTTTTCTTCTTCGGTCGCGCGAAGCAGCAGGCTCTCCAGTTCTCTGCGCTCGGAAATGTCACGCATCAGGACGACGCTGAACGAAACGCCGGTGGCTCTTGTCACACTGAACTCTGCCGCGAACTCGGTGCCGTCGACACGGCGCGCGACGGTGGTTCGGCGAATAGGCCCTTCGGGTGTTGACTGATTCTGGAGGGCACCGGTCAAAAGGTCGGCGGTGTCGTTGGGTAAAAGCGGGCTGATCTTTGTGCCGGTGAGGGCAGCGGGATTGTTTTTGCTGCCGAACAGCGCTTTTGCCGAGGGATTGGCGCTGAGGATGGTCTGCTGTCCGTCGAAGGTTAGGATCGCGTCGGCTGCGGTCGACACAATGGCGTGAAGGTTAGCCTCACTCATTTGTAGAGCCTCGGCATGCCGCGCTGTGCGATCTTCGAGAAACTGGTTGAGACTGCGGAGCTGCTGTTCGGCTTGCTTTTCTGCGGTGATCAGGTGGGTGACACCAACGACGCGTTGGGCGACTCCGTTTTCATCACGATGAATTTTACCGTAGCTGGAAAACCACTCCGAGGTGCCGTCCGGGAAGTTGGTTTTGTATCGTTCGGAGAAGTCGGCCCTGTCGTTGAGGGTGTTCTGAACCGCCATGGAGACTCGCTCTCGATGTTCAGGCACGATGAGTTCGACGAACTTGCTCAGTGGCAGGTCGGTCTCTCCGTCGGGAAGTTGGAAGAGTCTGGCGAGGGCGGGATCAAGTTCGGCGACTTGCTTGGCTATTTCGACTGCCCAGGTCCCGAATTTAGTGCCACCTGAATCCGGTCGGAGCGAGTGTTCGTGTTGGTCCCAGGAGGATTGGTGCTGTCGGTTTTCGGTGATGTTCTCAACCATTGCGACCATGCCGATGACTGTGCCGTCGTCGCCAAAATGGGGACTGTAGGTCGATCGGAACAGTCCGGTGACTCCGTTGGGGAGGGCCAGCGGCATTTCATAACCTGATTCTTTTCCGTCAAATATGACTCGTTCGATAAAGGGCTGGACCTGCTCGTAGGCTTCAGTGCCGAGCAGATCGAGCACGTTTTTCTTGTCGATAATGTCTTCGCGATTGACGCCGAACCAACGTTCGTAAGTGATATTACAATAACGGTATACGAGATCCTGGTCGACGTAGGCGATGAGTGCAGGCAGTGCGTCGGTGATCGCCAGGCCAAGTTTTCCGAGCAGAAAGTCGTAGTCTGGGCCAGAAGTATCGCTCATAATGATCAGTGGTCGATGGGGGTCAGGATCACTTGATCAACTTAGTAAACTGAACCAGCTTAACAAATGGCTAAGAGTGATGCGAAAAAAGTCAACCGCGTCCTGATCGTTGACGATCATCCTCTGATGCGTGGGGGCATGGCGTCGCTGCTGGCAGCGGACGAAAGTGTCGAAGTCGTCGCGGAAGCGGGAACCGTTCGTGCGGCGATGACCTTGATCGCTGAATGGGAACCAGATCTGGTGGTTGCGGATTTGCGTCTTCCGGATGGCAGCGGATTGGAGCTGATAAAGGATGCCTTGGCCAGATGGCCGGAGATCCTGTTTTTAGTCGTTTCGATGCACGACGAAAAGCTTTTTGCGGAGCGGGTGCTTCGCGCGGGTGGTCGCGGTTATATTATGAAAGAGGCGGCTTCAGAGAAGTTGCTGCAAGCTATCCATCAGGTGATAGGTGGTGAGGTCTATGTCAGTGACAAAATGATGCAAAGCATCGTCACTTTGGTGTCAAAGAAGCTCCCTGCCAATAAGGCCGAGATCGATTCACCGCTGAAAATCCTCACCGACCGGGAACTTGAAGTGTTTGAGTTGATCGGTAACGGCCTGGCGACACGCAAAATTGCCGAGCGATTGACCATCGGTATCAAAACGGCGGAGACGCACACTGCGAATCTAAAAACCAAGTTGGGCATGTCGGATCGCAATGAATTGATGAGCTATGCGGTCCGTTGGGTAGCGGAACAGTGATGCCATGAGTAGTGGCGTGGCCGGTCATTGGGGTGAAGCCTTGTGTTCGCTCTGCCGTGCGCGTTCGGCGATCGTTGACTCGATATCGGCGGCAAACTTTTTTGCGGCGCTGCGCATTTTGGCAACCCGGTCGGGGTGAGCGGCGGTGAGGTTGGTGGTCTCACCGATGTCGTTGTCCAAATCGACCAGAAACTCTTTGCGATCGGCGGCGACGAGATCTACGCCGTTGGGATTGCCGAGCAGTTTCCAGCTGCCTTCGCGAACCACCCACTGGGCCTTGGCACCGCGACCGAGTTGCCAGTAGAATATCTGGTGAGGGCTGGATGCCTCACTGTCGTTGAGGACGCTGACGAAACTTTTGCCGTCGAGTTGGGAGTCCGTCGAGCTATCGGATTGGCCGGAACCGGTGAGTTCGTCGATGGTTGGAAACCAATCGCAGCCGGTGACCAGTTGATCGCGGACTTCGCCTTCCGGCAACTTACCAGTCCAGGAGACCACCGACGGCACGCGCAGTCCGCCCTCGAAGAGGTTGCCTTTGTGGCCCCGATAGGGACCGGCACTGCCTCCGCCACCGAAGGTGCGTTCTTCGACGGAGTGACCGTGATCGGATTGAAAAATGACGACGGTGTTGTCGCGCAACTTGAGGGCTTCGAGGTGGTCGAGCAGTTTGCCGAGTAGATCGTCGACGGATGAGACGAATGCGGCGTAGTCGCTGCGTGGATGGGGGAGGTCGGCGTAGCGTTTGCGCCAGTCATCGGTGCCTTGCAGCGGATAGTGTGGCCAGTTGATTGCCCAGTAGAGAAAGAAAGGCTGCGTTTGGTTTTGCTCGATAAAGCTCAGCGCCTGCTCGGTCATCAGGTCGCCGAAGTAGCGGCCCGGGCGCCAGATTTCCTGACCGTTTTCCCAGAGGTCATGCCGATTCGGCCCGTTCCAGTAGAAGAAATGCGAGTAGTTATCAATGCAACCGCCCATGTGACCGAAGGAATGATCGAAGCCCTGGGCGTTGGGCATGGTGTCCGGCGTATAGCCGAGGTGCCATTTGCCGACGTGGCCGGTAGCGTAGCCTTTTGACTTCAGTCGTTCGGCGATGGTGACTTCGGTTGATGGCAGGCCGGGCTCACCTTTCGCTGATGAGACGTTCGACGCGACGCCAGCACGTGCAGGAAAACGGCCAGTGAGCAGGCCAGCGCGGGATGCGGAACAGATCGCTGATGGGGCAAGCATCTGCGTAAATCGAACGCCGGTCGCGGCGAGGCGGTCGATGTTGGGGGTAATCAGATCGCTGGCGCCATAGCAGTTGGCATCGACGCTACCCTGATCATCGGTGTAAATGATGATGACGTTGGGTGGTGGAGGCGTCGCAGCAGTGGATGCGGTGGCGAGGATAAGCGCTAGGAATACCTGTGTGATGGACAAGCTGATCTTCATGGCATCGGTATCGCGCATTCCGGGCGATTCGACAAGATCTCTGAAGATGGATTTCCGTGTGATTTCTGACTTGTGCCTTGGTGAGGTTTTTTCTAGTCAAATGCTTGGTGAAGTGGCATACCTACCAGCCCATCACTTTTTAAGAGAGAGAGTAGTGGGTGCTCAGGCTCATGGCGGGCCTTTTTTAGAAATTATCGATACGTTAGTTAGCTAGTTATGAAATTCAGTTGTCCACAGTGTGGTGTTCATCTTCAGACCGAACCTGAGCTTGCCGGTAAGACGGTCAAATGTCCGGGTTGTTCGACCAAGCTTCAGATTCCGGCTTCCGAGGAGGAGGCGGGTGAGGTGAGTATCAAGTCGGGTCTTACGGGCAGAGTCACAGGCAAGACCGATCCTCCGGCGCCTGATTCTGCTTCCCCCAAGGCCGCTGATACACCGAAGCCTGACAGCGCGCTGCCAAAACCGGACAGTGCCGTGCCAAAACCGGATGGCGCTGCCGCTGATTCAGGCGCGACTGATGACGAGGATCTGAGCGCGGGCGAAGAGCTCGTCGACGATTATTACGGTGAGCTTCCGGAACTCAACACCACCAAGGTGGGAGTTGGCTTACACCCGTCACACGTCAATCTTTGGGTAGCGGGCGGTGCCGGCCTTGTGGTGACTTTCCTGTTTATCATGGCGATGAGCGTTCTGCCAGCACCTGCGAAAGGGGTGCCAGCTGCCGGTTTTGGCGAATACCTGCACGCCCTGTTCCTGCAACGCGGCTGGTCGCAGTATGTGACCACCTTCCTGATGTTCTGGTGTCTGGCGCTGTTGATTCTCAAAGCGCTCAACATCAAAAAGCAAAAGCGGGCCATGTTGCTCGAGGCATTGCCTGCGGACATTTCTGAGGAAATCAACGTCAACAATCTGCCGGCTTTCCACGAGCATTTGATCAACTTCCCGAAACCACTGCGAAATACTTACATCGTCAATCGGCTGCGCAAGGCACTGGAGTTTTTCTACATTCGTCAAAACAATCCTGAAGTGGCTTCGATGATCACTTCGCAGTCGGACATCGACGCCAATAAAGTGGCCGGTAGTTACAGCATGGTGAAGGTCTTCCTGTGGGCGATTCCGATCATGGGTTTCATCGGCACGGTTATTGGTATCGGCTCCGCCATTGGTGGTTTCGGTGCGGTGCTCAATGCCGGTGACGCTCCGGCACCTGCTGCTGTTGTCGCCAACGCCGACGGCTCCCCGGCAGCTCCCGCAGCCGCCCCGGCTCCGAAGGCTGATGGCATGGATGCGATCAAAGGGCCGCTGCTCGACGTTCTGAACAGTTTGGGTGTCGCGTTCGATACGACGCTGTTGGCGCTGGTGTTTTCGATCATCCTGAGTTTTCCGGCGAGTTCGCTGCAGAATGCGGAGGATGATCTAGTAACCAATGTCGACGAATACTGTATCGATCACCTGCTCAAGCGACTCAATGACGGCGGCGCGGGCAGCAATTTCGGTAGCGAAGGTGGTCTGTTAAAAGCCATTGGCGATGCGATTGCGCTCAACCAGAAAGATATGATGGGGCGCTTTGAGACTGTCCAGAAAGGCATGTCGGATACGCAGCAGAACCAGAGTAAATATTTTGCCGAGGTCGCCAAGGCGGTCGACAAGCAGATCGCGGCCATCGACGATCGTGCCGAGAACTACGAGAAGAAGCTCGACGAGGATTTCTTTGCAACTCTCGAGCGTGTTGAGACGGGCTCCATCAAAGCGATCGAGAGCAACATCAAGCCGCTCGCCGAAGGCATCAAGAACCTCAATGCAGTTCTCAAGGAGCTGAACGGCAAGCAGGTCGTTGTTCAGAAGAAAGGCTGGTTCTCACGCGGTTGACCGCGTGTCCCGGTCGGGACATGATTCGATATTGAACAAGTGATCCGGATCTTCGTAGAGCCGGAATCTTAGAGTGTAAGCGAGAAGTCATGGCAAGACGTAACAGAGGAGGAGGTGGCGAAGTTTCGCTGTTCCCATTCCTGAGTATTCTGGTGTGCATCATCGGCTGTTTGACCATGGTCATCGTTGTCGTGCAGCTCATGCAGATGAACAAGGTCGAAGGCCGCGAGCCCGAAGAGGTCGCACGTGCCAAGGAGTATATCGAACTCGACAAGGAAAAGGTCGAGCTTGGTAAAGACCTCGAGAAGCGGCGGGCCGATCTGGAGAAGTTGATCCAGTCGAATCAGGACTTCGCCCAGCAGCAGGAAAAGCTCCGCCAGATGGTCACGATGCTGGAAAACAGCGAAGATTCGAACCGGCGCCGGGACGAGTTGATTGCCGAGTTGAACCTGTTGATAAAGACCAACGAGAGCCTCGACAAAGATCACGCAGAAATGCTTGTGCAGATCGAAGAACTGAAGGCGGAGATCGAGAAGCGCAAGCTGCCGGCGGACGTCCAGAAAATGCAGGTCAAGCCATCGGGGTCGGGTGGCAATGTCGAGCCGTATTTCGTCGAGGTTGCAGATAAGATCGTGCGCATCCATCGCAGTCTGACTGAGCCACCGCTCGACATCCCGATCGCTTCGATTAATCAGGATAAAGATTTTGTCACCCTGCTCGAACGCATAGCGGCGGAACCGTATCGCAAGCTCATTCTTCTGGTGAGAGCTAATGATGGGGCGGTCGATGCTTATTCTCGCGTCGGCCAGGTCGTCAGAAGCTTTAACCAGAGTAACGGCGCTGAGATCATCCCCGGCAAGTTGCCGCTGCCCGGCGAAGGCGAAGTCGACCTGAGTCTTTTTGCAGAGTATTTGAAATAGCGGGAACGGCTGAAACCCCTAACGATTTTAGAAAGAAAAAATGGCGAGACGCAGACAGGACGAAGAGCGCAGTATGGACTCGCTGATGGATGCCCTGACCAACGTGGTCGGCATTCTGCTACTGATTTTGATCATCAGCAGCCTCGGCATGAGTGCGGCGATCAAGGTGATCGTTGAGAATCTGCCCGAGGTCTCGGTCGAGCAGCTCGAACAGATGAAAACCGTCGTTGACGAGCAGCGCAAACAAATGGCGCAGTTGCGTGAGACTTCGTCCCTGCAGGAAGACTCGACCAAAGATCGCGACGACAAGCAGACCCAGGTCGCGCTGCGCATCAAGGAACTCGAAGAGAATAACAAAGAGCTACAGGACAAAGTCAACGACATGGCTGCCCTCGCGCAGAAGCTCAAAGAAGAAAAAGAGAAAAAGGTCGTCAACGACGAGGAGGTGTTGGTCGCCAGTAACGAACTGTCGAAGATGCGGGCGATCCTCGATCAGACCCCGGAGCGTGAAGCCAAGGAAGCTGAGATCGTGCGCATGCCGAATCCGCGGTTATCGGCAGACGAAGTGCAGGCCAATTACGTCGTCTGTCAGCATGGCAAGCTCTACTTCGTTGGCAATCCCTACGACCACGCATTCATCGTACGCGATGTCCTCGACCGGCAGGCTGCCAAAGTAATATATGATGGTGACGAGGTCGGTAGCTACGTCCATCCGATTCAGGGAACCCGAAAAAATGACTCGGGCAGGGGCTATCTCTCGCTCGACGAGTCGGTGCGAAAGGAAAGTCGCTTCGTCAAAGAAGCACCGTTCAAGGATGTCCTGCTGACCGAATGGAATGCGGCGTATGACGCGACCACAGAAGGCGCCGTGATCGAGAAACTGTTCGGCAGCAACGACAAGCGCGATATTCCGGTTTATGAATACCGGCTCGATCCCGCCAAAGTCGCGGCGCTGTTCGGCGAGGCGTCACCGGCACCGGAACCCTACGACGGCGTGATCTATCACATCGCCCGCAACGGCACGACCGATCGATTGGCCATGGGTTTCAGTTTTGATCCCGAGAAAGGCTGGTCGCGTGAGCAGTTTCGTCAGCGCGGCTCGGGCTTCGATCAAGCTCTGAAGAACCTCTCGATCAAGCCCGGCCAATTGATCTACTTCTACGTCGCCAGCGACAGCTTTCGCGTCTATCTCGCCGCGCGTGACATGGTGGACTTCTATAATTTGCAGGCCGGGTGGACGACATTCCGGGGCACGCCGCTCCAGTTCAAGGCGACGGAACGCATCGATACCACCAAGATGACCATAGGCCTGCCGGTCGACGATTACGTGAAGACTGCCACGAAAGCCGGCACTGCGATGGCAGCGAGCACCAAGTCGGAGATCGAGAACTTCGATGCCAATCTGGCGGCGCTCAAAGCACCCGAGGAGGTCGAGAAAGATCCCGTCGCGAAGGCCAAGTGGCTCGCCGATTTGAAGCTCGAACGTCAGGCCTTTATCCGCTCGAGCTTGCAGGGCTGGACTCGGCAGATTTTCGAAGCCGCACTGGTGGCATCCGAGGTGAAGGGTGACAAAGAAGTCTCGCTCGACGTCCACCCACCGGAGATCCCACACAGCCGATTGTTCGTGCCGTCGTCGTTGCCGAGCGCACCCCGGCCGCCGGTCGATCCGAACGCGCCCAAGCCTAAGCCGACGCCGAATACCCCGGACACGACCAAGTTGATCTTGGATTAGACTATCTGCCGACAGTAGGTGCGTGTATCACCGAAGCAAAAATTTCGGATGGCAAGGCGAGAGGAGGACGGGCAGCGAGCTCTCCATCCGACGACCAAAGCAGCCGAGCCGGAATTTTGGTCCGGTGCGCACGTGAACCGCTGGCAAAGCGGGCCTGATTTGTGCCCCCTGAGAGACTGTTGAAAAACCTTCGAACGAAAAATCTACCATGTTTTTTGGCACTTGGATTGCGGCTTCGCCGGGGGATTGTTTCACCGACCCTTCAGGTTGCGGCCCTTTTGTCGGCTGGCTTCGTTTCGAATTGTTCAGGTAGCTCGCTACCTGAACAATTCGCGCCTTGCCAGCCGACAAAATGACTCACAGTTTTTCATCCTATGCTTTTTCAACAGTCTCCTAAATCTAATCGATAGGCGCAAAGACGTTTGGCACGTTTGGCAAACAGACTGGCCAAGATCCTCCGGAAGGTTCATTCTTAGAGCGATGAAATTTCGCTCTCTGGTTACGGTCGTTCTATGGTCAGCGTCTTTACTCGCGAGTTCGCTCGCGGAGGATGCGGTAGTTTTTGAGGCGGTGACCATCGATGATGGTGTCGAGATCGGCTACGGACTGTCGATAGGTGACGTTGACGGCGACGGCAAAGACGACATCATCCTCGCAGATAAACGTGAGTTCCGTTGGTATCGAGCTCCAGATTGGACGCCGTTCGTTCTCGCGAAGAATCTGACGCTGCGTGACAACGTCTGCGTGGCCAGCGCAGATCTGGACGGCGACGGAAAAGTCGAGATCGCTGTCGGTGGCCAATGGAATCCAGGCGAGACGTCGGACGCCGAGCAGTCAGGTTCGGTACATTACCTGGTGGCGCCGGAAGATCGCACGCAGTTGTGGAAACCGATACAATTGCCGCATCAGCCGACCGTGCATCGCATGCATTGGGTAGGCAAGCAATTGGTGGTATTGCCTCTACACGGCGTCGGCAACAGCAAGGATCCTCAGCCCGATGAGACCGGCGTCAATCTGTGTCTGAATTGGGTGGCCCCGCCCGGCACGCCGGATCAGCCCGGGACGTGGCGCTTCGATCCGATATCGACACAGCCGGCCCTGCACAAGACTCACAACTTTGACGTCGATGGAAAAGACATTGTCGTCGCCAGCGCCGAGGGAATTTTTCGAACTTCGATCGTCGGCGATGGAGTTGACTCGCTTTTCATCAGTCCGAAAACCAGCACGCCGCCCTGCCGGGGCGTCGGTGAGGTGCGTGTCGGTCGCGAGTTTTACGCAGCGATCGAACCGATCCACGGCAACGACCTGGTGATCTATGTCGAGGGCGGCGACGGTGCGCCTTCCGAGGCTTGGCAGCGGATCACTCTGACCGATCAATTGAATGAGGGGCACGCACTGGCGGTGGGCAATCTGTCGGGTAGCAAAGACAGTGACGAGATCGTGGTAGGCTGGCGCAAACCCGACGCTGACCAGCGTGTGGGCTTGCGCATGTTCCATCGCGATGCCGATGGCGCCTGGCAGTCGCAATTGATCGATGACAACGACATGGCCTGTGAAGATCTGAAACTCGCCGATCTCGACGGCGATGGCCGGCTCGATGTGATCGCCGCCGGACGTGACAGCCACAACCTGAAGATCTACTGGAACCGGAAGACCGTAAAATGAATGAGTTGCGATTCGTGAGATTCTCGTTTTTGCTGCGAATCGCCGTGAATAAATTTACCCTTCCCTGTATCTCGAAAATCAAATCCAGCGTCGCCGCGCTGTCAGCTATTTTATCCATCGCCGGGACTGAGGCGCAGGATACAGGATCGGCCGAAGGTGAATGGGCCCGTTTTCGTGGCCCCAATGGTTCAGGCATTGCTGCCGAGTCGGCCAAGTCGATACCGGTCGAGTTCACAGTCGCCGACTACAAGTGGCAGACCAAACTGCCCGGCGGCGGCCATTCGTCGCCAGTGGTTTGGGGAAAGCACATCTATGTCACGGTTGATGAAGGATCGGGCAAGCGCTCGGTGATGGGTTATCACTTCGACGATGGTCGCGAACTTTGGAAGCTGCCTGCCGAGTTTGAGGAGCACAACCTCAACAAGTTCAACAATTTCACGTCGTCTTCCCCGGCCTGTGACGAGACCGGTGTTTACGTAACCTGGGGCTCGGGGATGAAGTCGATCGCGCTGGCAGTCGATCATGCGGGCAAGCAACTTTGGCAGCGGGACTGGGACGCGTTTACTTCTGATCACGGTGCCGCAGCGTCGCCGATTGTCGTCGACGGTATCGTCATTCTAAATACCGATTCCAAGGACGAAGGTCGCAATCAAATTCGTGCTCTCGACGCCAAAACCGGAGCTGACGTATGGATTCACGAACGGGTCACAGCTGAAAGTGAGAAACACACCACCCCTTACAACACTCCGGTGGTTCTTGAACTCGGCGGAAAAAAGACGGTCGCATTTTTCAGCACCAACGACGGGTGGTTGGGGCTCGAAGCGGCGACCGGCAAGGAAGTGTGGCGATACGGTGGCGAGTACGAATTTCGCTCGGTGGGTTCGCTGGTGACGGGAAACGGCATCCTGTTTGGAACGATGGGTTCCGGTGGTGCCGGCAAAGACAGCACGGGGCTCAAGTTCGAGAGTGGGGTGGCGCAGCCGACGCTCGCCTATGCACTCGGATTCAAAGACAAGTTGAGTTACGTGCCGACTCCGCTGATCTACAATGGCCTGACGTTTCTGTGGGGCGACGGCGGCATTGTCAATTGCATCGACACCGCAACCGGTGAACCAGTCTACGATAAGGGGGAACGCGTCGGTGGTAATTTTTTCAGTTCGCCGATCTGTATCGACGGTAAAATTTACTGCGGATCCCGCGAGGGAGAAATGGTGGTCATTCCAGCGACACGCGATTTCGAGATCCTCGGTCGCAGTCATTTCGAATCAGGTATTTATGCTACGCCTGCGGTAGCCGGCGGTCACCTGATCGTGCGCACCGAAACGCACCTGATCTCGATCGGCGGGGAGTAGGTCGGAGCTAATGTGGGGCGCGAAGATAAGCCCGCGCCTGGTTGGAATCATGGTCCTTTCTGCGGCGATCAAACTCGCATGAGAGGTGCGCGCTGGTAAATGCAATTAATCATCGGAAAGCACGTCCAACGGGCTTTTCACCCCGGCTGCGCCGATGTTCTGGGCGACGTGAGTGTAGCGCATCGTAGTGCTGACATCGTCGTGGCCAAGCAAGTCTTGAAGAGTGCGAATGTCCGTTCCTGACTCCAAAAGGTGGGTCGCGAAGCTGTGCCGAAATACGTGCGGAGTGACGAGCTTCTCAATGCCGGTTTTGCGGACCGCTGCGCGTAACGCCCGTCGATAGGTCTCGTTATGAACATGATGTCTGCGCCAAGTCCCGCAATCGGGATCGTGCGAACGCTTTTCCGACGGCAACATCCAATACCACTCCTAACTTTCCGAGGCCGATGGATATTTTCGAGCCAACCCGTGGGAAAGCTTTACTCCCGCGAGCTTCTCGGCACGATCCAGATCGTAAAAAGGTCGCGCCGCATCCCTGATATCCAGCAGATCTGTCTTGATGCTACCCGGCAACATCGTGATCCGATCCTTGTCACCTTTACCGCCGTGGATCTGTAGCTGGTTTCGCTCCCAATCAAAATCCTTTAGGCGCAGCGCCATCAGTTCGGAGATCCGCATACCAGTTCCATACTGTAATCGAGCATAGACCTCGAAGCGGCCCTGCATCTCCGCCAATACCTGGAGCACTTCTCCGCGGCTCAGGACCACCGGAATCCGAGGATTTGTTTTGCGTAACTTGACCAGAAGAATCACCTTTTCCGGGGGCATACCGCAGACATCCCGGTAGAAAAATACCAGCGAATTAAGGGCGACCTTCTGAGTTTGATAGCTCAACTTCTCTACATCGACCAATTGCTGCAGCCAAGCCGGGCCAACACTGAGATCGAGTGTCGCCCGCGCATCACCATCCCATGCACCAAAGCGCGCCACGTAGGAACTGTAGTTTTTTCGGGTCTTAGGCAGTAGCCCTCGGCGTGCACCGTTCGCTACGACAGCAGTCCTCAGTCGTTCAGGCAGTGATGTCGGGATTCGGCCGTGCTGCCGACAGACTGCGACCCAGTTCAACTGCCAAGCGATCGCCTCGCCCCACTGCTTAAGTTGCCAGCGATGTCGAGGTTTGGTTTTCACCGCCTCGAGCCAAAAACGCTTCGCCGCCTGTCGTTCCAGGGACAGTCCTTTGTCGATGCGCCATTTTTCGAACCAAGTTAGAAGCATCTCGAACCCGCCACGGTCGAAATCGGGGACATCCCGCGATAGTTTCAAATCTCTTCTCCAATCAGTTTGTGGTATACTCATAAGAACACTGTTCCATTGAGCAATGGTTCGAGTGAAAAGCAAAAAAGTGAGAAAGTTACTACTGCTTAGTTAGTAATGAAGATGAGTCGATTATGGTCTATCCAAAAACAAACCAAGGGATATCCAAGTGACAACCAAGCCATATTAGGCTGACAACCAAGCGTCGAAAAAGGTAAAATTGGTCGTTACGTTTTCGTTAAGTTAGACAAAGTAATTTGCCGCGAACCGCGCAATCACCGTGCCCACAGCAGTCCTCCGCCTCGCTTGCCTTTCCGAGATAGACCACTTAGATGTGGGTGAATAAAACTGTTAGCCTCAGAGGTAGATTTAAATCTCAAGTGCAATTGGCTACTTGGTATTTGATGTTGGTTTTATCGTAATCTGATGTTTAAGAAGTGTAAAGTCGGAGCGAAGTGGAAGCGAGCGCAGCGATGC
>JBBKXR010000278.1:0-47252 GCA_037969585.1 Verrucomicrobiales bacterium
CCCACCTCCGGCCCCCTCAAGGGCATGTATGCCGACTGGTTTCTCGACTACGCCAGCTACGTCATTCTCGAGCGCGCCGTGCCCCACCTCAATGACGGCCTAAAGCCCGTCCAGCGCCGTATCCTCCATTCGCTCAAGGAAAAAGACGACGGTCGTTACAACAAAGTTGCCAACATTGTCGGCCACACCATGCAGTATCACCCCCACGGCGACGCCTCGATCGGCGACGCAATGGTGCAGATCGGCCAGAAGGAACTGCTCATCGATACCCAGGGCAACTGGGGCAACATCCTCACCGGCGACCCCGCCGCCGCACCACGATACATCGAAGCGCGCCTGTCCAAGTTCGGTGGCGAGGTCCTGTTCAACCCCAAGACCACCGTCTGGGCCGCCAGTTACGACGGGCGCAATAAGGAGCCCGTCACCCTGCCAGTAAAATTTCCCCTCGTCCTCGCTCAGGGCGTCGAAGGCATCGCCGTCGGCCTCGCCTGCAAGATCCTCCCGCACAACTTCATCGAGCTCATCGATGCCTCCATAGCGGCGCTGCGCAAGGAGGAGTTCGAGCTCTACCCCGACTTCATGCAGGGCGGCATCGCCGACATCAGCGACTACCAGGACGGCCTGCGTGGTGGCAAAGTCCGCGTCCGCGCCCGCATCGAAATTACCAAGAGAAAACTGCTGACGATTCGGGAAATCCCCTTTAGCACAACTACCACCGGTCTCATGGATTCGGTGATGACTGCCAACGACAAAGGCAAAATCAAGATTTCGAAAATCGAAGACGTCACCTCCGACGAAGTCGAAATCCAGATCCACCTCTCGCCCGGCAGCGATCCCAAGCAAATGATTCAGGCACTCTACGCCTTTACCGATTGCGAAGTCTCGATCAGTCCTAACGCCTGCATCATTCAGGACGACAAACCGCAGTTTCTCGGCGTTTGCGAAATGCTGCGCCGCTCCGCCAGAGCAACCAAAGCCCTGCTCAAGCTCGAACTCGACATCCGTCTCAGCGAACTCGAAGAGCAGTGGCACTTTTCCAGCCTCGAGAAAATCTTCATCGAAAAACGCATCTACCGACGCATCGAAGAATGCACCACATGGGAGAGCGTCATCGAAGAGATCTGGATCGGCCTCAAACCTTACCTCGGCCAGTTCAAACGCACCATCACCGACGAAGACATCGAGCGCCTCACCGAGATCAAGATCAAGCGCATCTCCAAATACGACTCCTTCAAAGCCGACGAAAAGATCCGTAACATCGAAAAGGCCATGGCCGAGGTCAAAAAGCACCTACGCAGCCTGACCAAATACGCCGTCGCCTGGTTCGAAGGCCTCAAGGAAAAATACGGCAAAGGCCGCGAGCGCAAAACCGAGCTGACCACCTTCGACCGCGTCGATGCCAAGCAAGTCGTCGTCGCCAACGACACCCTCTACGTCAACCGTAAAGAAGGTTTCGCCGGCTACAGTATGAAGCGCGATGAAACCATCGGCAAATGCTCACGCATGGATGACATCATCGCCTTTTCCCGCGACGGGGGCATGCGCGTCGTCAAAATCGACGACAAAGTTTTCATCGGCAAAAACAACATCAGCATCGCCGTCTTCCAAAAGGACGAACCCAAGATCTACAACATGATCTATCGCGACGGACGTCAGGGCAATACCTACTCCAAACGCTTCAAAGTCTCCGGAGTCACCCGCGAAAAACTCTACGACCTGACGCTCGGCACCCCCGGCACCCGCGTCCTCTGGTTCAGCGAACACGACACCGAAGCCGACGCATCCCTGAAAGTCCGCGTCCACCTCAAGCCCGCCCTGCGCCTTCGCAACGTCTTGATCGACTTCGACTTCAGCGAACTAGCCATCAAAGGCCGCGGAGCCAAAGGCAACATCCTGTCCCGCAACGCCGTCGACCGAGTCGTCCGGATCCCTAAGACTGAATTGGAAGATACCGAGAGCTAAACCGTCCGGTCACTTCTCGTAAGCTTTCAACCGCTCCTCGAGAATCTCGGTTCCCTCGGCGTATATCGCACCCACCACGGCACGCTCGCTGTCCGCGGCGAACGCTCCCTGTTCTTCGATAGCCGCTAACCCGGCTTTCATCTCCTCGATCATTTCCCGCGCCACCTGCGCATCAAAGCGCCGCCGCCCGTCGACTGTCAGGTAGACCGGACTGGTATGCGCAAACAACGGCTCACCCAGCTCGTTGATGATTCCGTCCTTCGCTTGAATGCGTAGCGCCAGCCAGCCCGGCTCGGTTATTGCCAGTCCAATTTCGATCCGGGCTTCGAAACCGCGTTCTCCATTTTGCGCGGAAGCCTCCGCCACCACCGTCCCGTTGTGAATCACCTGCAGGCTCCCGAAGTCGTGCCGCCCGACCGCTCCGCCAACGACGGTTTTTTTACCCGCCTCCAGCTCAGCGCCCGGTTTTTCGCCAGCCACGGAAAATTCCAGCCAGGGTCCGTTAGTGATAAATCCCTTACCAGCGCGGATCCCGTCGAGCCAGCGCGCGGCTGACAAATCCTCATTTTGCGCCATCGGCACATACGCCCGAGAAAAATCGTAGATAAACCAGTCCGTCCCGGTCGAAAACGGCACCTTCATACCGACATTGAGGTAGCGATAGAACGTGTCCTCATAACTACCGCGGTTGCCGCCGTCGAATATATTCTGAGCATCGACCCGCCCCGCGATCCAGTTCGGTAAATCCTCCAAACCGAGGCCATTGTGGCACCAGATCACCGTTGCATCCTGTGCCCGTGCAGCATCGATCCCCCGGCGTAGCGGTGGGCTGTCGCTTCCGGACTGACTGATCCCGGGACCGATACTCACCGGCCGAACCAGTTCCTGCAGGTCGAGCAACATCACATGCCCGAAGCCCTCGCCACCGCCGCCGAAGTTGTGCCGATGCTCCTCGCCGTAGCCAAATTTCAGCGATTTCGTCGACAACCCGTTGACCAGGTCCTGCCGCGAATACGAATTGGTGATGTAAGTGCGATCGACGAGCGCCCGCTCCAAGTGCGAAACGAAAACCACCGACAAACCGTCGCCCACCGGCACCTCACGCAGATAACGATCACTCTGTTCGCGCGTCAGGTCGCGCAAATGAACGTGCGTATTTCCCGCCACCCACCCTGATTCCGCCGCCGAGAAAATTCGCTTCAGAGATATTTCCACCGATTCCTCCGCTTTTCCTGCCAGCGCCAGCGTCCGTTCGCCAAGGTCCGTTTCGATTCCAGAAAACGCTTCGACTTTCAGCCCATCGATCGCTGGAAGCTCGATCTTGCATTCGCCCATGAGCACATGCCAGCCCAACTGACGGGATCCGAGCGGCAATCCCACACAACGATCCTGCAAGCTGCCCAGTTCCAAAAACTCTCCGTCGCGCCCGACTCGCACCACACCTGCCATGGCTTTGCCCGACTTCGAATCGCGCAGAACGATCGACACCTGACATGTTTTGTCTTCAGCGCCGGCCGCCGAAACACTCAGCGAAACAGCCAGAACCAACCACCACTTCACCCCTCGCCCTCCTCGCCAGCATTACCACATACAGCGACAGCATTCGCCGCCGCATAGTGATCGGCATGCGACAGGCTGACCATGATTTCGGTGATTCCCTTGCTATCAGCAAACGCCTTTCCTGCCCCGTGCATGACCACAAAGGGCCCACCTGAATCACGTCGCAAGATCTCCATATCCCGCCAACCAGTCTCCTTGCCGATCCCGGTTCCGAAGGTTTTCGAGATCGCTTCCTTCGCCGCAAATCGTGCCGCGTAGTGACGTTCGGGAAATTTCATTTTGTCGCAATACTCGCGCTCCTTTTCAGTAAACACCCGATCTAAAAAACGATCACCAAAACGCTCGATCGAACGCGCGATCCGAACCGTTTCCACCACGTCTATGCCGATGCCAAATATCTTCATAACTTTCCAAATCAGCCCAGCTAACGAGTCAGCGAATCAATCATCACCGATAAACCGATTACCAAAAACCCCAACCACACCGACAACGAAATCAGTGACAGCGCCATGGCCAGCCACCAGCGTCCGGTATTCCGAGGCACGAGGCCACGCGGCGCTTTGCGATAACGGATCAACAAATACAAAGCCACCGGCGCGGTCAGCAAACTCAGCGGCGCCAGCAAGGTCACCAGCAGCAGCGCCAGATTGTCGTAAATTTTCAGTCGACCCAGCAGCCCTCCGTCTTCCACGACCGCCCCCGAATCTCGTAATCGATGCACGCACGGCAGACAAAAGACTTTCTCGCCCCAGTGCGCCGCCGCTCTTTCCGAAAGCAAGGCCCCACAGGAATCACACACAGTTTCCGCTTTCAACTCCGGCAAAAAACGACAACGCGCATCGCCCTCTGCAGCGATCGCACCCGCGATTGCTTCTTCCTTCGATCGCGGCATCGGCGATACTATTATCTCGAGTTTAGTTCCACATCCACGGCACGCGACCGACGTCGAATCAGGATCGATCGGCACCGAACAGATCGGGCAAAAAGCTGTCGCCGTCACGGTAGTGCTCATGACTTCCCCTCCTCGGTTACCGGAGCATCAACGACCCGCGTCGAGGCGACGCGATCGTGCAGACTACGTTTTTCGCGGTCGCTGATCGCCATCCAATAGGGGAAAAGGCTGAGTGGAAAAAACACTACCCCTACGGCAACTATTACCCAAATCATCAACGGCAGAATCGCCGTCACGTCACCACCTCGTGCCGCGGAAAACACAAATAGTCCGAACGCCAACGCCATCGGCAAACCGAGAACAGCCCAAAAAATCGCTCCATTGAGCAGCGACTTCGCCACCCAGCGCAAGGCAGCTCTCGCATAGCTGACACGACTACCATCCGGCATGACCACCTGTGCACCGACTGCCATTTTTCCAAGCGTCGCGCCGTGACGACCGACCATCCAGGTTTCGTAGATCGAGCTGATCAGTAGATTGCCAATCTTAGCGCCCAGCCAGGCGGCCACAAAGCCCATGGTCAACAAACTCGCCATGTCTTCGGGAGCGGTAGTCTCGATTTTTTCACTGAACTTGGTCGCGGCGATAAAATACGGCGCGTGAACGATGCTGACTGGAATCAGTTTGATGAAGTAATCGATGACCAGCGCCAGCGCTCGCCGCCGCGTGCTGACATAGCGCGAAGCACCGCTCGCATCGCTGCCTTCGAGCACCTGTTCGACGAACGCGTCGCTGTGCTCCGACGCTACCCACGAATCGCCATACGGCAGCATATCCGCAATCGGCAGCCATTCGCCCGACGCAACACAACGCGCAGTTGCGACCGGTGTCCGATCTTCGGATTCTGCTGCCAACACTTCGGACATCGTCTATCTTTTTGGCACTCACTCAGCCACCCTGCACCGGAGGCATGATGGCAATCTCCTGACCGGGAACAACGAGCGCATCTCGACTCACGTATTCGTGATCAGCGGCGACCAAAATGCGGCTGTCCCATTTTCTTAAACCCTCAAAGCGCTGATACAACGACTCGAGCAAATCGCTGATCGCTGTTGACTCTCCGAGTTCAAGCTCGAGTTCCTCAACTCCGCACAGGTCCCGCAATTGGGAAAAAAACAGGACCGTAATCTTCATCGTTCTATCTCGTATCGGGTCGAAATTGGCACTCTCGATCAGCTCGCTACGCCACCGTCTTCGATATCGATGTAAGCGCTCTTCAGCACGCCGATCTCAGGCAAGTTGCGATACTCTCCCTGATAGTCGAGTCCGTAGCCTACGACGAATTCATCGCCGATCTCGAAACCACAGTAATCGGACTCGACCGTCTCCGCACGAGGCACGCGTTTTTCCAAGAGCACGCATACTTTCATGCTGGCAGGATTACATTCAGCAGCGAAGCGCTTCAAAATCGCAGCCAAAGTTCGCCCGGAGTCGAGAATGTCGTCGAGAACGATAACGTGCTTTCCCGCAATGTCGGGCATTTGCGACTGATGAAACGTCACCGTGCCACTGCTCGTGGTGCCCCCGTGATAACTCGCCACGCTCACCGAACCGATCGTCAGCGGCAGTTGAATCTCGCGAATCAGATCGGCCATGAATAGCACACCACCCTGCAATATCATCACCACCGCCAGATCCCGCCCCGCATAGTCCTCGGTAATTTGCCGTCCCATCTCGGCGATGCGTTTGCGCAGCATGGACTCATCGATCAATACCCGCTCCAGCCGCTCGTAAAGCAGTCGATCGGTTTCCTTTGGTGCGTCGCTAGTCATCCCACGACATCTTGCCCATTCACCAAGCGCTGTCCATTAAAACACCGCGCGGATGTTTGTCAAAAAAGCGCTGCCTGCTCTGCGGTTCGGACCTAAACTGCTCTCAGCTATGAACAATGCCTCCTCAGGAAAGCCCAAGATGGAGTTCGCCGAGCTACGCGAGAACTATCAGCGCACGGCGTTGAGTCGCGCCGACCTCCATGACGATCCGTTCGTGCAGTTTCATCAATGGTTCGATGACGCCATCGCCGCCGGTGTCGCCGAAGCCAACGCCATGAGTCTGGCCACCAGCACCGCAGACGGACATGCGTCGCTGCGCACCGTTTTGCTGAAAGGCATCGAGTCGGGTGGCTTCGATTTTTTCACCAATTACGACAGTAGAAAGGGCCAGGAACTCGACGCCAATCCACGTGCCGCAGCGCTATTTTTGTGGAAATCACTCGAGCGACAGGTCGGTATTCGCGGCTCGGTTGAGAAGCTCGACCGTGAAATTTCGGAAGCCTATTTTCGCAGTCGCCCCTATGGCAGCCGCATCGGTGCCTGGGTGTCACTGCAATCGCAGCGCATATCCGATCACGATTGGTTGGTCGGTCGTGACGCCGAGTTCCGCAAAAAATTTCCCGAGTCCGGCGCTCCCGACTGCGTTCCGATCCCGCCCAACTGGGGTGGTTACCGGCTTGTCCCTCACGTTTTCGAATTCTGGCAAGGGCGCCCCAATCGTCTGCACGACCGCTTTGAATATAAGCGCGGCGACGATGCAGACGCGGGAGGCAATGTTGGCAGCGGCAGCAGCCCCGTCGAGTGGCAGATCAATCGTCTGTGCCCGTAATTCAAAACAGGCTGCAAGCAGCGGCCACGAAACAAGCGCCGGTCGTCCATCGCGAGGATAGCCGTCGCCGCGTCAGCGTAGTTCAATTTCGCTACCGAAGTGTCAATTTATAGATGACATGGTCAATTATAGAAGACCGTAGTCGATCGTGATTACATTTCAAAATTTCAACAACCGGCGGCCGTCGCCTTCCGCGCATTCAAGGAAGAGTGTGACAGACTTCGGTCTGGTATGACTGGCCGAAGGTCTCGCGAACGCGACAGCTGAGCCGTTCACCACTGTCGTTGCGAGTCAGGATCGCAAATAGGCACGACCCCGAACCGGAGAGCAGGGCGGCATGGACTTCCCCCTGATCGAGCAGCCACATTTTGAGACGAGCGAGACCTAGAAATTTTTCGTAAATCGGACGCTCGAGGTCATTGAACATTTCACCCCACGGACAAATCTGCGGGATATAGCTGACTCCTGGGTTTTCAATTGAGTCGGCCCACTTTTGATAGGCAAAGGATGCAGGAATCTGGAATGGTGGCTTTATTACCACGAGCGGCAACTTCCACTCGAATTCAACCGGCTCGACGATCTCTCCACGACCGCTGCAAACCGCTGTGGCATCGTGGCAAAAGAATGCCACATCGGAGCCAATGCTTGCGGCAATTTCCGCTAGCTTTTCGGGACTGAGACGGAGGTCGAAAAGATGATTGAGCCCTTTGAGAACCGCAGCCCCATCACTGCTGCCGCCTCCTAAGCCTGCACCATATGGGATTCGTTTCTGCAGATCGATGGCGACATCGAATCCTTGATGGCAGTAGTTCTCCATCGCACGCACCGCTTTTATCACAAGGTTCTCCTCGCCTGTGGGCAATGCGGCATCATCACATGTCATTTTGGCCCCTTCCCCAGCAGCTAGGTAGCGAAAATCCAGCGTATCACTGAGTGACAGTCGGCACATTCGGGTTTCGATGGCGTGGAACCCGTCAGCGCGTCTGCCCAGGACACGCAGCGAGAGATTGGTCTTCGCTGATGCTTCGATGGAAAAATCCGCTTTTTTGTTCATGCCCTGGGGTGCGCTCTCGCTTTCAACGCAGGTTTCATACCATCATTTTTCAAACATCCCAGCCGAGAAACGCAAGCATGCGCCCGGTGTGACCTTTTTCCATGCGGTAAGAATAGTAGCGCTGCAGATCCCGACTGGTATCCGTGCCCGGATCGTGAATTTGTGAAAGTGGAACGCCAACCGCGGCCACGGAGCGGCGGATCTCGGCGGCAAAATCGATTTCATAAGCCGGTCGTCGGATGCAGGGGCTGAGAACGACGATCAGATCTGCAACCTCACTACCGCAATTGTCCGCCATTTTTTCGATGGCTCGCACAGCGATCCCGAGTTCCGAACCTTTGCGGCCGGAGTGAATTAAGGCACACACCCGCTGCTTCGGGTCAACCAAGTAGACCGCACAACAGTCAGCGACATAGATCCCCAGTACACCGCCGCACCGACCAGCGATTAAGCCATCTACACCGGCGTGCACTTTTGTATCTAAACCCGGTTCACAGCAAACTATCGCCACTCCGTCGCCGTGATTCTGCTCGGCCATCGCCAATTCGGAAAATTCTACTCCAACCTCCGCAAGAGTCCGCGTGTAGTGAGGTCTCAAGCGATCGAGCACCTGTTCACGGTCGGCGCTATCGACTCGAGTTCCCGGATCGCGCAGTACAAACCCATGAGTCAGACCATCGATGGCTGACAATGGAGCAAAAGTTTCGATAGCGACGGTCGGCATACCTCATTCAGATTGCCAGCCCCTGAAACATCCGCAAACGCTGATCTCCATTTTCGCCAAACAAAAACCGCCGCTCCCGGGAAGGGAACGGCGGTTTTGTCGAACCGAATCGATCGGAACAGCGTTAGCCAAACGGAGTCGGAATTCTCAGCGTACCAAATCGTTTGCTGCTCTTCAGGTTTCGGGAAAAGGATCTGTCAGAACCAATTGAACACCAACCACAGTTTGAGATCGGTGACCAAATCCTAGCGCCCTGACCTTCTCTCAAAAATCTGAGAGATCGGTCGCGGCGCAGACAGCAGCATTAGCGGCTGAGGAATTCGTTGATCTGGCTGTGCGATGACACGGCACTGCCGTTTTCGCTATTAGAACCGTCCGACATGGCGTCGGAGATGTTCGAAGCGATGACGTCGCGGAGGCGGGTGACCAGTTCAAGTCCCTTGCGGGTGATCTGGACCATCACCTTGCGACGATCTTCAGCAGCGTGAAGGCGTTGCACATAGCCCAGCTTCTCAAGACGATCGACCAGACCAGTGGCGGCGGCAGTCGAATGACCCATCTTTTTCGAGATGTCGGTCATGGTGAGAAAGTCTTCCTTGGCCAGATAGCCGAGAAGGAAAAACTGAGCGTATGAGATGTTTCCTTTATTCAGTTCCTGCGATAGGTCGAGCAGAAACGAACGTTGGGTGAACATGATAAAATCTGCCAACCGATCTGGGTTGGCGTCGACTGGGATCTCTCGATCGTTGACTAGTTGCATGGCTTTGTTCTTTTTTAAGATTGGTTAGTATGGTTACACTGAGTCGGGAAATTTACCGAGGTTTTGCCTTTTTGTAAAGCCTTTAATTACATTTACCATAATTATTAGATCTTTTTTATCTCGGGTTAAGTTTTGTAATAAACTTTTGATGCACTTTAACACCTATTTCGCAAAATTAAACTATAAATACGCGCTTATTGTCAATTCTGAATCGTTTTGATGAGAAAAATTTTTATCCAGATAAATGCTCAATTTGCAGCGTTATCACACCAATGAACTAAGCCACATCAATGGGGAGGCGGTATCCGTGGCGACCCGGAAAAATCACCAAGCGCTCAGCAGTCCTTGACCGAGCCCCGAAGCAAGAGTGGTAATTCAAGCGCACTCATCGGCCGAAATTCGGACTGCCGGCCTCGCAGAATACGTTCGGGGCGTAGTGATTCGCCGCCGCCGCTTTTTTGCCCCGCCCCTTTTTAGAGGTCCGCGACAATACGTTTCAAATACTCGGCCAACCCCGGGCCGACATCGTCTCGGCGCAGAGCAAATTCGATGTTGGTTTTCAAAAAATCTAACTTGTTGCCGATATCGTAACGCTTGCCCTCGAAGCAGAGCCCATACATTTCCCCTCCATTAAGCATCGTCGCCATTGCATCAGTTAGCTGGATTTCACCATTTTTGCCGGGCTGAGTTTTTTCTAAAATCTCAAAAATATCGGCACTGAACACGTAGCGACCTGCCATGGCCAGGTTCGATGGCGCGTCGGCAATCGATGGTTTTTCGACCAATTGGTTGAGCTTGTAGACGCCCGTTCCATCGATTTCATCTCCGCCGACAATTCCGTAGCGCTCCACTTTTTCCTCTGGCACTCGCTCCAAGGCGACCGCTGACGCGTTGTGGGCCTCAAAGACGTCAATCAATTGACGGGTCACCGATTGCGCTCCGTCCGGCGTCCCCAACAGGGTATCCCCAAGAAGTAGGGCAAACGGCTCGCCTCCACAAAAGCTCCGCCCATATGATACCGCATCACCGAGACCGCGCAGCTCTTTCTGCCAGACGAAGTGGATATTCGCGAGATTTGAAATGCGCGTAATCTGCTCCAGCAGCTTGGTCTTGCCTTTCTCCTCCAGCTCGTGTTCAAGTTCGAAATTACGATAAAAATGCTCCTCGATCGCTCGCTTGCTCTTCCCGATCACCATCAAGATATCGGTGATCCCCGCCTCGACCGCTTCCTCGACGACATACTGAATCGTCGGCGTGTCGACAATCGGAAGCATCTCTTTGGGCTGTGATTTGGTGGCTGGTAGAAATCGCGTACCGAAACCGGCCGCCGGGATGACTGCTTTGCGAACTTTCATAAAAGGGGCTTCGACCGGGTTCAAGATTTGGTCTCTTCGGCTTCGACTTGGGGCTTGATAACGTTCAGTCCCATCGGCTCAAGCTTTTCCTTCAGACGCTGAAACATCGCATCATCCTCGCAGGTGCCGACGATGGCGCCTCCTGAACCGGTAAATTTTGCCGATGCACCGCACGACCGCGCAGCCTCTACCATTTGAATGTTTCCCGCGCCCATCTGGTAGACCTTGCGACGCAGGTCGAAGTTCGCATCGAGCAGGGATCCGATTTCTTCGCCCCGCCCCGCCACCAGCAGGTCACGCGTTTGTTTCGCCAGATCCGCCCACGTTTCCATTGCCTCAACAATCTCCGTTTCCCCGCGATTGAAGCGACCACGGATATCGTTGTGAAAAACCTCAGTGCCTTCAGATAAACCGGTCGAATAAGCGACGAACAGCGGTGGCAACAGATTTGGGTCAAGTTGCTCGTAGAAGCCAAAGCCCTGACTCTCCATCAGGTCGCGATCAAAGTCCATGTAGACCAAGCCCTCAAATGCCTGGATGACCCTATCTTGGAGTCCCGCCGGAATATTGAGCTCATCATTTTCCACCGATAAAATCAGCGACGCTTGGACGGCCCTCGGAATCGTCACCCCATAAAACGACAAGAGCGACCGTAGACAGGCGGTGATGATCGCACTCGAGCCCGCCATGCCGACATGCGACGGCACGTTGCTGCTATACTCCAGCGTAAAGTTCTGAGTTGCAAGATCGATACCGTTTTCCGAGCAATAATCGTGAAAACGTTTCACGGTGGCCTTCAGCAAGCGGATTCCCCCATAGTAGCCGAAGCTATGCACGTCGTCCGCCAATGCCTCGATGCTGTCGAACACGGAGTGATCCCGCGCCGCTGGCATAATCTCCAATCGCGGCGACTCCCAAAGCACCACCTCTGCGTGAAAATTCCGTATTATAAAGGATATCGTCTTTCCAAAGTAGCCGTCCGACGGATTACCGATCAACCCGGCACGGGCAAAAGATTTTTGGCGAATGATCATATTTTCCAACGGCGCTGGCAGCCAAGTCGAGCCGGCCACCCATGTCGCAGTCAAATCAGGCTAGGCAAGCAGACTGAACAAAGCGGCGACCCTAAGCGATCGGCAACGATCTGACAAGCACCGGCGGCGGCCTTTCGGCACTACTAGCAGTGCCGAAAGGCCAAACAGAGAGCAGACTGGAAATACGATGTATTATGAATTATACACTATAGATGACATGGTCATTTATTGTTGCAATGTGTGATAATTGACTTATCCCATTGTATGCTCAGGCCTCGAATCCTACTTCCTCACGGCGGTTGTTATCACTGCATCTCCAGGATCGTCGATCGCCGATTCGTTTTTGGCGATCTTGAGATGACCTATTTTCGCTCGACCATGAGAAAGCTTGAAGCGTTTCTTGGCGTGCGGGTGCTTACCTTCTGCTTGATGAGCAACCACTTTCATCTCCTCGTCGAAGTTCCGGATCCAGATTCATTGCCACCGCTCACTACTGCCGAATTGCGACGGCGTTTGGCGCTCCTATATGATGGCAAGCGACTTCGCGAGTTGCGCGACGAACTCGACAGAGCCGAGGCAGCAGCACGTTGCAGCACATCTTCACCCTGGCTTAACGAAATTCTAGCGCGCTACGAGGCGCGTATGGCCGATCTGACGGTGTTTCTCAAAGAACTCAAACAACGCTTCGCGCAGTGGTATAACCTTCGGAACGATCGCTGTGGAATCCTCTGGGAAGATCGCTTCAAGAGCGTCCTGGTCGACGGCGAGGATGAGCATGCGCTGATGACGATGGCTGCTTACATCGAGCTCAATCCGGTCCGCGCCGGTCTGGTCAATGATCCGAAAGATTATCGTTGGTGCGGGTATGCGGAAGCGGTTGCTGGACGACGAACCGCACGCTCCGGCCTGATTCGGATGCACACCAGAACCCGGGCTTGGCAAGGACGGGGTCAGACCTGGCGACACGTAGCACCGACTTACCGGATCCATTTATTTGGAAAAGGCGAGCAGCGGACTGGCGCCCCTAACTTAACCAAGAGCCCCCGAAGAGGCATCGATCCGAAGCTGGTAGCCCAAGTGATTGAGAGTGAAGGTGGGCACTTAGCTCTCCACGAGCTCCTGCGACACCGGGCGCGCTACTTTTGCGACGGCGTCGTGTTCGGTCGAAGTGCCTTCGTTGAGAAAATTTTCGAGAGTCGCCGCGAACAGTTCAGTTCAAAACGAAAGTCCGGTGCACGAAAGATGCGCGGAGGAGATTGGCAAGATTTGTCGACGATGCGCGACCTGCGCAAGGACGTCTTCGCTCGGCCCTGACTTTATACCCGCTACGGTTCACCGTAAGCTAGCTGGCTAATTCCGCGAAAACCCAGCCCCAATCGCTCCCATCGCCACCTCGCGATTGGCAATCACGACTCGCCGCATTCCGGTGCGAAGATCGTCGACATTAAAGTTCACCCAGAGTCCGGCACTGAGCCCGGACAAGCGAAGATAGGTCTCCAACTCGCGGCGCCCATTGGTGAGTTCAGCCTCGATATCACCGTCCCCTCCGGCGGATACCAGCACCACCAACTGATCTTCAACGACAAAATCCAATGCGATCTCCGCGCTCGGAACGTGCTCGCCCCGATACATGATCAACAGCGGCGAATTGCGCTCAAATTCAAGTTCGCGCATGCGCATTTCGCGCTCCAAGCAGTCGCGATAGACTGCTTCGGGCAGGCCAGGACCAAGCTGGCGGTGCACCTCAAGGCACACGGCGGCGATCAGATGCGGCAATTCGTTGGCGTCTAGTTTCAAAATGCGTAAACGAGGTTTTCGTAGGGTTGATGTAAAATTATCATAATTTCTATAATTAGAAAAGTTAAATTTAATCGCTTGGTTATTTGTGATCGTTCTCTCTCCACAACTCCCGTGCTTGCATCCACCACCATTTCAGACGACCTACCAGCCTTTCCCGCCGTGTTGTTGGCCGACTACTATCTCCATCACTTCGACCCGATCCTGATCCAGTTCACGGAACGGCTGGCGATCCGTTGGTACGGTTTGGCCTACGTGGCAGGATTTATCGGCGGCTTCGCCCTGCTTCTTCACCTGGTTCGCAAAAACTGCAGCGAACTGCGCAGCGAACAGGTAGGGGATTTCATCACCTACACCGCAATATTCGGCGTCATGCTCGGCGGCCGACTCGGTTCGATGCTGTTCTATGACTTCGACGACTTCATTCAGAATCCTTTGATCTTTTTTGACTTCCTCGACGGCGGCATGGCCAGCCATGGCGGAATTATCGGAGTGATGCTGTTCACGTGGTTCTACGCTAGACGCCATCAACTTTCCTGGGCCGGACTCGGCGATAACCTTGTGGTGGTGACGCCGATCGGCCTGTTCTTTGGACGCATCGCCAACTTCATCAATGGCGAACTCTACGGACGCGTCACCGACGTTTCGTGGGCGGTAAAGTTTCCTCCCGAGCTGACAACGTGGTCTATCGGGCAGATCGCTGCCGTCTCCGCCCGTTGCGCCGCTGCGAGCGACAGCTTCAATGTCCGGCTCGCCGAATTGCAGCAAGCGCTCCAGTCCGGCCAACTCGCGAGCGAGGGCCAGCTAAGCTACTACGCCGCCCACGAAATGATCGAATCCGCACGCGACGATGACGCGGTCGCCAACGTCCTGCGCGAGGTTTTGCCGCCGCGCCATCCTTCTCAACTCTATGAAGCCGCGCTAGAAGGCCTTGCCCTGCTGGCGATACTATTGTGGGTGCGCCTGCGTTGGAAAAATCTCAGCCACGGGATTCTAACCGGCCTCTTTTTCGTGTGTTACGCGGTGTTTCGCATCTTCGTCGAAGCATTTCGCCAACCCGATCACGGCATCGCCCAATTCGGTCCTCTGACCCGCGGCCAGTTCTACTCGACCTTCATGATCCTCATCGGTGTCGGCTTTTTCATCTACGCCGCCCGCACTCGTCGTCGGAACAGAATACCGACGCCCCCCGTAACCGCAACAGCGGCCGACAAAGCCTAGGCTTCCGATCAAGGCGAGGCATGCAGTCCGATCTGGCCGATTTCCAATCGGTGCAATCTGCGAATCGCCGTGTCTATGCCGAAAGATCGCAACAGAGCGAACGGAACTTGAAATTTTTAAAAATTGTTCGATATTTTTAAAAACTTAGGTTTCTTAATCAATTTGTCGCCCTCCATGACTTCGGCTACCGACCTCCTGCCCCTGATCGCCACTGCCAACCCCTTGGCCCACCTCCTCAATGGACAACATCCATGGGCGCTCGGCTTCGGCGTTTTACTCCTCGGCGTCTCTTTGTTCGCCTGGTCTGTGATTGCCTCAAAAACCATGGGCTTGCGCCGTTCCAACCGGAACGACAAAATTTTCCTCAAGCACTTTCGTAATTCTGCCCACCCCCTCCAAGTCTACGGCTCTAACGCCAAAGCACGTGGCTCGGTCCTCCACGAAGTCTACACAAGCGGCGCCGAAGAACTTACCTACCACTGGCTCGGTTCATCCGAAGTCGACGACACCTTCGAAGCACGCCTACTCCGCGCAGCTGCCATGTCAAAACGCGAAACTGCGTTGTTCCGCACTCGCCTGCGCCGCATCGCCGACGAATGTGGTCAAGGTCTGGAAAGCAGAATGCAACTAGTTACCGGTTTGGTAAACAGCGTACCCCTGCTCGGCTTGCTCGCTACTGCCTGGGGATTGATGGCTGCCTTCAGTGTCGGCAACGCTGCCAATTTCACCAACACGCAACCAAGCATCGGCACCAGTATTTCACTCACGGTGCTCGCCCTGTTAATCGCCATACCAGCCAGTATTGGTGCCCGCTATTTGCGCGAAAAACTGCAACGCAAAAGCCGTGAAGTCCGCCTCTTCTGCGAGGAACTCGACGCTTCGATTTCCACGGCCTACCTGAACGGCTGCGAAGCTATAGGCAAAAGTAAAGTCGCCCAAAAAGTCGCCGCCACACCGGTCCCGACCGAAAATACCCACAAACGCGTTAGCAAAACGGACGCCGAACGATTTATGGAGGAAGAGGTCGAGATGGTCACCGCCGACCTCGAACGCCCCGCGACTCCGCATCCAGTCGCAGCACCCGCCGTAGCGGTAGCCGCATCAGCCAACACCAATATCTCCGGGCAGCAATTGACCTTCGAAAGCGCTGCCGATTCCAATACCACTGGACAGACCGAATTTGCCGACCAACCAGCTATCAATCCCGTCGCCCGCCAGACGGCTCAGCAGGCTCCCGGTCTACTCTTCGAACCACAGGTTTAAGTTCGACCCGCTCAACTCAGTCCAGCCAGCGATCGGTAGTGAAGCACCGCAAGCAGAATGGCCGACGGACGCTTTTCCTTTTCTGTCCCCTTTCCAAATCGATTACCATGTGCGCCCCGCCAAAAATTGCCGTCTTCGTTTTCGTCCTGACTATTCACCTCGCGATACTCGCTTTCGCCTTCCCGCGCCTCGACCTATCCGGTCCGGCGCAAAGTACAGCAGCAACGTCGATCGCGCCTGCCACGGCAGCGCAACCATCTTCCCCCACCGATGCGAAGGTCAATGCCGGGCAGCCATCGGCCGAACCAAAAGCTCATATGTCTCCCGTCCAGCACCATAAGCATGAAAAGCACGGTATCGGACAAGACGCTGACGAAAAACGCCGGGGACCCACAGTGACCCACGACCTGCATCAACACAGTCTGGCCGAAAATGAGGCAATCAAGCCGCAGCAACCCGAAGCCGCGCCCCCGGCCGAAACCATGATTGCAACGCCCTCTACAAAACCGGACCGCGTGGTCACCACCCTTCCCGCTCAAGCGAGACCATCGATTTCCGTTGCCAACGAACTGGTTGCCGAGCCTACTGCCACCGCTAAACCCACCCTCAATGCGGTGGCTTTGACCAAAGCCGAACAGCCAAAAATGCCTGCGGACGCCGTCAGCATTCCCAAACCAAAGCCGGTCGCCGCGAGTCGCCCGACCACCGCCAACTCAACCAAAGCCGGTTCAGGCAGGATGAGCAATCTACGCCAGTTGAAAGCCGGTTCCCGCTGACCCCGGCTCCCCCCGATCCACCACCGGCCCCGCAAATCGCACACAGGGCAGCGCAATTGTGGTCAATTTTACCCACGGGCGCTTATTTCGCTTTCAGTCCTATCAATTTTTCGTCGTTTCGAATGCTGAATTCCGCTTCACCTACCGCTCGCCAACCGGGGAGCCAGCGAGCTCTACTACTCGCCGCTTTTTCCGCACTGTTCACCATGGGGGCTACGCCACCCTGCCACGGCCAAGCATCTGGCCTGCCAGCCGTGGCGATCAAAAAGGTCGATGGCAATCTCGGCGCCGCAGCGACACAAATGCTCGACCGGCATCTAAGACAGTCCGATGCGATTCAGCCCGTGACCTCGCCGAACGGAGCTCACATCGCCGAGATTCGACTGGAACTAGGCAATAAATTGCGCGGTAAACTCGTATCCCCTAGTGGCAAAAAGCTGTTCGAGCGCGAATACAACCGCAGCGACATGGACCACGACCTGCAACAGTTTTGCGACGATATCGTGCTGGCCATCACCCAGCGTCCCGGCATTGCCACCAGCCAGATCGCGTTCGTCAGCAACAAGAGCGGTTCGAACGAAATCTATGTCTGCAATTACGAAGGACGCAACGTGCGCCAGATCACGCGCGACGGTCGCAACAACTTATCGCCAGCATTTTGCCCGCGTGGACTGCGCCTGATGCATACCTCTCACGCCCCGGGTTTTGCCGACATCCTGCGCGTTGACCTGACTCGCGCCCAACCGACACCGCTGGTCAAACAGCAAGGAGCGAAGTCCGAAGCTGCTTTCTCCGCCGACGGCAAACGTGCCGCCTACACGCTCACCGTGAACGGCAACGCCGACCTCTACACCATCAAAGCTGACGGCGGAACACCCAAGCTCTTGATCGCCAGCCCGGCCCACGAAGCCACCCCGTCGTGGTCACCTAACGGCAAGCAAATCGTCTACTCTTCCAACGGAGGCGGCGCCCCGCAACTCTACCTGATCTCATCCAACGGCGGAAAGCCGCAACTCCTGCCAACCGGTCAAGCGGACTGCCGCAAGCCCTGCTGGTCCCCCGACGGACGCAGCATCGCCTATGTATCCGGCGGCACTCTCCCCGCAGTGACCATTTACGATCTCCCCAGCCGTAAGAGCCGCGTCTTGTCAGCCGGTGACAGCCCCTCATGGGGCGCCAATTCGCGCCACCTCGTGTTCGCCTACCAAGACAACATCTACCGCACCGACACTGCGACGGGCAAGTCCGTGCCGATCATCTCCGGCATGGGCAGCTCCAGCGATCCCGGCTGGACGCGCTAGCAGGCGCGAAAAGTGCCTTCAGAAACCAGGGTCCAAGCTCAGTGTCAATTTATTATTTTCCGGGAAACTGATTAAGGCGAAGTATCAGGCACGTGAAGGAAAATAGAGCTCTCACCGCCCTTCCTTGCGGTTCCGCGCGTGACAGCCATGAATGAAAGTGGCAAAGTGTCGCCATGATTAAACCCGGTGGCACTGACGGCGGTGCACTCAAATTTCTCTTCGGCCTCGCGCTGTCGATCGTTGGCGTTTATCTGCTCATCGATTCGGTGCGCATCGAAACCGGTCACGCCGGCATGATTTCCGGACGCATGGGCGGTGCCGGTGGAATGAACGGCACCGCATCGATGGGCGTGCTGTTCGTGCCACTTTTTGTCGGTGTGACAGCACTGTTTTTTAACGCCCGCATGACCTGGGCATGGGTAGTGACCTGGATGGGACTGGCGATCATCATCATCGATGTTGTCAGCCGGATCCGCCCGGTGATGAGCATGAAACTCTCCTACCTGGTGATCATGCTCGTCATGATCGCCGGCGGCCTCGGTCTCATGCTCAAGGCGTTCAGCGAAAACGCCGCGCTCAGCAAAGATTCGGACGACGACAAGAAGCAGTTCAGAAATTGAAGCTATTGAAGCGCCTGCTCTTCATCTGCTCGCAGAACAAACTGCGCAGCCCTACCGCCGAGGCCGCATTCGCCGACTACCCTGGAATCGAAGTCGATTCCGCCGGTCTCAACAACGACGCCGAGGTTCCGCTCAGCGACGAGCAACTTGAATGGGCCGACCTCATTCTGGTAATGGAAAAAGCCCACCGCGATCGTCTCAATCGAAAATTCTCCCACGCAATCGGCGGTAAACGCATCGCCGTGCTCAACATTCGGGATGACTACGAGTATATGCAGCCGGAGCTGGTCGAAATACTGAAGAAAAAGTGCGCGCAGTATATGCCTTAGCACCCTGTAGTCCCGTGGTTTACGCCTCTGAGAGACGGCGTGCCAGATTCTGGAAACAGTCATCGATCGATCTATTTGCGATATCGATTGTGATCCGATCACTCGACCAGACATGATATTCCCGATCTATCACGGCTTGCCAATCCGGCAGCTTCAGCCCGCCAATGTTCGAGGTGCGAGATTCAATCCGACGGCGATTGCTCTTTTGCGTCGCTGCATGTCACCTCAATGTTGACAAATTCGGCTCCATTCGAAGTGGCAACGTTCTCCCATTGTTGCCGCGTGAGCTCAATCGCGTTGCACGAATCGACGACCACGTTTAACCCGAGTCGCAGATTGTCAGCCGCTATTCGGTAGGCCAATTCGTGGCCTTCGTCCTCGACGGAAAGGTTGCAGAAATCGCGTAAGGATTGCTCGATGGCGTCGATGCGCAAGTGGACGGTGTTAACGTGCTGCGCGAGCCTCAGCGACAGCGTCGTTTTTCCGGCGCCAGGCAATCCAGCAAAGATGACTAGAGTCGGCATCTGCGGAACAGGGAACCCCTCCCCTACTCCACTTCAACCGGCTCCGGCGCGTCGATCCAGCGACCGTGCTCGCGGATCAAGTCGATCAGGCGATCGACAGCTTCGTCTTCGGGGATGTTGAACTTTACCGCTTCTTTGCCGACATAGAGATTGATCTTGCTGGGAGCTCCGCCGACGTAGCCGAAATCGGCATCGGCCATTTCGCCGGGGCCATTTACGATGCAGCCCATCACGGCAATGCGCACGCCTTTGAGATGGCCTGTGGCGGCGCGAATTTTTTGCGTCGTCGTCTGTAAATTGAACAAGGTTCGACCACATGACGGACAAGCGACGTAGTCGGTTTTGAAAATGCGCGCACCGGACGCCTGCAGCAGATTGTAGGCGAGTCGCAGTGACTGCCCAGGGGCTTGCTCACCCTGAATCAGAACGGCGTCACCGATGCCATCACAGATCAGCGATCCGATCTGTGCGCTGGCGGCGAGCAATGTATCAATGAACGGCTTTTCGGCATCGTCCGAGGCCACCAGCGTGTCCTTCAGCAAAATCGGATGCCTCGGGTCGAGCTTCAGCGCGAGCAATCGGTAAGCCGGCACAATGCCGAGATCGAGTCGATCGGCGAGCGTCACCAGTCGGGCTTCATCCAGTTCGTTGACGACGGCTATCGCCGCCGGGTCACGCGGATCGATGGCAACGACTTCGGCATCTTCGATAACCAGTTCAGGTTTAAAATCGCCGAGCTTGTCGATCTTGTGCGCCAGCGCGCCCCACTTTTCGCGCGAGGTAAAAACTCGAACCGTCTCGTCGCCACCCAGCGCGATCCCGTTGACTTCGATTTTCTCGCTGGCACGCGGCACAAAATCGAAAGGATCAAAGGGCCAGTCATCACCGATCGATTCGTCGAGCGCGACGGCACTTTTTGTGATTGCGTCACAGGCAGCGATCAGAGCGCGTGCTACCGGGATTTCTTCGACGGAGTCTTCTGTCAGCGACACACGAATAGTATCGCCGATGCCATCTAGCAGCAGCGAACCGATCCCGATCGCGCTCTTAATGCGGCCGTCCTCGCCGTCACCGGCTTCGGTGACGCCGAGATGAATCGGATAGTTCCAGTCATCCCCCTCGGCGTCGAGGCGCGCCACCAACAGCCGGTAGGCTTCGATCATCACCTTCGGGTTGCTGGCTTTCATCGAAAAGACAAACTCGTGATAGCTGTGCTCACGTGCGATCCGGGCAAACTCCAGCGCGCTCTCGACCATGCCGAGCGGCGTGTCGCCGTAGCGATTCATTATTCGGTCGCTGAGCGAGCCGTGGTTGGTGCCGATGCGCATCGCCACTCCGCGCTCAAGGCAGCGTTCGACCAGCGGCACAAATCGCTCTTCGATGCGCTCTAGCTCTTCGGCGTATTGCTCGTCGCTGTACTCGCGTACTTGAAACTTCTTCTTATCGACGAAGTTGCCCGGATTGACGCGCACCTTTTCCACCCACTTGGCCGCTTCCATCGCCGCGTCGGGTTTAAAATGAATGTCGGCGACCACCGGCACATCGCAGCCAGCAGCGCGAATCCCGGCAACGATCGATTCAAGATTGGCGGCGATCTTTTTGGTCTGCGCGGTCACGCGGACGATCTCGCAGCCGGCCTCTGCCAACTCTAGCGACTCGCGCACGCAGGCATCGGTGTCACGCGTATCCGAGGTCAGCATCGACTGCACCCGAATTGGCGCGTCGCCGCCGACAGTGACATTACCAATCTGGACTTCGCGCGAACGGCGACGAGTGAAGCGATAAGGGCTGGCGCAGTGGGAGAGCATAGATGGCGTGAAGAAACGTTGCCAACTACTCAACACGACGAGCGCGCTGTCGTCTACTTTCTTACTCCGTGGGTGCGGCAGTTTCTGCTCCAGCTGGCGCGTCGAAACTGATCGTTTCCTTACTGCCACCACCACCGAACAAATCACCCGCGTCTTTTAGGGTAACAAAACCCATAAAGCCGAGCAACAGAACCACGCAGGCGGTTTGTATGACTTCGAGCACGCGAAAGTTGATCGGCTTGCGCGTGATCCATTCGATCAAGGCCATTGTGATATGACCACCGTCGAGAACCGGCAGTGGCAGCATGTTCAACACGGCAAGATTGATGTTCAGCACGACACTGAACCAGAGCACAAGGCGCCATCCGTCTGGGTGTTGGAAGAGGCGGTAATAAAGGCGCATGATACCAACCGGGCCACTGAGGTGACCGGCGTTAACGCCCGTTCCCTTTTGCCCAACCGCTTTCAAAGTGCTGACGATGACGCGCAAACTACTGGCCACTTGCTCGCCCGGTTTGGGGTGAGCGATCGTGCTGATGCCGTACTCGTCCCAACCGATACCGGCGAGGGGCTTCTTGCTGTATTCTTCACGCAGGTCCTCCGGCCAGGCTTCAGGAACGTTGTCCGGTGCTCGCGGTGTCACCGTTTTGGAGACCACTTCCCCGCCACGGCGGATCTCCAGTTCGAGAGATTTGCCGGGATGCTCATTGATGTAATCGGTAATGAAGAAACGACTCTTCACGTCGATGCCATCGATTTTGAGAATCACGTCATCGGACTGAAGGCCAGCGACTGCGGCCGGACCGTTCGGACTGACCTGGCCGATCATCGGATTTTCGGCACCGCGCAAGCCGGTATCGGGCAAAGCTGAGCGGCTGAAAATCGCGGCAACCGTGCGCTTCCACCACGAACGCTTGTCGGCATTCGGATCTTTAAGTGCCGCCAGATCCTTTTTCAATTTTAGCGTCATTTCACCAGTGCCGGGACGGTTGATAACCACAGGAACGTCTGTCTCTGCACTGGTGATGTAATTCCAGTCGACGCTGTCAATCAGCCCATGAAATCGCGCAATCTCTTTACCGCCAACCGAAATGATTTCATCGCCCGGCTGAAAACCTGCCTCAGCTGAAGGACTCCCAGGCGATGCGTAACCGACCGACTTAGTCTGCGCCATCTGAGCTTCAGGTTTACCTACGACCCAGACGATGCAGGCAAATACCACCGCCAGCAGAAAGCTGAACAATGGGCCGGCAAAAGCGACGATGATTTTGTCGAGCGGAGTGATCGGCGGCAGGTTCTCCGGCTTCACCTCCACTACCGCTTCACCGTCGTTATCGGCATCGACATTTTCATCATCGATCGCCTGACCTTCGATCGCTCCCATGGGCGCCATTTGCGGCAGCGAAACAAATCCACCAGCCGGAATCGAGCCGAGGCCGTACTGCACTCCGTTGATTTTCTTTTTCCAGATCGGCTTACCGAACCAGATCTGAAAACGATCGACCGCCAGCCCACGCCAGCGGGCCGCCAAAAAGTGACCCCACTCATGCACGATGATGAGCAGATTGAACACCATCACCACCATCAAAATGATGCCGATGACTCGAAGAATATCGCCGATTACACCCATGTCTGAAATTCTGTAAAAATATGAAATTTATGCGCGAATCGAAGAATTAGACAGCCTCTTGGTGGCTGGACCGATCCGCTTTCTCTGAAAAAGCCGTTACAATACCACTGCCTGAGGGCTTCACAACCGGCGCGCGCAAGCATGACGCCTGATTCGGCGAAATCTCGGCCTCAAGTCAGAAAAATTCACGCCATCAGTCCAGCACAAGCACCGTCTCTATTGAAAAAATCGAGCAGGCACATGCCGAAAGGTCTGCCTGAAATGAATTCCTCCTTGTTGTCGAATTTGCCTTCGGTTTTGGCGTTCACGCATTCAATTCCGTCAATAGCATATAAATTCACCACAATTACTTGAACTATCATGATAACTAATATTTATTAAGTTTCGCCAAAGTTTTAAAAACTTTGGCACTCATCGGCCTGGATCTCATCCCTCGAGCTTCTTATTTTGACCGCCAGAATCAATCGTCACCGGCTTCGCCAACGTCAGCGAAAACGCCAACGCGAGCGTGAACGCGCCCAGGCCCGAAAGCGGGTGCTCGGTGCTGGTAGCGGTGAGTCGGTATGGGTGAAACTCCAAGCCAAAGTCAGCAAAGGCGTCGGTGAAATCGGTAAGGCCGCAAAACGCAAAGCGGCAAAGTCAAAGCCGAAGAGTCGCCAACGTCTTGCCGCATCGACCAGTCGAGCTACCGCTAAAGCGGCGAAGCCGAAAGCCAAAAAGAAAACCAAGACCGCTTCGGCAAAGGCAAAGCCCACGCGCACCGCATCAACGCCGGCCACCCGGAGTCAGCGCAAGCAGGGGCGTGCAGCACCTTCTCTTCAAGCTCCGGGCGGCATCTCGGGCGGCATTCTCGCTCTACTGCAAAATCTATGGCCGCGCTCATGGTGGGCGCGCAGCCTCGCCAGCTTTACGATTTTTGTCGCCATCATCGGTGGCACCATCGCGCTCGGCGTCTACGTGCGCTACAAGCGTACGGCCGAGAGCTACGACCTTCGGCAAGTCGGTCGCATGCCTCAGGAGTCGGTAGTATTCGATACTTACGGCACCCCCTTCACCCGCCTCCACGGTGATGGACGGGTCATCATCGGGATCGAAGATGTCTCTCCATTTTTCATCGATGCACTCATCGCGCGCGAAGACACTCGCTTCTATCAGCACTCCGGCGTCGATCTTTTTGGCGTTGCCCGTGCAGTAGTACGCAACGCGCGCGAGGGCGGCTTCGCTCAAGGGGCCAGCACCCTGACTATGCAGCTGGCACGTATCAGTTTTGACATGCGCGAAAAGACGGTGCACCGCAAGCTGGTCGAAGCCATGCTCGCTCGGCGCATCGAAGACCACTACTCGAAGGAGGAGATTATTTTTCTCTACGCCAACCGCGTGTTCCTCGGCTCGGGCCTCTACGGCATCGAAGCCGCCGCGCGTGCTCACTTTGGCAAACCTGCCATCGATCTGTCACTCGGCGAATCCGCGATGCTCGCCGGTGTCATCCGCGCACCGAATCGCTTCTCACCTTTTCGCCACTACGAGGCGGCCCTGAGCGAACGCGATACCGTGCTCAACAGGATGCTCGAGTTGGAAATGATTTCCCCCGAACAGGCTCGCGCCGCAAAAATGGAAATCATTTCGGTGCTGTCGCAGGACGAGGTCTCACCGTCAGATCTTCGCCCGATGGGCGTTACCGAAATCGATCGCCAGCATCGCAACGAATCCTATATCAGTGAGGCCGTCCGCCGCGAAATCGAACGCCTGCTCACCGATCAACAGCAGCAGGTCGGCGGCCTCGATATTTACACAACTTTCGATCTCGAACTGCAAGAGGCGGCTGAACAGGCGGTCGAAAGTCGATTGCACAGCATCGAAGCCACTTCCGGTTACCCTCACCCGACCCGCGGCGCACATCACGGTGATCGAACCGACTACCTGCAGGCCGCCGTCACAGTGGTGGACAACGGACTCGGCGCGGTGCGCGCCATGGTTGGCGGTCGCAGCTTCGAAGAAAGCCACTTCAACCGAGCCACCCAAGCCCATCGTCAGGCCGGTTCGATTTTTAAACCGCTGATCTACGCCATTGCCTTCGAGTCCGGGCTCTTTCCCGGCACCCTGATCAGCGATCAGCCGATCCAGCCCGGCGAAATTGCTTGGGATACTACCGGCTGGAATCCACGCAATTCCGACGGCACATTCGGTGGTTGGACCCGCGCCGAAGAAGGTCTAATTCGTTCGCGCAATACCATGACCGTACGCGTCGGTGAAACCGCCGGCATCGATGCTGTATCAGAAATGGCCCGCTACGCCGGCATCGCTGACGGTGCTGCTGAAAGTGCCTTTTCCTCACCCCAGATCTACGTCGGCAATCTCGGCGCCAGCCTGATATCACTGACCAGCGCCTACTCGGCTTTCGCCAATGAAGGCTTTCGCGCTGATCCTTACTTCATCGAACGCATCCAGGACCGACTCGGTAACGTGCTCTACCAGCGTGAACCCGAAGGCTACCGCGTGGTCAGTCCGGGAGCGACTTGGCTGACGTCTCAGGTTCTTCAAAAAGTCATGGAACCCGGTGGCACCGGCCAGTCAGTCACCGATCTTGGCGTCGACTTTCCCGTCGCCGGAAAAACCGGCACTACCAACGACTATCACGACGCGTGGTTCGTCGGCTACTCGAGCAGTCTCAGCTGCGGCGTCTGGGTTGGACTCGATCAACCCGAACGTATCGTCGACCGAGGCTACGGCGGTCGCATCGCACTGCCGATCTGGGCCGACATCATGCGCGCCAGTGAAACGCTGCGTTACCCAACCATGCCGCTGCCGGTCGCCGACGACGTCATGACCGTCGAATTGTGCCAGGCGTCCGGCTTACTCGCATCATCCGAGTGCCGCGTCCACGGCGACGCCTATCAAGAACGCGCCCCTCACTCCATGATTCCCCGCCAAACCTGCGACCACTTGGGAGCTAACGCCCAGCCAGGTCACATCCATGGCCCGAGTCGAACCAACGACGGGGAGCATGACGACGAGCAAAAAAAGGGCCTATTCGGACGGCTGAAGAGTTTGTTTTCGGCTAGTTGATGGCGGGTCTACTGAGTGGCGATGGCGCTACTCCATAGACCCGGGCTACAAACCGCCTTGGACTTTGTAATCGCTGAGTGATTTACTATCCGCGAGTGTTCACGGTTAGCCACTCCGGCCTACGCCTTGCGCCATGCGAAAAATTTACGAGAGTCACCGGCAGGAAAGAGTTGGCCATTTTCAGTCGATTTTGGAAAGCGAGGGCATTGCCACTCTGCTCAAAAACGACTTCCTCTCAGCCGCCGACGGAAGCTTTCCCGCCGATGTATATCTGCCCGAGCTCTGGGTCGTCGAAGATTCTGACTACGACACCGCCATCGAAATCCTGAAGCCCTTTTACCTCAACTCATCGCCGTAACGAGTCAACCAACTCACTCCCGACATCATGGAAATCATCGACCAACTCTCGATCGCGCTCGGCTTCGCCACGCTGGCCGGGTTGAATCTCTACCTGACCGTGCTGATCGCAGGGCTGGCGATTCGCTTTAACTGGATCGCCCTCGGCGATCAATACGAGCAGCTCACCGTGCTCGGTCATCCCGCTGTGATCGCTGCAGCCAGTGTGTTCTTTCTCGCCGAATTTTTCTCTGACAAAATCCCCTGGGTCGACTCTGCGTGGGACACCGTTCACACCCTGATCCGACCAATCGGCGGAGCCCTTCTCGCGATGAAAACGCTCGGCGCGACTGACCCTGCTTTTGAGGTCATCATTGCCCTGCTCGCGGGCAGCGCTACCCTGGTCACCCATGGCGTCAAAGCCAGCACCCGCCTTGCCGTCAACACCTCACCAGAACCCGTCTCGAACATTGTTGTCAGCACAGCCGAAGACACTGCCGTAATCGGAGGACTCGCTCTGATGGCGATCTCGCCTATGGTCGCCGGCATCGTCTTCGTGTTGTTTCTCACCGCCTCCGTCTACGTGACACCGAAACTTTTCCGCCGAACCCGCGTCTTCGGCTGGCTCCTTTTGCAAAAACTGTCCGCCCCCGCCGACAGTGACAGCGACGGCACCACGACCGCCGATGTGCTCGAGAAAAAATTGAGCACCGACGAAGAACTCGAACTCCGCATCGCCATCGGAGCACGGGAGCCCGACGTACGCTGGGTCGCCAATTGCATTACCGGCCGGACAAAAGGTTTCTCAGGATTTACCCCGCAGACCTTCGGCAAACTCGTCGCCGATCACGACGCCAACAACGCTGAGGCTGCCTCGCTTCGCTTCATCGGGCGCCGCAGCTGGCGCAAATATTACGCAGACTTACCTCTGACTGGACTCAGCATCCGCCACGAATCCCGCTTGCTGAGCGAAGACATTCTCATCAGCGATGGCGAAGCCAAACCCAAGCGCCTACTCGTCCTGCGCTTCCCCCGCGGGCAGCGAACGATAGCTAGAAGGGTCGTCGAAGAGCTACAAGCCCTGCAGCGCCTCGCTACCAACTCAGCGCCCTCTCCCGTCAGCGCAAAGACACCGACCGTCGCAGCCACCCCCCTCATCCGGCTCAGCGAGACTCAGGCGAAAACATGATTTACTGGGCCAATTTGAGTCCAAATCATCCAAAATTTCTTTTTCCCGGAAAATTATTAGTTGCGGTATTGTTATCAGTGTGCAGTTTCTCTAAGCGCTGAATGCGAACTTAAACTCGGAGATTTCTTACCACCAATGCCTCGCCGTCTTCTACGCAATCACACCGAGTCATTTTATCACGTCGTCTCACGTTTAACGGACCGGCAGCGTACACTGAAGGAACCGGAGAAACGGCACTTTCACGATTTGATGCGCCGGCTGGAGAAGTTCTCGGGCGTCCAGGTCGTGACCTATTGCTTGATGGAAAATCACTTTCATCTGCTGGTGCGGGTGCCGCAGCGCGACAAGCAAACTCCGCTGACTGAAACTCGATTAAGGGAGTTGCTGCCGCTGATTTACCGGCGCCGCGAACTGAAAGATGCTTTGCTCGAAGTTGACCGAGCTACGCTAGATTCTACAGGGAAGCAGATGGGGGAGATCCTTACCCGCTATCAGGCCCGACGTTTTTTGTTATCGGTGTTTCTCAAAGAACTGAAGCAACGCTACACTCGCTGGCACAATCGCCGACACCGTAGAGTCGGTACACTTTGGGAAAACCGGTTTCGCAGCGTACTTGTCGAAGGCGACGAAACGGCGTTGCTGACGATCGCCGCGTACATCGACTTGAATCCGGTGCGCGCGGGAATCGTCAACGACCCCAAGGATTACCGCTGGAGCGGTTATGCGGAAGCCGTCGCAGGGAAAAGGCCAGCGCGTGACGGGCTCGGGGCAATTCTGGATCACACCTCGTTCGGTATCAATCGGCGTCGCACTTGGCGATCGACGGCCCCTCGCTACCGCTTACTATTATACGGGCACGGTGAGGAACGGCAGAGCGATGCAAAGTCCGGAAAATGCGGACGGCTGGGAATCAGCCGGGCCGAGGTTGAGAAGACCCTGGAGGCCGGTGGCGAATTGGAAGTATGTGAGATTTTGCGATGCAAAATACGTTACCTGACCGACGGCATGGCGATCGGCAGTAGCCAGTTTTTGCAAGAGGTGTTCGAAGAAAATCGTGAGCGGTTTAGCCATGCGCGTCAAACCGCTGGTCGACCAATGAAAGGCTCAAACTGGAACGGGCTGCAAACACTGCGGGGATTGCAAAGCAAGGTATTTGGCTAAGCTCAAACTCCTCATTTCTATACTGACCGTGCGCGTGCGAGATACTCCTCCCGTGGCCTCCCTTCGTTTCAAAAAGCATTTTTAGGATAAACCTCGCTCCGAACTGCCTATGAAGCTGGTGATGACTTCGATGACGCCATCCGGGTCGTCCATCTCATTGAGAGATTCGATCGCCTCGCAGAGCTTCAGCTTTTCACGATAGATTTTGCGTAAGGCCGTTTTAGCGGTGCGCACGGCCCCCTCGGAAAATCCCCGCCGCTGCATTCCGACCGAGTTGACCGCACGAACCTTGGCCGGATTGCCATCGGCGATAAAAAACGGCGGCACATCCTGCACGATTTTCGAGCAACCGCCGACCATCGCGTGGGCGCCGATTTTACAAAATTGATGAATGGCCACGAGACCGCTCAACACGACGTGATCGCCAACAGTGACGTGACCGCCCAGCGTGCTGTTATTGGAAAAAATGACTCGGTCGCCGACGATGCAATCGTGTCCGATATGCGTGTAGGCGAGAAAGTTCCCGTGATTGCCGATCACCGTCGCCTCGTTGGCGGAAGTCGCCCGGTTTACCGTAACGAATTCGCGAAACACATTGCCGTCACCGATCCGTAACCAGGTCGGTTCACCATCGTACTTCAGATCCTGCGTCCGCTGGCCGATCGAGGCATACGGGAAAAACTCGTTGTCGACACCAATTTCCGTAGGCCCAGAAATCGTTACCTGATTTTGAAGTCGGCACCGGTCGCCGATCGTAACTGCCGCCCCGATCACACAATAGGGACCTACAACAACTCCGGCACCGAGCCGAGCAGCGGCATCGACGATAGCAGTGGGGTGAATTTCGGTGTCAGCCATAGCTCGATTTCGCTTGGCCCGATTTACATCAAAGCAAACTTCAACTCCGCTTCCGATACCGTCTCGTCATTGACGACACAGCGAGCGCGAGCCACTCCGATGTTGCGACGAATCTTGAGGATCTCGCCCTCGATGAAAAGCGTGTCGCCAGGGAACACCGGCTTGCGCCACTTCACTTTGTCAGCGCTCATGAAGTAGCCGATCTTGCCCTGATTCTCTTCCACTCGCAGCAGCATGATGCTCGCCAGTTGCGCCATCGCCTCGAGCTGCAGCACCCCTGGCATCACCGGATGATCGGGAAAATGCCCTTGGAAATACGGCTCGTTAACTGACACCTGCTTCACTCCGGTGCACTTGGTTTCACCCTCAAAATCGACCACCCGGTCGAGCATCAGGAACGGGTACCGATGCGGCAAAATCTTCTTCACCTCATTCACATCGAGCACACCCTTGCCGGTCGGAATATTCACCGGTGGCACCATCGACATGATTTGGCCGAACTCCTTCGCCAGGCGTCGCGCCATGTCGGTGTTCGGCCCGTGGCCCGGTTTAATCGCGATGACATGGCCCATGATGCGGCGGCCACAGAGCATCAGATCACCAATCAGATCGAGGATCTTGTGTCGCGCCAGCTCCTCAGGAAAGCGCAGCGGCTCTTTGCTCATGAACGTGTCATCACGGATGACGATGGCGTTCTCCAAGCTTCCCCCCTTAATCAGCCCTTTCTCCAAGAGCGGTTCGACATCCTCGTAGAAAACGAACGTCCGCGCCGCCGCAATTTCCTTTTCGTAAATCTCCGGAGTGACCACAGTCGAGTAATACTGCGTCATGCGCCCGTCCGGGCCTGCCTGCGTACAGGAAATACGAAAGCTTTTATCCGGAACTACGATCAGAATCGATCCGTCCCGCGTCTCGGCACTGATCGGTTCACGCACCTCGAACACCGCCCGGTATTCGTCCTGCACCTCGATCCCCGCCCGCTTAATGCATTCCACATATGGCGCCGCCGAACCATCGCCGATCGGCGGCTCGTTGGCATCCATCTCGATGATCGCATTGTCGACGCCCATCCCAGTTAGCGCCGAGATGACATGTTCGACGGTGTGAACTTTTACGCCGCCCTTTGCCAATGTCGTCGCCCGTTCGACTTTCTGCACGTTGTCAACGTTCGCCTCGATGAAAGGCTGATCATCCAGATCGATGCGACGAAATTTCAAACCGTGGTTCACTGGCGCCGGTTTCAGGGTCAGCGTGACCTTTTCCCCAGTGTGCAAGGAAGTGCCGGTCAGGCTGGAAGGACCGGCGAGGGTCTTTTGATAGAGATCGGAGTCGGACATGAGAAATCGGAAACGGAAAAAGGAACGAAGCGCCATTAAGTAGCGCGTAACGCCCGCTAGTCCAGCATTTTGCGATCAATCCCCCAGCTGCCACTGGATCGCTACCTCCGCAGCGGCTATCGTGCGCTGCCCATGAGCCTGCACGACGAAGTCCTCCATGATCTCGATTTTTCGGTTATCGCCGAAGACGAGGACTACCTCACCATCGATAAACCATCGCACCTGCTGGTCCACCCAACCTCGCCAAACCACCCCTCCACCCTGTGGGACGAACTGCGCGGTCTGCTCGCTTTCGAAATCGCCAACGGCGGGCAGATTTCGATCATCACCCGGCTCGATCGCGAGACCAGTGGCATCGTCCTCATCGCCAAACACCACGACGCCGCCAGCCGTGCGGGACTGGCCATGCAGAATGGCGAGTTCGACAAACGCTATCAAGCTCTCGCTCACGGCTGGCCCGACGCCGACGAGTGGACCGTCGACAGCCCACTGCGCCGCAAGGGCGAGTTCGCCTCCTCACCGATCTGGGTCAAACAAGCCGCCCACCTCGATGGCAAACCCAGTTGCACCGAATTTCGCACCCAACAGCGATTCGAAAATCGCCACGGTCGCTTCGCCCTGATCGATTGCCATCCGTTGCATGGCCGTATGCATCAGATCCGCGTCCACCTCGCCGACAGCGGCCACCCCATCGTCGCCGACAAAATCTACGGCGTCGACGAGACCTGCTACCTAGACTTTATCGAAACCGGCTGGACGCCCAACCTCGAGCGCCGCCTGCTCATCGATCGCCACGCACTGCACGCCTGCGAGCTGCATTGGCCTGCCCAAGACCGCCACTGGACCAGCCCGCTGCCCTCAGCCCTGCAGCTCTTCCTCGCCACTTAGAGCTCCAACATCGGCGATAACGGGAAAAATCGGGAACCATGTGTAAAGGTATAATTTTACCGGAAATTTATGTGTCTCTCTGCGGGATGAGTGGCTGAAGGCTGGAATTGGGATCGTAAGGTCCCAGCGCGCTTCGCGTCGGTATGAATAGCGGCTCCCCCCTCCTCCCCGCCAACAATCTCATGAAAGCCTTTGTCGCCCCGATCTTGATCATTTCGCTCGCTCTGATCTGGCTGACGCAATCGATCACTGCCCAGCGACCCGACATTAGCGTGCCAACCGGACCGAAAGTTTTCGAAAGCGGTTCGGAGCGGGTCGCTCTGGTTGAACTGTTTACCTCGCAGGGATGCAGCTCGTGTCCCCCGGCCGATACCTACTTGAGCAAGACCCTGCGCAACGACGATCTGTGGAAAAAATACGTGCCCGTCGCTTGGCACGTCGACTACTGGGATCGCCTCGGCTGGCTAGATCCCTATGGCAGCGCAGCAAATACCGAGCGCCAGTACGCGTACCAGAAATCCGCCAAGATCAACTCGGTCTACACTCCTGGCTTTGTGCTCAATGGCACTGAATGGCGCGGCTACTTCGAGCGACGGGCGCTACCGGACAGTTCCGAATTGTCAGCCCAGCACCCGAAAAACCTGAAAGCCACTGTCGATGGAAAATCGGTGTCCGTCGACGTTGCCGAACCCGCCACTGGCGAGTGGGAGGTCCATATCGCCGTGCTTGGATTTGGTCTGGAGACTCAAGTCGAACGCGGTGAAAACTCCCGCCGTGCCCTGATCAATGATTTCGTCGCTCTGGATCACCAACAGGCTAAATTAACTGCCACGCAGACCGCCAGCTTCACGCTCCCCGATCTGTCAGCCGCCGGTGCCAAAAATCACGCCATCGCCGTGTGGATCACTGCCGCCGGCGAACTCTCGCCTGTTCAGGCAACGGGTGGATGGCTCGATTGATTGGCACGCCGCTTTTCTCCTTCCTCTTTTTTGGAAGCACGTTTTCAGAGTCTCAAAGAATCCATCGAAAATAGCAGAGCTAGAGATGGCTTTCTAATCCCCTGCCGATTCGGCATTCGCTACCGGTAGAGGAGTTGCGGACCCGTCGGAGTATCCGTAAATCTTCTGATCGGCGATTTGAAACACCGACTCAAGGATCAGGGTTTTCGTCGACTCTCCCGTTTCGATCAAGCCTGTGTGATAAATCCACCTTGGTTCTCCGTTCGAATTTAGGACGCTCTGTTTAAATTCATCAGGCTCAAAATAACCAGGAATCAGCGACCGAAGATCGGCTGGAAAGCTCCCATAGTTGTCTGCAGCATAGGTTCGGCATGCGAGAATTATCTGGCGGGCGTTACTTATTTCCCGCGACCTCAAGATCTCCGGATTCTTCCTGTCAAACCACGGCTCGAGCATCTGTAGACAAACGCACACGAAAAATACGGCGACAAACCCGAGAATGATTTTCCCGATTCTCATACAGCACAAGAACGATGAGACATGGATCTCGAAACTACCATCAATGAGCAGGTCGCGCCCCGACTAAGATGGCGCCGCACTTAGTCACCCCCACGCCGCCGGGTCCAGCCCGTAGAATTTCTCCAGCGCGGCATACAGGTCCGACGCTTCCTTTTGCAATCTCTCCGGTTCCTCGAAAAACGTCTCCGTCGCGACTGCGAAAAACTCGGCGGGATTAGTCGCGCCGTACGGATCGAGTACAGGCCGACGGCGCTCAAAGAGATCGTCGAGCATTTCCTGGTAATTCTCACCCAGCACTCGCGCCCAATCCTCATAGTCGCCCTTATCTTCATACTCCGCCGACTGCTCAAGAATCGGTGCGCCGTCGCCGATTCCGTCCGCTTGATCAAGTTGGTGAGCGAACTCGTGCATGACGACATTCATGCCGTCGTCATCGTTGCGCGCGCCGGCGACCACGCTTTCCGCTGACAGTATCACTGAACCACTGGTCCACGACTCGCCGAGCCGCACTTGTCGATCGTCGTCGTCAGCGAGATCGAAAGTCTTGCGCCGCGCTTCGTGAAAGGCCCCCGGGTAGACCAACACCGAGCGCAATTTCGGATAGTAGCCGTGATTTTCCAAACCGAGCAAGAGCAGACAAGCCTGAGCTGCGATGAGCAAACGCATGCGCACATCGACCTCCGCAAGGCCACCGCAAGCTTCGAAATTTTTCTCATCGAGAAACACCCGGACATTCTCATGCAGCGACTCACGCAGATCCGCGGGCAGCTTTTCGTAGATACCAAATTCGTCACTTAGAATTGCCACCCATGACTCCGGGAACGGCGACGATCGCAGCCGCGATCGTCGCCGCTGGCGCAGCAAGCGAGGCGCCACTGTGATCAGGAGAATTACTATCACTCCAGCTAATCCGATACTTATGTACATGAGCGCATGAAATGTAGTGATCTGACGGAAGCCCGCGCTTGACGGTTGATTAGCGCACCCCTAGTTTGGCCGCCTCCTAATTGAGGTGGAGGCAATTCACAATCATGAATATTCACGAGTATCAAGCCAAGGAACTGTTTGAAAAATTCGGCGTGCCGACCCCCCGGGGTGCGGTTGCCGGAACGGCCGAGGAAGCTGCGGCAGTCGCCAAAGAACTTGGCACGGACAAGCTGGTGGTGAAAGCCCAGGTTCACGCCGGCGGACGCGGCAAAGGCACTTTTAAAAATGGCTTTCAGGGTGGCGTTCACATCGCCGCGACGGCTGAAGAGGCGGCGGAGCTTGCTGGTAAGATGATCGGTCAGACGCTGGTCACTCATCAAACCGGCGAAGAAGGTCGGTTGGTGCGCAAGATCATGGTCGCTGAAGCGGTCGACATCGAAAAGGAATACTACCTGTCGATCATCATGGATCGAGACAGCGGCGGCCCAGTCATCGTTGCCAGCACCGAAGGTGGCGTCGACATCGAAGGTGTCGCCGAAGAAACGCCTGAGAAAATCATGCACGAGGCGGTGCATCCGCTTCTTGGCCTGCAAGCCTATCAGATTCGAAAAATCGCATCGAAGCTCGGACTCGGCGGCCCTCAGGGCAAAGCCTTCGGCAAACTGCTCAGCGCGCTCTACAATCTTTTCACTTCGTGCGACTGCTCGATGGTCGAAATTAATCCGCTGGTGACCACACCGGACGGCGCGGTGCTGGCGCTCGACGCCAAGTTCGGTTTCGACGACAACGCACTCTACCGTCACCCGGACATCGAAGCGCTGCGTGATCCCGAAGAGGAAGACCCGCGCGAGGTGGCCGCTGCGGAATTCGACCTGAACTACATCGGTCTCGACGGCAACATCGCTTGCCTGGTCAACGGTGCCGGTCTTGCGATGGCGACCATGGACATCATCAAGCATTGCGGTGGCGAACCCGCCAATTTCCTCGACGTGGGTGGTGGCGCAACGCAAGAGCAAGTTCAGAACGCCTTCAAAATCATCCTCAGCGATCCCAACGTAAAGGGCATCCTGGTGAACATCTTCGGTGGCATCATGGACTGCGACGTGATCGCCAAAGGCATCGTTGCCGCCAGCAAGGAAGTCGATCTGAAACTGCCGCTGATCGTACGCCTCGAAGGCAACAACGTCGCGGCCGGCAAAAAGACGCTCGCCGAATCCGGTGTCGATCTGATCGCTGCCGACGATCTCGCTGATGCTGCCGAGAAAGCCGTCAAAGCGATTGCTGCTTAAGTTTTATGAGCGACGGCGACTACGATATAGTGCTGCGCTTCAGTCGCCGCTACGCCATGGGGCATCGCCTCATCAGCGGCGCCGCACCCAATTGTCGGGTCCCGCACGGCCACGATGAAGTGGTCACGGTCGATATCGCCAGCACCAGCAACGTGGCACTCGATTCTGAGACCAATATGCTGGTCGAATTCGAATACGCCAAAGGGCGATGGTTTGAATGGATCGACAAAAACGTCGACCACACCTTTCACATCAGCGACCGCGATCCCCTGATCGATTTTTTCCGCAGCAGCGAGCCTGAGATGCTGACCCGGCTGCTGGTTACGCCCGGCGATCCGACCACCGAACTGCGGGCGGCGTGTTATTTCGCCAAGCTCACCGCGTTTCTCGATGCCGAAGACCGCGGCCTGATCTGCACCCGCGTGTTGCTTCAGGAAACACCGACTAATGCGGTGGAATTTAACGGCTCCTCAACGGATCGGTTTCTGCCACACGGCGATGTTTATTGGTGGCATCGCGCCGATTCAACCATCAACGATCTCGCTGCCTGACGACTATGAGCATCGGAGTCAAAGATATCGTGTTCGTCGGCTATCCCGTGACCGACTTGGATCGGGCGCGTGATTTTTACGAACGCGTGCTCGGCCTCAAGTGCACGATGGATCATCCCATCGACGACACCGTTCGTTGGATTGAATACGATGTCGGCACTTCCACTCTGGCTATTTCCAATGCCTGGCCGCCAAGTGGTCAGAGCGGTCCTGGTGCGGCTCTCGAAGTGGATGATCTCGATGCCGCAGTTGAAAAGCTACGCGCTGAGAACGTAAATTTCAAAACCGACGTTATGGCATCACCATCGTGTCGTTTCGTTGCCATCACCGATCCTGACGGCAACGATCTGACGATTCATCAACACGGGACTCCACCCGATCTTTCCGACTCCTAGCTTCTAGCTTCCAACTCTTTCCTCCTTATAAAATGTCTATTCTGGTCGACGAAAACACCAAGGTCCTCGTGCAGGGCATCACCGGCGGCTTTGGCGGTCGCCACGCCAAACTCAGTCTCGATTACGGCACCAAGATCGTTGCCGGCGTCACGCCAGGTAAAGGCGGACAGGAATTTGAAGGTAAAGTGCCAATTTACGACACGGTTTCGCAGGCCGTTGAAGAAACTGGCGCGACGGTATCCGCGATTTTTGTGCCGCCGCCATTTGCTGCCGACGCCATCCTCGAAGCGGTCGACGCCGGGATCGATCTCGCGGTGTGCATCACCGAAGGCATTCCGGTCATGGACATGATGCGCGTCCGCGCCGCCATGAAAGGCTCGAAGACTCGTCTCATTGGCCCCAACTGCCCTGGCATTGTGACTCCGGGTACTGGCGAAGATTCGTACGGTGGTTGCCGCATCGGCATCGCACCGGGATACATTCACAGACGCGGCAAGGTCGGAGTCGTTTCACGCTCAGGCACGCTGACTTACGAAGCCGTCTGGCAGGTTACGCAACTTGGCATGGGCCAGAGCACCTGTGTCGGTATCGGCGGAGATCCGATCAACGGCACCTCGCATCTCGATGTGATGAAAATGTTCAACGACGATCCCGAAACCGAAGCGATCATCATGATTGGCGAAATCGGCGGTAGCGCCGAAGAAGAAGCCGCCGCATGGGTGAAGGAACACTGCGACAAGCCGGTCGCAGGGTTCATCGCAGGTGCAACGGCGCCTCCAGGGCGTCGCATGGGGCACGCCGGTGCTATCATCTCAGGCGGTCAAGGCACCGCCGAAGCGAAAAAAGCAGCACTCGCAGACGCCGGAATCGTTGTCGCCGAGACTCCGTCGGATATGGGCGCCGCGTTGTTGAAAGCAATGGGTTGAGCCCGGCGCTGAAATCTGTCAAAATCTCTTCGCTCCAATTTCCCCCTCCTTTTCTAACCGCTTTAACGCTCCCGTCCCGATCATGTCAGACTCATCCGCTCCGGAATACGCCAAAGGCCTCGAAGGCGTCATCGCCAACGAATCGAAACTGAGTGATGTCCAAGGCAAGCAGGGCGTTCTGCGTTACCTCGGCTACAACATCAACGATCTGGTCGAGCACACTTCTTTCGAAGAAGTGCTCTACTTGCTGCATCGCGGTGCGCTGCCAACTCAGGCTCAGCTTGACGAAATGACTTCGACCCTACGCGCGCAGCGCTCGCTGCCCGACGGTGTCGTGGAATTTCTTAAGACCGCCCCCAAAGACGCCGGTCCAATGGATGTGCTACGCACTGGCGTCAGCATGCTCAGCCTTTCCGATACTCGTGGTGACAATCAAAACCGCGAGCTCAACGAGGAGCGCGCGCTGGCGATCTGTGCCAAGATTCCGCTGATCGTGGCTTACTATCATCGTGCCCGACAGGGTTTGGATTTCCCCGAGATCCGTCAGGACCTGAGCGAGGCCGGACATTTCCTCTACCTGATCAACGGCGAAGAACCGTCAGCCGCGGCCACCAAGACGCTCGACGTCGCTTACATTCTTCACGCCGACCACGGCATGAATGCTTCGACTTTCAGTGCCCGCGTGACCATCGCCACACTGAGCGATATTTATTCCGCGATCACTTCGGCGATCGGCACCCTAAAGGGCCCGCTGCATGGTGGCGCCAACGAAGGTGTCATCCGCATGCTCAAAAAAATCGGCAGCCTCGATAAAGTCGACGCCTACGTTGATGACTGTCTCGCCAACAAGAAGAAGATCATGGGCATCGGTCACCGCGTCTACAAGGTGCTGGACCCACGTGCTCCGCATCTGCAGAAGATGGCGATCAAACTCACCGAAGACCTCGGCGAAACCAAATGGATCGAGATGTCAGAGCGCATCGCCGAACTGATGCGCGAGAAAAAAGGTCTTAATGCCAACGTCGATTTCTACTCGGCCACCGTTTACTACTCGCTCGGCATTCCGACCGATCTGTTCACGCCAATTTTCGCCATTTCTCGCGCCGCGGGCTGGACGGCGCAAGTTCTTGAACAACTCGACGACAATCGCCTGTATCGCCCGCTGACCTACTATTCAGGTCCGAAGGAAGATCAACCGATCGGCCCGATTTCCGAGCGAGGGTAAACTCAGTGATGCGCATCTCTTTTGCGAATATTTGCAAAGCAGCGTGCTTGACTTTGTAAACGATCCAGCCATAATCGCCTTTCCTATGAAGAAAGTTTTTACATTTTTCGCGCTCGTCGCGGTGGCCAATCTCAGCATGGCGTCTTATTCCATCGGTGGTGAGGTCAAAAAGCAGCCTCTTCAGCTCGAGGAAAAAGTTGAGCTCACCAAGCAGGAAGCCAAAGACCACCCTGAAGTGCAGCACATAGCGGCCGGTGTCACCAGTGGCTATGGCATCATCCAACTCGCTGCAGCTCTGGGAGTCGGCTATCTCGCTTACGAACAGTTTACGGACTAGTTCGAGATTGCTCGAGACACTCTATTTCCGAAAAAGGCGCTCAGCAATGAGCGTCTTTTTTTGTGACCCGTCGAGACCGCTACCTGCCTACAACTTGCGAGGCTCGCGAATCATCCGACCGTCGCGATAGACCACCCAGTTGTGGTCTCCTCGCGGGAACACCGCACTCTCTCCTTTGACGTCGAGCGTCATCGCCGGGCGGCCGTAGCGTCCTGGTTTGGTTTCCCAAAAGAACCAGCCGGCCAGAAAAATTACGCAGGCAATCGATACGACACGGCGCACCGACAGTCGGCGCTCGGCCCCGAACACGGCGGCCGCGCGAACCTCAGCGGCATCTTCGTGCGACCACCAACTGGTCGCTCCAATAGCGATCAGCATGAACAGAAAAGGCAGCGCGTAGATCCAGTACCAATCATAAAGGTAGAGCCCTGTGATTAAGCCATTATGAATCCACGACAACAGAGGTGCGAGTAACCCCGCTGCCAACAAAGCGCCACCCAGCGGATCGCGGCGAAAGGCTCGCACCAAGCCCCAGACACCGAGCGACGGCAGCACTAACAGCATCAACGCGCTTAAGCCCGGGTTTTCGAGAATGACGCTGTCCGTCAGATATCCTGTCGGGGTCATCTCTGCGGTGTCCGACCGGTCGGCACGCAAAAAACGCACGCCGCCGAAGTACTTCTGATAGGCGAGGTAATACCACTCCGCGTGCAGCGGGATTTTTTCAAAGCTCTGCGACAAATGAACGCGCACCTGAGGGATCGACGGGGCGATCAGTTGCAGGTAACCACCCGCCGCCACCACGCCGCACACCCCAAGACGACTGAGTTGGGCCAGCCCGGTCTCGCGACGACCGCGAACCAGCATCGTCAGCACCGCTGCCAATCCAACCGAGCCCATCGCGATCACCGCGTAGACCGAGCCTGCGTAGGCGTAAAACATCGCCACCAGACTCGCGGCAAAGGCCCACCACCAGCGCCAGCGCCCACTGTTAAGCGCACGCAACAAACAAGCCGACGCAAGAGTCACGAACAGGATCACCAGACTGTAGCCGCGCGCCTGCAGCGTGTAGTCTGCGTGATAAGGATGGATCGCCAGCAGCAGAGCTGCGAGCGGCGCGGCGCGAATGAAGCCGAAAACATTCAGCGCCCACCAAACTGCCGCGAGCGAGGCGATGCCGGCGAGATAAGCGGGCAGTCGCACTGCAACAAGACTGAAGCGCTCATTGCTCCCCCCCGCGCATTTTTGCCAGATCTCCAGCGACGCATGGGACAGCGCACTGAAAAGGACCGGATTGTTGGCGAGACGGTTTTCGAAAAAAGTATCCTGCCATGAGATGTCTTCGAAGATCAGCGTTCCGTCGGGCTGCCGTTCGTGGTAGCCGAAAATGTTGCGCCGCAAATTGTCCTGCTCGTCGCGCTGAATTTCCCGATCGAGCAATCGGCCGCGATAGACCGCAGCGAAGGTCATCGCCAATAGGAGAATGAACACACTCCAACCAGGAACACCCCGAGTTTGCCAATGACGTTGCGGCCAGCCCTGATCACCAACCTCGCCGCCTACTGGCTGTGTCCATTTCCGCCACCATGGGCGAGATAGGGACAAAGTCAGTAGAATGCCGAAGTTAGCCAGCGCCGCCCACCACGTCCACATCGCCACATAGTGTTCGACCGCCAGCCGATCCCCTCGCGCGATCCGCTTCGCACCGTTTCCCTGCCACGGCTTTTCGCTCTCCCACAGCCAGACTCCGAGTGCGACGGCACCGATCAGCAGGAGCAATCGCAATGGATCACTGCGTAGCGACTTCGCCGCTGCCGTCAGCCATCCCAACCCTCGCTTCATGACTTAACTTGATCAGCCTTCGAAGCGCTTCACTGCGCAACAAGCATTGTGTCCTCCAAAGCCGAAAGAGTTACTGACCGCCGCGTCGACTTTCAACTCGCGTGCCTCGTTGGCGCAGTAGTCGAGATCACATTCGGGATCCTGGTCGGCAAGATTGATAGTCGGCGGAACCACACCGGTCTCGATCGCCTTCACACATGCAGCGAGTTCGACACCGCCTGCGGCACCGAGCAGATGACCGGTCATCGATTTGGTCGAGCTGACCAGCAGGCCGTTCTTGGCGTGATCACCGAAACTGACTTTAATCGCCTTCGTTTCGCAGACGTCACCAAGCGGCGTAGAAGTGCCATGCGCGTTCAGATACTGCACATCGGTCGGATTGAGTTTGGCGTGCTTCAGCGCCATATTCATACAGCGGGCCGCTCCGCGGCCTTCCGGATGCGGTGCCGACAGATGATAGGCATCGGCCGAGATGCCGTAGCCGACCAGTTCACAGTAAATGCGAGCGCCGCGTTTCTTCGCATGCTCAAGTTCTTCGAGCACCATCACGCCAGCACCCTCACCCATAACAAAACCGTCGCGACCCATATCGTAGGGGCGCGAAGCCGCTTCGGGATCATCGTTGCGCAGACTCAGCGCACGCATGTTGCCAAAACCCGATAAGCCCATCGGTGCTATCGACGCTTCGGAACCACCGGCCACCATGGCGTCGGCATCGCCGAATTTAATGATGCGCCAAGCTTCACCAATGTTGTTGTTGGCCGTGGCGCATGCGGTCACGATGCACATATTCGGCCCGCGCAGATCGAAATCCATCGACACCATTCCGCTGGCAATATTGGTGATCATCATCGGAATCGTGAACGGTGAGACCCGCGATGGGCTCTTCATGATCAACGATTCATGCTGGTCCTCCAACGTTTTCAGCCCACCGATACCGCTGCCGACCATGACACCAAAATTGTCTCGATCGACCCTGTCTAGATCGACTCCAGAATCTTCAAGCGCCAATTTCGATGCCGCCATCCCGAGTTGGGCGAAGCGGTCCGCACGACGGGCGTCCTTGGGATTTTTGAAAAACTGCCCGGCATCGAAGTCCCTCACCTCCCCACCGATTTTGCAACTGTAGTCGCTGGTGTCGAAGGCTTCGATCAGACCGATACCGCTCTTACCAGCGGTCAAGTTGCTCCAAAAGGTGTCGAGGTCATTGCCAACCGGCGATAACACACCCATTCCCGTGATTACGACTCTACGTTCCATTATTTGTTCTAGCGGTTTCTTGCAACCGAGCCTGCACAGCGGTTTCGAACCGTAGCATCATTCCCGGAGGCTCTCCATTCTAGGCGGTAGCGCACAAACTGCCAGCGTTTTTCAAATCTCCCGCACCCGGCCACGCTCGTTCAGCCGGCCGCAACGCGGGCAGGTAAGCAACGTCTTCTCAGATCCATCCTCGAAAATGTGGTCGCAAATGTCGCAGATCACGTAATCTCGAAGCCGCCTCCTCTCACGCCGTGCCCGACTGATCTCAGTGCCCACCCAGACAATTGCCAGCGCTCCCACCATCGCCAGCAGGTAAATGATGATCATGGCACTGAGGTCGACGCGGATCATGTAGATAGATAGGATAGGCAGCGATCTTAACGATCGTCAAAAAATCATCACCGCTCAAGACGGAACTCACCACTCTGTAGCGGTTCTTCAGGATTCGGCTGAAACCGCAGGCGACCACGTATCACCGCCGCAACATCCGCCTGCAAAGGCTGCTCCATACCACTCAAGGTCAGGATATTCATAACCTTGCCGGAAACGTCTACCCAGATTTGATACCTCACCTCCGGACCTGATTCGAGACGCGGTAATTCCTTTTCGAGTTGCTCAGTGACTCCATCGACCAGCGCCCTTTCCGCCAGACCACCGGCAAGTCGCCAGCGCGAGGCCGAATCCGCCTCGGCAGTCATTTTCGGAGGCAAAACGACTATCTCTACCGGCGGTAGCACCAATCCATCATGAGGTAAGAGTTCGGCCAATAACGGCTGAATTTGCTCCGGCGCGCCCGGCTGCCGGAAGGGCACCCGATGTCTCATGAATGACGGCGAAAAGGTCACCGAAAAATCTTCGATCTTCAGTTGACTGGAAGTACCCAGCGATGCCGGCCGCAAAAACACCAGGCGATCATCGATCTCACGCAACATTGCCGCCGTGGTCGGGTCCTCACTATCGAGAATCGTCACTTTTGCCGGCTGCGCCTCGATCCGACCACTGAGTGGTGGCACCACCTGAAACAGATAGAATCCTGTCGCGTGAACCAAAACCGCTACCCCCGTAAAAAAAGTCAGCGCAAATGCATAGCCCCGCTTCGCCCGCCACTGGAACACCAGCCCTTCGTTCGGTTCAGATTCCGGCTTCGATGCAGAAGTTGCACCGGCTCCGTCGATCGCCGGTGTCGCAGCGCCGCCGCCTTTTTCGGGTTTGCTCACGACTCGAAATCCGGAGTGGTGGCGTAGGCCAGATCGTAACCGTGCGACAGTACCAGATTGGAAACTTCCGCGACTGCGCCGAAGGGTGCCGCGCGATCCGCACGCAGGATAATTTGGCGAATGTCCGCCACTCCTTCGGCAAGCCGCTTGTCGAGTTCCTCCATCGTGACCCGGTCCTCGTTGAAGAAGATCGTCGAGGCACCACTCGCCGCGAGGGTGATGACATGGGAGCGATCCACCGATGGGAGGCTCGAATCAGAATACGGCACCGTCACAGCGTAGCCCGACTTCAACACCATGCTCGATCCGAGCAGGAAAAAGACCAACATCAGCAGCACCACATCGAGCAGGGGAGCGACATAGAGCATGCCGGCGCGATTGCTGAGATTGGTTTCGAGCTTCATCGGTGATCGTCAATCAAACTCTCTCTGACACGGAAGGCAAAGCGAAAACTGAACAGCATTTCGGCTGAATTTCAAAGCCGTCCGCCACCCCTCAGGCGCCGCTACGCGACGAGCTCGCGTCATCGTCATCACTTCTGCGAACACGGTCGCGCTGCTCGCGTTCACGCTTTTCGATGGCGTCGGTCTGATCGGCGGCATCCTTGGCATTGAACTCCAGAATATCACTCCGCTCGCGACGCGTGTCGGTGATAATATTGACGATCTCGATCCCCGCGCGCTCCATATCATGGATCAGCGTTTTCGCGTAGGCGACCATGAACGAGTAAAAAATGAACACCGGAATCGCCACCATCAGACCGGCCGCTGAGCTAATCAGACTTTCGTAAACCCCTTTGGCAATCTCGGTCGAAGTCGCGTAACCGCCGCCAGAATTGATCTGCATGAAAGTTGTCACCAAACCAAGAACAGTGCCGAGCAGACCAATCAGAGGCGCCACGTAGGCGATCGACAACAACACCGCGAGATATTTTTCCAGCTTCGGCACCTCCAACTGACCACTCTCCTGAACAATCTCCTTCAACTCGCCTCGCGGCGCGTCGTGGCGAATGATCGCCGAATGAATCACTCGAGCCGCTGGTCCCGGCGTGCCCGCACACTCGTGCAGCGCTTCCGCGTAGTTGTGGTTGCGGATCAGATTGCGGAGACCGTGTAAAAGGTCGCCGACATCGACGCGGGCCCGATGAAAATGAAAATACCGTTCGAGAGCGATCGCCATCGCCAAAATGCTGCACCCCAACAGCAGCCACATCAAAGGGCCTCCTCTCCAGATCAGAGTTTCCATGCGTTCGTAGTCTCTCGCCTTACCTTACCAATCGATTTAATAGCAGAACGCAGGCCAATCCGAAAGCGCAAAGATGCTCTTCCCGGAAAATCGCTAAACCCGTGTCTGCAGCCTTGCGCCTCATGTTTCAAATCTATCCGATTTCAAAAACGTAACGATCTTTTGACAACTCGGCCGAATCTCCGGCCAGACGATTGCCCAAACCGCTCGCCACCAGTGCCTTTGGCTCCTCCGGTATCACCCTCGGAGCAACGGCGATCGACAACGACCCGCCCGAGGCGATCTCATCGCCCATCGCGCCGATCAAGCCCTTCACCGCACGCCGAGCCCGAGAGCGCAAAAAACCCGGAGCCAGATCACCTGACCAAACCCCGAACAAGGCCAATCCCGGTGCCACTTCAGTCAGATAGAAACTTCGTGCCCCAGCGTGGTGCAGCAATTCCCGTGATTCATCGCCTCCCAGCTGAGCCGCAAGCGCCTGAGCCGCCGCAAAGGTTCCCATCGCCAGTGCGGCGCTGCACTCCACCGCAATCTCCGCCGGTGATTCATCATCATTCTCAGCCCCGGCCCAGCCGAGCAGCGCACCACTGTCATTGAGCAACGCCGCAAAATCCAAGCGCACCTCCGCAACCAGATCCGCCAACACCGCATCGATCTTTTCCGCGGCCTCAATGCCGATTTCGACCGCGGGTGCCGAGTCCGGAAAAGGATCGCCACCGCCGCTCAACCAGTCATCGCCGACACCTCCGTCGCCGTTGCTCGTCTCTACAAAAATCGGCTGGTCACTCATCATAATTTGGATGCTTCGCTTGAACTGACAAATTTTGATCCGCTGGCACTAGCCACCGCCGGAACAACCGCACGCTCCTGCTGCACAGGATCTGCTTCTTGACGCCAGTCGGCGTTATTCGCGCGTGCCTGCGACTGATGAAATCGCCGCAACACCATCTGCGTCACCGCTTCCAAAGTCGAAAACACCTGATACCCCGAAGTCGCTACCGCCGGAAATGACGGCAGATTGCGTCGGTTCAAGGTTCGGTTCATTGCCGACAACGGCGTCGCTCGTGCCAAATCCCGCTTGTTGTGCTGAAATACCAGCGGAATCGTGCTCATCGATTGACCGAGCCGATTGAGCACCGCTCCCGTCACCGTCAGCGCTTCCAAATTTTCCTCCATCCGCTCCGGGGCGGAATCGGCGACGAAAACCAGGCCATCGGCACCGCGCAGCACGATCTCCCTCGTTTGATCGTAAACTCGCTGCCCGGGCACCGTGTACAGCTGAAACCGGGTTTCGTAACCGCCGATTTCGACCGCATTGACCGGCAAATAGTCGAAGAACAACGTCCGATTCGACGCCGTCGCCACTGAAATCATGTCGCCGCGTAAGCTCTCATCGAGGCGCCGATGAACATGCAGCAAATTGCTTGTCTTCCCTCCCAGCGGAGTGCCGCAGTAGACTATTTTAAATCGGACCTGCTTTTTGCCGTGATTGATGATCGCCATTGTCGTCGTCCGCGGTCCGCTAGGTATCAGCTTTCAAATGCCGCCACGCCGCGGGCCACAAGGATCAATTTTTCGCGCACGCCCGGTCGAAAATCGCCACGCTCGTGATGAATCGTCACGCAAGCCGAACTGCGGGTAAAAAAGCTGATCGCGTGGGTCTCAGTGTGCAGCGTCAATTCCTCCGCGTGTAACAACCCGGCATTATCTGCCAAATCGCGAACGTTGCGGTATATCGCTTTGGCACGCTTGCCACGACTCACCGCTTCAGCTCCGTCGGCTGCCCCACAGCGACGCGAGGCAGACACCGTGCGGCCGCCTGCCAAAACATCACAGGAATCGATGCCCGAGCAAAGCTCCAGCGTCAGATCGGCGATTCGCTGCAGCGTAAATTCCTCCGTCGTTCCGAATATGGCGCGCAACTCGATATCGCGACCTCGATTCGCACCGCCACCGGTGACGACGCCAGGCAGAGGAAACTCTTCCTTAGTTGAAGTCACGTCGCGGCGGACATCTTCTTCGATCTCATCGTCGTCATTTTCGACATCGGCATCGTCGACAAATGCCGTCTCTCCTGCAACTTCATCAGCTCCCGTAACGCCTTCTCTCTCTTCCTTTTCTGCTAAAGCCTTCGACTCCTCGTCGACCGAGCGCGACAGATCATCTTCGAAGGAAAACGCCGGTGGTGGCAATTCGTCAAAAAAGCCGCCGCCCAGATCTGCTTCTGCCTCCTCGTCGTCGAGCACTGGCAGTGTATCCAGCGAGTCAACGTCAGGCACGGCTCGCTTGCTGGTAACACCCAGTTCGTCACTGTCCGGACGCGATGGAGTGAAGAATGACGCCACTTCGTCATCGCTTTCCGAATCTATAGCAAAATCGTCTGCACGATCCGTTTCCGAATCATAGGCGGCAACCGCGCTACCAAACGGCGGCGCACCCACCTTCTCAATCGAC
>JBBKXR010000279.1:0-7899 GCA_037969585.1 Verrucomicrobiales bacterium
CTCCCACACGCAGCCCTCCATGACCGATCTGAGAGTAAGAATCGCCACTGCCGGCGTTAAGCGTCACTGCACCCGGATCGCAAAACGAGATGGTTATGTCGGCGGCCGTCGTAGTATTGATCGCCGTCGCCCCAAACCCGCCATGACCGATCTGGGTAAAATTCCCGCTCGCCGATGTGCCCGAATTCATGGTCAGACCACCCAGTTTGAGCCCCATGTTAATCGCTCCACTGGCATCGCCGCTACCATTCCCATAAAAGCCCACTTGAGTGCCCGCATCCGCATTCGAATTGCTGGCGTTCATCGTCAAGCCGTAAGCCGCTAGATTGGTTGACCCCTGCCGCGAGCCGACAGAAACCCGACTGGTTTGCGCGGCATCTCCGAGCACAATCACACCGTTATTATTGCCGAAGTCCGGGCAATTAAAATCGACTGTCGGCGAGCCACTTTGGCTAATCGTCGGCTCACAGTAGTTAAAATTCGGCGAAGTTCCGGAGTAGGCCACGCTTCCGGTCGAACTGAAATTGTTGCCGCTCCAGCCCGCGACCAAAGTGAAATTTCCGGTTCCGGAATTTTGATAAGAACTCAGCAAAGTGATGTCACCACCCGTGAGCAGATAGAAATCATCAGCCGTGTTGCCGTTAAAGTCATTGCCGGCACCTATGGTGATATCGACATCCTGAGTGATCGCCAAGGAGATCGGTCCACTACCGAAATTGCCACTAACCATCGCTCCGATATCGTCGACAGCACTGTCAGGCAGAGTGAGTCCGCCATTGGCAACCACTTGAAAGCCATCGCCGCCCAGGTAATTGGACGCCAGCCCACCTGCCGAGCCCGTCTGATGGTAAATGTTAACGTTGCCTGCCGCGGTGCCACTGGTCGCGGTCAATTCCCCAGATGCGAACAGATGAACTCCCCCTTGGCGAGATCCGTTTGAGGTTTGCCCCTCCGAATCACCATGTCCAATCATCGCGTAAGAGCTGAAACGCTCGCCTCCGGTTAGAACGATGTCGCCTCCGCTGGCAGCGCCACCCCGATCAGCGATGACGGAAATATTACCGCTCATGCTTGCAGTGGAGCTAACCCCACCGTGACCAATCTGGGCGTATTGCGAAGCTCCGTTTGCAGATGAGTCTGCTCCGCCCGTCAACACGATGCCTCCCACCCCTGTTGTCACCACAATGTCGCCAGCAAAAACGTCACTAGCGGCGCTTGCAGAACTGACGCCACCGTTGCCAATCTGCGTGTAAGTATTGGAAGCAACTGTTTGGCTCGAATCCATGGTTAAGCCGTTTCCAGCACGAACGCAGATGTCGGCAGTGAGCGATCCACCTGCGTTTAGCCCGCCCATTCCGATTTGAGCGTATGCCCCGGTACCGGTTCCGCTAACCAGTGAGATATTATTATCCGCGAAGACTTCGATTTTATCACCGGCCTGCCCGTGCGTTCCCCCGTTGTTTTGGCCGCCGTGCCCAATCTGGACGAAGTTCGGAGTGTCGGGCCCCGGGTTTGCACCTGCCTTGAGTATAACATCTCGTCCAGCTGTCACCGTGATACTTCCACGGGTATTGGATGCACTTTGCGCCCCCCCGTTGCCAATCATTGCGTATCCGTCATCATTGGCGGTTGCACTTCCTGTCACGGTCACATCGCGGGCCGCTTTGACAGATATGGCCCCGAATTTATCGCCGCCACTAGCCAGGCCGCCGTTACCAATCTGAGCCAGCGTATTGTTATTCGGGCCTGCCTTGACCACCACATCGCGAGTCGCCTCGACTTGAATGAGATCGCTCGTCAGTCCCTTGCTACCTGCAGAACTGGTGCCACCATGCCCGATCATGGCCAAAGCTTCATTTCCGGATCCACCCTCGACTCTCACATCAGCATCGGTTCCCTGAGCCAACACGGTGATATTCCCGTTCATCGTGCCAGTAGTTGTCCGTCCGCCGTGCCCTATTTGAGCCAATGAATTCGAGCCGCCATCGCCACCCACAACCGACACGCCGCCGCTACTGGCAATCACTGAGATATCACCCGTTTGAGTGCCGCTGGAATTGTTTCCTCCCAGACCAACCTTAGCATAGGCTTGACTTCCCCCTCCTGCCGCGATCTCAAAACTGGCACCAGTGAGATCGATATCTGCAGTATAATCTCCACTCGAGTTCAGACCGCCATGTCCGACCTGCGCAAACGCAGAGGAGCCTTCTCCGCCGAGCACTTTAACAGCACCGGCAGAATCCATTAGGATACTTCCAGACTTGCTACCAGAAACTCCTAAACCGCCATGACCGATCTGGGCGTATGTAGAGCTGCCACTTCCTCCGACCACCACTACACCGCCGTCCTTAGCCAGAACTTTTATATCGCCTGAGCCGTCTCCTTGATAACCGATTGACACGCTGGTGCCGACCTGGCCGCCCGCTACCATGTCCACGGAGTATCCCAGCACATTGGTATCCCCACTACGTGAACCCAGTGCGATGCCCGCTGCCTGCAATCCGTCACCGATCGTTACCATCCCGTTGTTATTGCCCCAAGCTGCAGCGTTGCCCAGAATCGCTGCAAAGTTACTCGGCCCCGGCGGAAGAGCCACCGGCAGAGGTGGATTGTAAGCATCCGTCGTTCCATCCCAACCCGCTGCGACATTAACACCACCCGCTCCCGCATTTTGGGCTCCAGCGTTGAAGTTAATATTCCCGGTGGCCCGGAAAGTAAGATTCTCTGCAGAACTGTAATTGATCGGCGAATTGACATCAATCCACTGCATATTGTCTCCATCCCAGTCAGGCAAAGCACCAAAAGTAAGCTGTCCCAGCTCCCGTGAGAGAATCACTTCTCCACCAGCTAATCCCGCTACGATATTCGCCGCATGAGTGGCTTCGACCAGGTAATTGTAATAACCATTCCAGACGAGTTGATAGAAGGAGAAGTTACCGTTTACCGGATTCGCCTGAGTGCCATTAATATAGTCACCCATACCAAATTCAGCCGGGCCCATATCGTTAGGAAAACTTGTGGCTCCGTGAGCCACACCATTCAGCAATGCACCCGAATTGATCGCATCATTACCGCCAATATAAAACCTGAGTTGCCGACCCCCGGGAGTCATCGGATTTGTCGGTGGAAGTCCCGGAGTAGCAGGAGTAGAAGCTGCGCTGTCAAACCGGCTAGCTGCGTCAGCCGTAAGATTGTTAAACGCTGCAATGAAGGTATCCCCACTGGTGTAATTAGCCGTCGTATTTGCACGATGGCCGATTTGTCCCTGAGCGACGCTCAAGTCTCGGCCGACCCTCACCCATGTATCATCCTGGGCAGTACCATCCCAGGCTCGATGACCGATCATGGCATAGCCGCTACCGGTCGTCGAGGCACCACCCGTGATCGACATATCAACTGCGGCAATCACGTCAATAAAGCCACTCATTGCTCCATTTACACTTTCGCCGCCATGACCAATTTGGGCATAGGCCGAAGTCGCGTTGCTGGAAATCAAATTTAAATCACGCCCCGCTCTGACGGTAATCACTCCACCATGATCTCCATCGTAGTCCCGCCCCCCGTGACCGATCTTGGCAAAGGTGTAACTGGTCGACCCTGCATCCACCGCAATGTTATCACCCGATCTCACCGTAACGTTTCCCGTGTGATTACCCATTGGAGATACTCCCGCGCCAAACCCTCCATGACCGACCATCGCGTAGGCCCCATAATTGTCTCCTCCCACGATATTCACACCACCCAGGGTAGCCGTCACATCGATATTTCCGATATAATCGAAGCCATTGGCAACGAGATTGGCATTTCGATAACCGCCATGCCCGATCTGGGCATTAGAATATCTATTTGCCCCATAAGCTCCGCCCGCCGTCACATTCACCCCTCCATCTGCCGCAGTTACTGAAATATTACCCGTCTTATCGCCATGGACGTCTCTCCCCCCATGGCCAATCATGGCGGAGCCAAAATAGGTATCGCTGTTCGCAGTTACATGCACACCGCCAGTCCCGGAAGTAACGGTGATCGCATCACTCAAGTTCCCGGTAACGAAATGCCCACCGTGACCGATGATCGCATAATTGTAACTGGTAGCCCCCGAACCAGCTGCGACATTTACAGCACCTGCCCCACTCCCTAATACCTGTATAACACCAGAGTGATTGCCATCAGCGTTGTAACCGCCGTTACCAATTTGGGCAAACGATTGAGAACCGCTTCCACTGCCACCGGCTAAGCTGACATCGCCGACACTTTCGACCGTAATCGCAGCGATATTATCTCCCTGAGATTCTCCTCCTCCGCTACCTATCATTGCGTAAGCATTACCAGAAGCACCCGCCGTGAGCGCCACTCCACCCACAGTAGCCGTCACCTCAATTTTGTCAGAGTGATCACTGTCACTATTGTAACCTCCATGCCCAATCTGAGAATAGGCCTGACCGGTTGTCCCTCCCATGAGATTTACCTCCCCGGCATCGACATCGATAGCACCACCATGAGTCCCAAAGGTCTGGTATCCCCCGTGCCCGATTTGCGCCCAGGTATATCCGTCGGAACTTGGTCCGCTATCACCTCCGCCGGTAATATTTACGGCTCCCGTTCCGGCATTCACCGTGATCGCACCACTCATATCTCCAGAAGAATAATCGCTTCCATGACCAATCTGTGCTGAAGCAAAATACCCTTCCCCACCGGTGAGAGTCACATTCCCTGCTCCATTCGAAATCACGGTAATCGCCCCTTGATGAGAACCATCGGTATCGTGCCCTCCGTGACCGATCCGTGCCTTTGAATAATTACCGCTGCCAGCCGTGAACGTAATCCCAGTCGTGCCATTGGATGTGAGTGAAATTGCTCCTGAATGGTCACCTTTAAAGTTGTATCCACCGTTACCAAGTTGGGCGAAGCTCGCGTGCAAGTCTCCTCCAGTAAAAGTAACATTTCCTCCTGCAGTTACCGAAGTGATGTCCGTCACTTTTCCTAAACTACCCGCAGCCTCAGCACCGCCGTGGCCGAGTAAGGCGTAGTTGTAAAGCGACGTTGAGTCATCCAGCGTTGCGCCACCAGCAAGAAAGCTGATATCTCCCAGCGTCGCCTCGACCGTTATGCTGCCGTTGTGATCACCTGAGGCAGCATATCCTCCGTGGCCAAGTTGAGTGTAGTGAATCCGCCCGTTGTTGTCCGGGTCCGCCCCTCCCAATCCTCCACCAGTAAAAGTGATGTTCCCCGCTGTGGAATTGACAGTAATATCGCCCGAGTGTCCCGCACCACCGGCAGCATCAGCATCATACCCGCCATGACCTAACTGTGCGTAAATCTGAGCATTCTCGTTGCTTGCCACGCCGCCGACCACGTCTTCCACACTCGAGCCGGCGGTAAAAATAATGCTGCCCTCCGAATTAACCGTAATATCACCAACAAAACCTTTTGAGTCAGCCCCGTTACTCCCGAAGCCGCCGTGCCCCATTTTGACATACGCATTGGTAGTGTTACCGCCCACAAAGTTCACGCCCACGCCCAAATTCGAACCCGCATTAACAGTGATGTTGCCGAAATGTGCCCCCGTCGAACTGTATCCCCCGTGACCGAGCTGCGCATAGGCTGCATTCGGAGCACTGGTGTCATTTTTGCCCGTTGAAAAAATAGCGTCCTGACCTCCCAGAAATTCCACCTTGCCGGTAGTCGCCGTAGCGAAAATGTCTCCCACATGACTTCCGTCGCCGTTGTAGCCGCCATGTCCCAACTGCGCATACGCTCCAGTTCGGCTATCATTGCCCGCGCGGAATAGAACGTCGGTGCCAGAAACCGTAACCATTCCTATCGAACTGACTCGTTGCAGCCCATTGCTTGCACCGACATGACCAATCTGAGCAAAGGAGTAATCGAGTGCTTCCGGTAGTCCCAGCGTTTCGCCCTCAAAAGCTCGAACGGTAACCGCTCCGGTCTTACTGATCACCTTGATGTCACCCGTCATCGTGGTGTCAATATCAGTTCCCGCACCCGTCACCGCGGTTGTCCCGGCATAGAGGCCTGCCGCACCCGTATAATTTGGTCCTGTAGCCGTCGCAGAAATACTGGTCGTTCCAAGATCTCCCGTGCGCAGCGCGGTATTGTTAAAGTCAGCGTCATTCGCAAAAACTCTCAGTTGGTGATGCTGACCTCCACCAAATTTGCCATCCGGAGTTTGCCCTGTCACAGCAAGATCACCTACGCCCATTCGAGGATCTGACTCAGCATCCGCACCGCTGACGCTATGCCCAATTTGCGCATGACTTCGCCAACCATTACCGCCGTCGACCCCAATAGCGCCACCCGCCAATACATTAATCTCCCCGGTTGCAGACCCCGTTTGATTGAGACCCATGTGTCCAATCTGGGCGTAGTTATTGTTCATTCGACCGAGACTACCCGACCCGGCATTTACGGTGACAGTTCCTGCTGAGTTAATCGGGTTTAACGCTGCATCCAGTCCTGTCCGGATATTGATGTCGCCATAGACATCAGCCAAACGCCCAATTGAGGCGGCGAATCTGCTGGCACCCCCAAAGTTCAAAGAATAATCGCGACCATTATCCCGGCGGTTCACATTGTCCCAGCCTCGGGCATTGCCGCCATGCCCAACCTGCGCGTAAGCCCCTTCGTAATCTCCCGTTATACCAGCCAACACTTTCAATTCACCCCGAGCCTCAATATTTATTTCGGCCTGCTTCAATGCCAGCGTGTGATTGGCACCAGCATCAATCAGGCTTTGGGAAACACCGGCACCCATTCCCGGAAGATTATCACCGATTCCCGAACTTCCGCCGGCACGACCATCCAGCGTGCGCCACCACCAGTTGCCGTCATTTTGACTGCCAAAATCATCCGAATACCGGAGGAATGCATCCGTCCGGACACCGCTACTGTCGAACATATGGACCCCCGTCTCACCGCCCGAAATCGTTTCATTTACTCCCACCATCGCAACCATGGGATCGCCGCTACTAGCAATGCCATCGAAGGCGCTCGTGTTGTAGTAGAAAACCTGGCCATTATCTCTAAACCCAAGATGAGCGTGACGGCGTCCGCCGTCACCCGCTAGAATATTTACGTCAAGACCTGCCACATTGGTATTTCCGTAACGCGAACCGACTTCCACCGATCGGGCACTGGCATCAAGATTCACCGATCCAGTTCCCGTCGCGCTGTCACCATCGTCGATTCCGAATTGCCCGGCTGCCACATACGCATTCCACGCTGCTTCAGGATCATTGTCCGAAATCAATGTATCCGCTTCACCCCCGGTCCACCCGGCAATGACGTTGATCGAACCGGCACCGGCATTTCTCACCACCGTATAAAAATTCACATCACCGGAGGCAAATGCTCCCAAACTCGCATCCGTGTTCCACTGAACGGCTACATTCCGATTATCGGCGCTACCCACATCATCAAAAATAATGTCACCACTACTCGTCGCGATCGTGACGTTCGTATTAGTGTCCAAGGTCGAATTAATACTCGCGATCGTAATGAGTGATCCACTACCTGGAGCCGTATTGCCTATATGAACTGTTCCGGGATCGAACAAAACCGTGCCACGGTTTCCGCTTTGGGCAGAAGCGTTAACCAAGCCATCAAACATTAAACGTTTTTTACCCGAAACTTCAACCATGCCACCGCGGCCGATCACTCCCCGCGCCTGGGCCGAGATCTGGCCTTCAAACAGCGTGTCGTTGTCCGCCCACACCACGATCTGACCACCGTTGCCACTGGTCAAAGCATCGGCACTCAACTGCGCACCGTTAACAACCGCTGTGTTTTCGGCGTTGCCGATCGATTCATCCTTTCCTTGAAATCCCCCGCCAATATTAATTTTTCCGCCACCGGTGGCCCCATTCGCCTCAACTAATGCATTGC
>JBBKXR010000280.1:0-3922 GCA_037969585.1 Verrucomicrobiales bacterium
TGTCCCCGGTTCGTTTGTTACCTATCCTTGCGGTTAATACCAAATCTCAAGAGACTGAGGAAATAAGGGCGCGGCTGGTTTCTCACTCAAGCACGACCTTGTTGTCGGAGGTCTGCGCAGCGGGCGCTCCCCGGATCGGGTCGGTTTCTCCCCCGATGAACGTGTTGCCCCTGACGAGTCCATCGGTGCCTTTTGTGAATGCCATTGCCACGTCGAAGCCGCGGAAAGTGTTACCTTCGGCAGTCAGGAAACTATTGTGGTCGGGTCCGCCATTGATCCAGACCGCAAAACGCCGGGGCTTCGAGCTGTGCTCCACGGAAGTTTCATCTGGCGCGGCCCGTTGCTCTTCAATTCGATTGTTCTTCAGTACGCTGCCGAGGGCGTCATCGAAATGGACACCAACAACTTCGCCCTTGTCGTCGGGCCACAAGCGCAACCAGAGATTCTTGATGTCAGTGTTCTCAAGGGTGTTGCCCGCTCCCACCATCCGCACAGCATGAGGGATCGTGTGACTCGGACGCGCACATCCCCCCGTGTTCTGGACCGAGCAGCCCTCGATTTTCGAGTCGGTGCCCTCGATACGGATTCCGAAATACCAGTTCCTGTCGAGTGTCAGATCGATGACGCGGTGGCCCGAGGAAGTTTCCGCGTCGCGGTTCTTCCGCCGAAAATCGATGCCGAAGTAAAACCCCGAAACAGTCCCGTTGCGTACCGTAATGCGGCTCTGGCTGTTCGCCGTGATTCCCACGGCTCCCGTTTCGTCGCCAGCTGTCCCCTCCAGGCGATGACCGCCGAGGTCGAGATCCACATCCGAGGCAGTGATCGAAATCGCCGCCCCCGACGCCAGCCCAAACTCCATGTCCGAAGCAAGTTGGTAGTTTCCTGCCTTAGTGATCGAATATGGAACCTTGTCGATCACCTCGACAGCGTGGACCACACTGCTCGAAACCAGTAAAATGCACAGGCAGCCGAGAAATCGCGAAACCCCACTTCGGAAAAAATTCAGCATTGAATTGCCGGGGAATTGCCTTTTCAAGCCCGCCGTTCCGTCACAGCGCATCGCTTCGGGTGAGAGCGGTGGCAGGGGGAGGGAGGGGTGAAGAAGCCGCATTGACTGGAGTTTGAACTCAGATTCCCGAGGCCGTCAAGCTCTTGTGGCGTCTCGAACGATCGAGCAGTCCATTCAGCGGCAATTCCACGAATCGCAAACGCACTTGTGGTTCCTGCACCTGCCTTCGTTCCATTTTTCAATATTGTTATTTAATCGCCTGACCCCTTTCCCGACGTTTCCCCCTGCGTTACTCGAGAGTAGATTGAAGATCGACAGATTGGAGGCAGGTCGACCTTTTGCTCCTGCTTTCCCAACCTTTACCCTGAACATATTTTGCAAGGCCTGACCTTTGATCTTAGTAGCTATCACGTGCTCATGGCTGCCTTGGGCGCGTCGCTGCTCTTTGCATATTGGTTGCCTGGAGCTCTTTTCCGACGCCCCGCCGGTTCGGCCGCGCTCATCATGATCCTCGGCACACTCTCTTATTATGCTCTGCCGAACATGCCGGAACCGCTCAATCCGCTCCACTCGCCTCTCATCTGGGAATTGACCGCCGAGTTCGTCGTGATCGTCGTCCTGTTCGCGACCGGCCTTCAGTTCGACAAGATACCAAGGTGGAAAACGTGGCAGCCAAGCTTCCGACTTCTGGTCATTGGCATGCCGCTGACCATTGCATCGGTGGCGCTGCTGGGCTGGGGCTGGGCCGGCATGACCATCGCGGGCGCGGTAACGCTTGGTGCCGTCCTTGCCCCTACCGATCCCGTCCTCGCTGGCGATGTCCAGATCGGCCCACCCAACGACGGCGGTGAGGACCCAGTGCGTTTCACCTTGACGGCCGAAGCCGGGCTCAACGACGGGCTGGCCTTTCCGTTCGTCTACCTCGGCCTCGCGCTCGCTTCTATCGGCACCGATCCGACCAACTGGCTGACTGAGTGGCTGTTGGTCGACGTGGTCTACCGTGTGAGCATCGGTACCATCGCCGGCCTTGGACTGGGCTGGCTGCTCGGACGCATGACTTTTGCGAGCGCGGGCATGGCGCCCCTTGCAGACTCTGGACCGGGCGTCATCGCCCTTGCCAGCACGTTCCTTTGCTACGGATTGGTCGAACTGGTCGAAGGCTACGGCTTTCTCGCTGTCTTCTTCGCCGGCGTCATGTGCCGGCGCGTCGATGCCAATCATGCCGTCCATGCCCGCATGTACGCTTTTGCCCATTCCATCGAACAGGCTTTGACCGCATTTTTGCTGTTCGCCCTGGGCAGTGTACTGCCCCTTCTCTGGCCCTACGTCGACTGGCGGTATTCGACGATCGGAATCAGTCTCATCTTCATCATCCGACCGCTGGCAGGACTAATCTCGCTTGTCGGCGTCAAGTTGCCGTTGATGGCCAAGCTCGCCATCAGTTTCGTCGGCGTGCGCGGCATCGGTTCGCTCTTCTATCTCGGTTACGTTTCGGAACGTATGGATTTCATCAACAAGGAACAACTCTGGTCGTTGGTCGCCTTCACGATCTTCGCCTCAACCGTGATCCACGGCGCCACGGCAGCCCTGCTGGTCCGCTATGCGACCGGAGAGGAACAACCGCCCAAAATATCTCCAAGCTGGTAATCAGTGTGCCTTGCATTCGGGTCAGGTGCGCAATTTAAAATTTCATTTTCTTCCAGTCCCGCAGCTCTTTCGCCAACTTACGTTGTTCGACACGCTCAAATTGGCGAACGCGTTCACTTACGTTGCCCGCGGAACCAAGACCAAGTCGTTCCGCGGTCCAGCGCCTGGGCATTGTAGTGTTGCGGCAGACCGACCACGCGATGGCGACTGCAGAGAGATTACCACGCGGCATCTTTGGTAAGGGGCCGTCATCGCCGGCATTGATCGATAGTCCGAAATGCACGATGCCCCTCCGGATGATCGCTTGCGCCAAGCCAAGATGATGATCCTTGGACTGGCTACCCTGAGCGTAGTTGTGGCTCATCGGCAAGTCTGAGCCCTTCTTGCGGCGTGCAGCCGACATCGCTTCGAGCTTGCCGAGCATCTCGTCTTTGAATGCTTCGCTGCCCCAATACCAGCCGCGGCGCAATGAGCTGTTCAGTGTCTGTTCTTCAATCTCCGAGATTCCGCAGCGCTTCGCGTCTTCCGCCATCATGCGCGCGTCCAATCGCTCGACAAATCGCCGCCGATTCCTTGCCGTGTCCTGGAAGCTGAAAAGCTCCAGGCCGGCGTCCGCACACAGCCAGTCGGGGCGTTTCGTCGGTGGCAAGGCGTAGGCCTGAGCGATGCTGCTCCATGGATAATCGAGAACGCTGTCCGCCTTGGGTTTTCCGGGAGCCACCAAACCCGCGCGGGCTGGGTTGAGGTGGACGTAGTCGAGCAGGGTAGCGAGGTAGGAGGAACCGCCCGGAGAACGGTCATTGTCGATGAGAATCGATTTGTAACGGTCGCCGAACAGGCGGCCCCATTGCTTATGCCGAGTGTTGAAGCGTCGGGTGTATGTGTTTTGCAGCCAGGCCATGCCGGCGACGAGATTCGGTTTCGGTGTCTCAAGAACGAGATGGTAGTGATTTTTCATCAGCACCCAGGCCCAGATGCGAAAGCCGGTTTGCTCGCAGGCTTCGCCGAGGGTCTTCAGGAAAAGCTCCTGATCCTTGCCGTTGGGGGAGACGAAGATAGGATCGAGGCGATTGCCACGTGCCATGACGTGGTAGAAAGCGCCGGGGAATTCGATACGGACTTGGCGTGGCATGGGGGAGGATGGCAGGAAGGGGGATTTGGGTCAAGATTGTTAATTGCGCACCTGACCCCTTTCCTTGCTGTGTCTTGAAAGCCGAACAGTTCGAGACCGGCGTCGGCGCACAGCCAGTCTGGACGCTTCTTGGG
>JBBKXR010000281.1:0-6861 GCA_037969585.1 Verrucomicrobiales bacterium
GAGTGAGCGACCGCCGAAGTCTTTGCCGTCAAGGCCTTCGATGGCTGCGTCCATTCCGGCCTTGTCGGCCATAGTGACAAAAGCGAAGCCGCGTGGGCGACCGCTGTCGCGGTCCATGACGACTGCTACTTCACTGACTTCGCCGTGTGCGGCAAATGCTTCGCGAAGTTCGACTTCGGTGACATCGTAGGGGAGATTCCCTACATACATTTTGGTATTCATAATCTGATTCGGAGGCTCGGGCCCACTGCTATCTAACGCTGTTCCCGCGAGTCGGGACTAAAATCACCACCGAATACAAATACCCATCTGATGACCTGCCATACATCGAATGCGACAGGGTTGCTAAGCTCGAACGGCCACCGTCCACCTGATTCCTTGAATAGCAAGCAGCGTTGTCGACGCGATATTACGAAGTCAGGGTGGCATTTTTCTCATGAATAGCGTCAGTCGTCACTCAAATAGCTACGATTTGGTCGTTGCGGGAGGAGGCGCGGCCGGATTCTTCGGGGCGATCACCTGCGCGGAGATCGATCCCCAGGCGCGCATAGTCATTTTGGAAAAAAGCCGTGAAGTGCTCGGCAAAGTACAAATCTCGGGCGGTGGCCGATGCAATGTCACCCATGGCTGCTTTGATCCACGGGAGCTGACCGAATCGTATCCGCGCGGCTCGCGTCAGCTGATCGGGCCCTTCAATCGATGGGGGCCGGCCGACACCATGTCATGGTTCGAGGAGCGCGGCGTGGCGCTGAAAATCGAGGATGACGGACGCGTGTTTCCGCAATCGGATTCGTCAGCGAGCATCGTCAATTGCCTGGTCGATGCGGCGCAGGACGCCGGCATCGAAGTGCGCACGGGCACGCCCTTGGAGCGAGTCGAGCCGCAAGAGGGGGGAGGCTTTGAACTGGAACTGATCGGCGGCGAGCGGATGCGCGCGGATAACGTCTTGTTGACGCTTGGCGGCACCCGGAATCGGATCGGCGCCGATATCGCCAGTTATTTGGGTCATCGGGTTGAGGTTGCGGCGCCTTCACTGTTCACGTTTAAAATCGCCGATCCACGCATCGACGGGTTGCAGGGATTGTCGGTTGCGGAGGCTCGGGTCGAGGTCGACCACGCTGGAATGAGTCTCGACGCAGTCGGGCCGGTGCTGGTGACGCACTGGGGGCTGAGTGGACCGGGAATTTTGCGGGTGTCGGCGTGGGGAGCGCGGGAGCTTCAGCAACTCGAGTATCGATTTGAAATAATCGTCAATTGGAGCGGGTCGACGAGCGTAGAAGAAATTCTCGCGCGTTTTGCTCTGTTGCGAACGGAGTCGCCACGCAAGAGCATCGTCAACGACGCGCAGTTAGGCATTCCGACACGGCTATGGAGGCGCTTAGTGGAGGCAGCGTTAGAGTCGGAAGCGTCCGAAATGCGCTGGCCGCATTTGTCGCGCGACGGCGCGAGGAAATTGGCGGAACAGGTGGGCGCTTGTCGATTTCACGTCGAGGGTAAGAGTATGAACAAGGACGAGTTCGTCACCTGCGGCGGCGTCGATCTGCGCGATGTTCAGTTCAAGACGATGCAAAGTCGAGTGATGGAAGGGGTGTATTTCGCCGGGGAGATATTGGACATCGATGGAATCACCGGCGGCTTCAATTTCCAATCAGCCTGGACAACGAGCCGGATCGCAGGCGAAGCGATCGCGGATGCGATTGATCGGCGTTGATGCCGGACAAGGACCTTTGATCGTAGTAGATGCGGGGCCTGTGCGACCCGGACGGCTACTCCATACTATTTTTTTCCGGTAAAATAATATATTGCACCCGGCCCAAGTCAGGGGGCGTGTGGGCAGATCGGTGAGGTCAGCCATAGTCCACGGCGATCAGTTCGCTGGTGGGAATCGACTGGCAGGTGAGGATGAGGTCGTTGGCTTTTTGTTCAGGCTCGAGGGCGCTGCCGCCGAGTTGGTGGACGGTGCCAACGACGAGTTTGGCCATGCAGGCTCCGCATGCGCCTTTCTGGCAGGTGAATGGCGGTTCGACGCCGGCGTCCCGGGCTGCGGCGAGCAGGGTCTGGTTGGCGGCTACGGCGATCTCATGAGTTTCGCCGCGCAGGCGAATGTGTAGTCGGGCATCGACGCTGCTCAGCGGGTCATTGGAGTTGGGTAAATTTTCGGAATTCTCCATACCTATACGCTTCGAGGGTGCCGAGATCTTCGTCAAGGGGGCCTCGAGCGCGTTCGACCTTTCAAGCCGCGAATCCGTCATTCCTTCAGAAGGGGGTTTCTGTAGGATGTCCGGCGTTCCAATGAATCGACCTTCCATGGATTTTAAAAGCGCTCGTATGCCGCTCCCACTGCTGGCCATTGCGTTGATGCTGGTGCTATTTTTTCCGGAGGTGGATGCGGCCGAGCCGGCGATGGTGAAGTTTGTCGAAGGTGGCAAGGCGCTGAGACTGAATGAGCATGAAATGCTCGGCGAAGAGCAGAAGGGCGTCGATGGCAGCTTCACCCTGCGCTCCGCGAAGCCGGGGACGGCTGATGAATTTGGCAGTCACTACATCAGCTTGGGTCTGATGGGGGATGCGATTCTAGCGCCGGGCGACTTCGAAATGACGCTGAAGATGGGGCTGCTGAAACTCAGTGATGGGGCTGAACCGGTCATGTTGAACGTCAAGATTGGCAGTCATTGGTACGAATTTGCCTTCGATGATGAGCAGGTGACGATGACTGGAGTGCTCTTCGATACCGTCCGCCGCGAACCCATCGAGATGGACCACAAGCTCGGTGCGAGTCTTGATGGTGAGCCGTTCACGCTGAAGTTCGCTCGCGAGGACGGAATTTTACGCATCGATCTCGACGGCAAGTTGATGCAAATGTTTCCGACCGAGGCCGTGGGTGGCGATGTGGCCTTGTGCATCGAGCGCAAAAGTCTTTTGCGGGTCGAAACCAGTGTCGATGACACCGAAGCGGAGATCCGGGTCTATGACTGGATCATCGCCGGAGAGTTTGAGGAAATGACCGACGAGCGGCGCGAGTGGGAGCAGCTCAGCGACCGCCATTGGCGTCTGATGAAGCGCGTCGGTGAGGCTTACGCTTTTGTGAACGACGATCCCGAGTTGCCGAATGTTCTATTGATCGGAGACTCGATTTCGATCTACTACACCGATACCGTGCGGCGACTGCTGGCCGGTCACGCGGACGTCTATCGCACGCCGATGGGACCGGGCAAGGCAGAGACGTTGTTCGAGAGTCTTGACGACTTCTTAGCAAGCGGGAGCTGGGATGTGATCCATTTTAACTCGGGCTTGCACGACTTTGCGCGCACCGAAGGGACGCCGGAGGATCTGGCGGTTTATCGCAAAAACCTTGAGAGGATCGTCGCGAAATTGCGGGAGACGGGAGCAGAACTGGTTTGGGGAAATACGACTCCGGTGCCGGAGAAAGCCGTCGCGTCGAGTGATCTGCGTTGTCAGAGCTACAACGCCGAAGCGGCGAAGTTGATGGCTGAGGAAGATATAGCGGTGAACGATTTGTACAACGCCATTTTGCCGAATCATTCACTCTACTGGACGGCGCCGAACAACATTCATTTTAATTCGCTGGGATCGGCTTTGCTCGGACGGCGGGTGGCTAATGCGGTGCTGGGGGTGCTGCGAGCGGGGACCACTAATTAACACTAATGGTTTGTATCAACTGATGGGCAGGTTGGTATTTACCGCGGATTACGCGGATTACGCGGATTAACGTAATCTTCGGTTAAAAAAAACGAGCGACTTATCATGCTGACTACAGGAAAACTACTTAAAGAAAAGCTCGCCGGCGATGAACCCGTGATCGGGTTGATGGCGACCGATCATGCCTGGCCATTGCTGGTCGAAACGTGCAAGGCGGGCGGCCTTGATTATCTGGTCATCGATTGCGAGCACGGCGATTTTTCGGACGAACAGGTATCGGCGATCTGTCAGGTCGGGCGACTGGCGAATTTCCCTGTGCTGGTGCGGACGATTTCCTGCGAAGCGACTGTGGTCAGGCGGACACTCGATTTGGGACCATGCGGTATCCTGTTGCCCAATGTTGAGACCTTGAATCAGCTCAATGAAGTTCAGTCGGCGGTGTGGATGCCGCCGCGTGGACGACGTCGACCCGGAGGCAAAGGCAACTACTGGATGCGCAACTTCAACTACGAGACCTGGAAGTCCGAGTTCGAAGATCACTTCATCGTCATCGCCCAGATCGAATCGCAGGCGGGAGTCGATGCGTCGCCGGATCTTGCGGCGCACCCGATGGTAACGGCGCTCGGTCTGGGGCCGTATGATCTGTCGGCTGATCTCGGCTGCTGTTGGGATCCGGAGAATGGTGATTTTCAGGCGGCGATGGTGGCGGTCAAGGCGGCAGCTGACGCTGAAGGCAAGAAAGTTTGGGCGGGCTGTGATGGACCGGCTTTACGCAAAAAGGGTTACTCATTTTTGTGGATCGGAACGACCAGCATGACGCTGACTAACGCTTTTGCGCGCCTGGTTGAGGAGATCAAGAATCCCGACGCGGAGATCACGAGCGAGGAAGGCGCCCCTCCGCCGGCATGAGTTTTTCTATGAAAAGGATCGTCGCATTTTTTTGTTTGTTCGCGGTTTCGGCGAATGCGTTCGCCGATGGTTATCAGGTTGAGCTCACGCTGAGTGAACCTGTGCCCGCGAATCAGCCGGTCATGGCAAAAATCGATTTTGTAAAATTGCTTGGCGGGGACGCTTCGAAGGTCGTGCGCCGTTCGATTCGCTTGATGGCAGGCGACGAGGAATTGTCGTGCTCGATTTCAGCCGATATGGAATCGACGGGGACGGCGACGATTGCCTGGCGCAGTGTCGATGCCAGACGGACAAGCTATCTTCTGAGCTTTGGCGATGGTGAAGGCGTCGCCGGTGAGCGTCGTCTGGGTGCGATCGGGATCGGCGATACTTTTCACTACAATAGTGGCGAGACAGGTCCCGCTAATGTTAATCCCCTGCACTCTCAGTATCTGCACGTCGACATGGACGGCGACGGTCTGCGCGATCTGGTCGGCTGGGCATTTCGCTTTTGGGAATACGAAGTCGAGCTCGAAAAGCGCCTCGGCAATGCGGTCTACTTCTTGAAAAATGTCGGCACGAAAGGGGCGCCGAAATTTGCGCCACGTCGTCGACTGAAGGACAGCGAAGGCAATTTTTTCCGCTCAGATCTGCTGCCGCAAAACTGGTTTGCCGATGACATGGACGGTGACGGTGACGTCGATTTTTACGGTTTCGGTCCATCGTTCTGGCTGACGATGTGGGAGAACACCGGCGAGCGGGATGCCAATGGAGTATCGATTATTAAACCGGGTAGACCTATCGTTCAGCTGAAGGACGAATCGGAATTTCGCGCCGGCAGTCCTGGAATTTTGCGCAAGACCAATGCCTGGTTTCCGCGTGGCGTTCGCCGCGTCGACTGGGAGGGCGACGGGGACATCGACTTGATCGTTGGTTACCGAAAAGTCAGTCGCCTGCGCGAGGTTGATACCAGCAAAGGCGTCGCGCCTTACGGGACGGCGGTGATGGTTTACGATCTTTTGGAAAATACCGGCAAGACCACCGAAGAGGGCGCCCCCGAGTATGCCGCACCGGTGACGCTGAAGGATCAGACGGGTATCGCGATTCATGGACGTGGACACGCGAACGGATCGGTCGAATACGCTGACTGGGATCGCGATGGCGATTTTGATCTTCTGTTTCACAGCGAAACCGATCGACCGCTCGAAGGTGGTCGGCTGATGTTTGCCGAAAATCGCGGCACGCGTACCGAGCCGATGTTCGAGGCGCCGATTCAGATCGGCGTGCCCTTGGTGGATTCGCCGTTCCTCGTCGATTGGAATGAGGATGGTTTGCTGGACATCATTTCCTGCGGCGAACTTTTCGAAAACGTGAATCCGCACTCGAAGATCAGCTTGTCACTTCCCGACTCGGAAAAGGTTCAAGCGATTCCCGGGCAGACCGTGCCGGGCACGCGTATTCCGAAAATTCGTCACTATCCGAAGTTCGTTTCGCGAGGACTCGTGCAGCAAGTTGAGCCGGAGATCATCAATTACTTCACGATATCGATCGATTGGGAAAACGACGGCGACCTCGACCTGGTGGGCGGTTATCAGACCGGGCTGCGGCTATTCATCAATCGAGGCACCACCTTGGAACCGGTGTTTGAAAAACCGCTGATGCTTAATGCCGGCGGCAAAGAAATTTACATGCCCAATTTTCTCGACCCTCAGGCAGACGAGCCATCGACCTTCGGGCCGCAGGGGCCGACCGAGCCGACTTATGGCTGGTTGCTGCCGACGATGGGCGACTGGGACGGCGATGGCGATCTTGACCTGTTCGCCACCGGCCAACGTTGGGAGACGAAGTATTTTGAAAATACCGGAACTCGCGAAGCGCCGGCGTTCGCGGAGGGGAAGACCGTGACGGTGAACGGCGCGACCGACGAACTTGCCTGGCGGTCGAAGATTTCGATCGGTGATATCGATGCCGACGGCACGATGGACCTGATCATTCACTCCGATCGCGACAATGCTTTCCACGTCTGCGTGCGCAAAGTTGAGCAGTCAGATCCGACTCGCATGGATTTTGCCAGTGGACCGGCGCTAAAGCTCGAGAGTGGTGAACCCGTCTCCGGTTGGTTCGGCGGACAGAACAACAACAGCGACAACCACACCCTGCTGGTCGACTGGGATAGCGATGGCGACCTTGATATCATCAATGGTTCGGTGTGGGCGGTTTACTACTACGAAAACACTGGCACACCCAAGGCCGCAAAATTCAAAGCTCACGGCAAGTTCAAGCAAGGCGACAAAGAATTGCACGTCTACGATC
>JBBKXR010000282.1:0-46561 GCA_037969585.1 Verrucomicrobiales bacterium
GCCATGTCGCCCTGCACCGCGCGAACTTCGAGTCCGTGACGGGCGGCCGTGTCGACGTCTTTTTCCAACTGAACATCGGAGGCGTCAAACGAGGTAACCCGGGCGCCGGCCGCAGCAAATTGCGGCACCTGCTGACCACCTCCGGAGGCAAGACCGAGCACGTCTTTACCGACCAAATCGCCAATCCATTCAGTGGGAACCTGCTTATTGGGTGTCAGGACAAGATCGAGACTGCCGGCCTTGGCAGCTTCGAAAACTGAATCGTCGAAGGGGGTCGACCAGCGGCAGCCCTCCTGAGATTGAAAGTTCCACGCGACGCGGTTGTATTCGACGATGTTCACTCTCCGACCTTCAGATACCGACGGATTTTTTCCAGCGTTTTCGGGCCGATGCCGATGCCTTTGCCATCGATCTAATGCTCAACGGCCTCGAAGGCGCTCCTTGAGGCCAGGTTTGTAGCCGGCGAGTTCCAGATAGGCTTTGCCGATTATCGTTCCGCTTTCGTCGAGCACCTTGCAGGCACCTTCCCAGTAGGCCATGCCACTGACTTTGCCATTCACTTCCTGGTTCTCGATCAAAGGCCGGATTTGGAATGTTCGACGCGTTTGCGATTCGGGATCATGTGCGCTGAGCTTCGGTGTCAGCGGATAGCGCGCACCGGTTTCCGGGCTGATCCAAAATCCGTGCGCTTGCCATTCGAACAGACCGAGTTTTACCGTTTCGACATTTCCGTTGCGGTCGATCCACGATAAGCTCGATGCCGGTTCGTAGCTGCCATCGTCGCGACGCAGAACGTAGGCCATGACCTCACGGCCATCGTTGAGTTGGATGCTGACCCAGTCCCAGCCAACTTGATCGGCTGCGAGCTGGCTGCTGCTGATTTCGTGATCCATCCAACTGCTGCCGCTGACTTTGAGTTCCTCACCGTTAACCCGAAGCATGCCTTCAGTGCCGAGTCGGGTGAAGGTGATGTAATGACTGGAAGCGATGGGGTCGGAGCTTTTTTGCGAAACGCCATTTTCGCCAAAAATGACCGGCGCTTTCTCGGGCCGCAATAGGAGTTCCAATTGCACATCACTGCGCACGCTGCCGCTCAGTGACATGGTATCGTCCTCGTTTCGCGTCAACCGCCAGTTGCCATTGCGCAGGTCTAGATCCCCGACCTGCGCCGAGGCATCCCATCCTTCGCGATTGAGCCGTTCCTCGTGGTAAAAGCGCCGCGCTGAAATGTCGCTCAGCGAGGCATGGGCGAGGTGCAGTTGATCGTTCCGAAATGCTCCTTCCGCGGTGTCCTCAACGGCATCGGGATGTTCCTGCGCGAGTCGGAAAAACGTCAATTGATAACCAAATTCGCGCTCGCCATTACTCAAGTGTCCGGTCACATACCACCACTCGATGGCGAATTCCGGGTGACTGCCATGGTCGCGTGGGAATCGATACTCGTAGCCGGGCTGAGGTATGCGAAAGCCGCTCTCGGTGTGAGTGGGCCGAATGATGTCCTCGCCGCCAGCTCGCGATACGAAACCAGAAAGCAGGCAGACGATCACCATAGAAAAGATCGAACGCATCATTCCTGTTGTTCCGCTTTAAGGTGAGCGCCGGACCGTCCGACCAGATAGCCGACCACGATGCTGGTCGCAAGCGTCAGCAAGGCCAGTCCGGCCATCGACGCCAGCGGTACGTGAAACTGGAGGGTCCAGCCGAAGCTCTGCCGATTGACCACGAAGATCAAGATATAGCCAAGTCCGATACTGAGAATCAGTCCGACGACCGTGCCGACGCCCGCCAGTCCGAGGCTTTCGATCGCGGTAGCACGAGCGATCTGAGCTCGGGCCATGCCGAGTTGTTTCAGCGTCGTGATCTGGCGTCGACGTTCGACCATTAGACTGGCAAGCGTTAAGCCGAGGCCGGTGACCGCCACCGCGATGCCGATCGCTTCGAGCGCGTGGGTGACGGCAAAGGTCTGGTGAAAAACTCGCAAAGCCTCTTCGCGCAGCCGACGATTGGTGCGGATGACAAGCGCGGGATATTGGCTCGACCACCGGGCGCGAACCACATCGGGATCGGCTTCGGGTTTGAGAAATACGGCGATGTTATTGACTGCCTGGTCATTGCCGAACCACCGAGAGGTGAATTTTCGATTCAGCAAAAGGGTGCCCGATTCGTTGTGATAGTCGACATAAACACCATCGATCACTAAAGATTGTGGACCAGCTGGCGTCGGCACCTCGATCTGGTCGCCGCGATGTTTGTCGAATCGAATGCTGAACGATTCGCTGATCCACGCCAGCACGCGATCGTCGGCGCCGCGGGCCTCCAACGCCAGCGGATCGCGATCGTCCGGTGCCTCGCGCCAATTCATGCGCAGACTGCGCTCGTCTCGAGCGTATTCGGAGCCGGCGAGAATGGTCGGTCGACCTTCGAAAGAGATTGGATAGCGGCGAATGCTGTCAATGCCGGCGACTGACGCATCGCGGCTGAGTGTCTGCCACGTTGCCTCGCTGAGCACCGCCTGACTTGCCGCGCTACCGACTCCGGCTGGGGCGACATAGAGGTCCGCCTTGAGCAGGTCTCCGATCCACCCGGTCAGCGTTTTTTCAAAACTGTGCACGAGAATTCCCATCCCGGCTGCCATGCCAATGGCGACCACGAGTCCTGCAGCGGTCAGTCGATGTCGACCGCTCGGATGGCGCAGCTGACTGCCGGCGTAAACCATCGCCGGACGATTGCGGAATTTTGTCAGCAGGCAGGCGAGCGGACGAAATAGGGCGCTCGCGAGCAGGCTGAGTCCGACTAACCAAAAAAGCGCGGCAAGATATCCGGCGAGCGGAATCTTATTGCCTGCAGCATTGAGCCATGGCGGCGCCTGAATCAGTAAGGCACCGGCGAAAATGAGGCCGGCCCCCGTGAACGGTCGTTGCAAAACCGAACGCTGCGCCTCATCTTGGCGACCGTCACACAGCCCCTGAACCGGCGGCGTCGATCCCGCATCTCGAGCCGGTAGCCAGCCGGCGAAAAGGCTGGCACCGATGCCGAACGTCGCCGCGAAAAACATTTCTCCCCAGTGCCAACCGGCAGCGGTCGTCGTTGTTTGATAGTAGAGTGCGCTGACCGTTTTGGCGATATTGCCGACGGTGAATTGGGCCGCTACCCAACCCAGTAAGAGTCCGAACGCGGTGCCGATGACGCCCAGCGCCAGCGCCTCGATCATCCATGCGCGGCGGATCTGTGCCGCGTTGACGCCGAGCGAGCGCAGGATGGCAATCTCTTGTCGGCGCCTAACCACAGCCGCCTCCAGAGCCTGCAAAATAAGATACCACCCAACCAGTAGCGCCAAGGTCGATAACACGGTTAGGTTAAGGCGAAATGCAGCCGTCATCGCTTGAGATGACGCCGCGCGATCATCGGGCGTCTCGATCAACCACTGGCGGTCGTCTGCTAAACTGCGGACTTTCTGTGTCACTTCCTCGAGCATGCGATCCCGGTCGTGACCTTCGGCAACACGGACTTCGACGCGTGACAGTTCGCCGCCGCGCTGCAGTAAATTTTGCAACCCCGGCAGGTCAAACAGCAATAAGTTTTCCGGTGGCTGAGGGCGTGAACGATCAGCGCTAAGAATGCCGCCGACCGCGATGGTTACGATTTGATCATTGATCGCCACCTGTATGCTGTCGCCGACATCACTGTTCAGGCGCTCCGCCAGAGCCGGCGCGATGAAAGCCAGTCGAGCGTCGCCGAGCGACTGTCCCGGAGCATTTTCCTCAGGAGCAATGACAGCAGATTTGCTAGACTCCGGCTCGAGATAGTAAGCATTTCGCAGCGCGACAAAATCAACGCCCGTCAGTTGAAGCAATGGCGCATCGGCATTGGCATCGGAGATGTCGTCTCCGCCGTTCTTCAAATCCTTGGCAGAGATCAGCGCGGCGGTAGTTTCCAGTACCGGGAACAGTCCGACCGGCAGCGTTCCGAGTTTCTCGCGAAGTTGACGCAAATCGGATTCGGGCAAACGACCGCTCGGTGACCGCACCACCAAATCGCTGCCGCCGGTCAAATTTTCGGAGAACATTTGAAATCCGGAAACGGCGGCGCGATTCGCCAGTCGCACCGAAAATAAAGCCGCAACACCTAACGCTAGAATGGCTGCAAGCAATAGACTCGAGCGCGGTGAGCGGCACCAATGCCGCCAAGTGAATCGCGCCCAAAGCACAGCGATAAGATGGGGAGAATGGTGCTTCGTTTCCGACATGGTATCGTCGTCTACTATGCTTGTGCCGCCATGCGATCTGCCAAACGACCGTCGTGGAGGTCGAGCGTGCGGCCACAGATGCGCGTCGCCTCCTCACTATGGGTGACCAGCAACATTGCGATGCCGTGTCGCTCGCTGAGTTTTTCGAGCAGATCGAGAATGGCATCGCCGGTTACCGAATCGAGATTTCCAGTTGGTTCGTCGGCGAGAATCAGGCTGGGGCGCGGCGCCAGAGCACGGGCGATCGCCGCACGTTGCATCTCGCCGCCACTGAGTTGATCAGGAAACGCATCGACCCGGTTCTCGAGCTGAACTTCTGTCACCAGATCGGCGACTCGCTCGCGGCGTGTCGCCTCATCGAGACCGAGCAACAGCAGCGGAAACTCGATATTCTCAGCGACGCTCAAGGTCGGCAAGAGATGAAAAAACTGAAATACCGTCGCTACTTTTTCGCGGCGCAGCCGACACAGAGCATCGCCGTCCATCTTGCTAACCGCTTGGTCATCGATCACCACTTCGCCAGAATCCACCCGGTCAATGCCGGCGATGAGATTCAGCAGGGTGCTCTTGCCCGATCCTGATGGCCCCATCAGCGCAACGCGCTCGCCGCGACCAATTTCGAACTCGACCGAGTCGAGAATCGCCCGCCGCCCATACGATTTCCCCAATCCGACGACGCGCAGCGCGGGGGAATTGGAGGTGTTGGTGGTCGACTGGGTCATGGTGATCAAAGTTACGACAGCGAGCCTACAATCGGACGGAGCGAATGGCCGTGATCAGAACGTAAGATTTTAGGAGTTTACCAGGTTTCCCTCGACATCCGCGATCTCGATAAACATGGCTGATCCTGAATTGGATTCTGCGAATGGAGCGGTGAGCCTAGCCAAACACTTTGCTTTGCAATCCCCGCAGGGTCTGCAGCCCATTCCAGCTTGAACCTTTCATGTTTCGGCCTGCTGTCTGGCGTGCTTCGCTAAACCGACTGCGATTTTCTTCGAACACGTCCTGCAGGAACTCACTGCTGCCGATCGCCATACCGTCGGTCAGATAGCGCACCTTGCAGCGCAGAATTTCGCTCAGTTCCAGTTCGCCCCCGGTGTCGATGACTTTTAAAACTTCGGCACGGCTCATACCTAAACGCCCGCGCTTACCAGACTTCGCGTCGTCCAGACGCTCCTCAGCGTGACCATATAGCAGCAACCGATAGCGAGGGCCGGTCGACCGCCAAGTGCAGCGTCGATTGATGCCGAACGAGGTGCGATTCAGAATGGCACCAAGCCCTGCACGGGCCGACTTCTTTCCACCGGCAGCTTCCGCATAGCCGCTCCAGTGATACTTCTTTGGATCGGTGACGATGCCCGCACGCACCGGATTCAGATCGATATATGCGGCGATCGTCAACAGCGCCGTCTCGTCGCCTTCGACCAGCACACTGCGGAAGCGGTTTTCCCACAGCGTGCCAACCCGATGATGGCGCCTATTGTGCCAGCGCGTGTATCGCTGCTTCAGTTCCTTGAGAAATACCGATAACGAATAACGTCGCGCCTGATAGCGGGCAAGGATTTCCGGCATCCACTTTCCCGTAGAATCCTGCGCGGCACGATCGACTTCAAGGAGCGCATCTTTTAGCTCGCGGCGTTGGTAAATCAGCGGCAGCAATGCCCTCAGCCGAACCTCTGTCAGCGGTTCTTGCGAGTCGGGGTGAGGCACCCGCACCAGCAAATGAAAGTGATTTTCCATCAGGCAATAGGTAACGACCTGAACGCCCGAGAATTGCTCCAATCGGCGCATCAATTCGTGAAAGTGCCGCTTCTCCACGTCGCCCATCGACCGCTGACGACCGTTCGTCCGTGATACAACATGGTAAAATGATTCGGTGTGAGGGCGAAGTAAGCGTTTCGGCATGAAGTGAGATCGTTGAGGTGTATCAGTATTTTGAGCACCCACACCATCAATTGCAAGAAATAATTTTACCGGAAAAAATTGGAAGATGGGAAAACTTTGGAAGATGATTGAATTCGATGCGGTGAAGTGCAGCACGGGGGAGTCTGTGGCGGAGGATTGTGACATGCTAATTTTAAAAACGTTTACGTCGCTCACTCCAGCGATGGATGCTCGGTAGAGTCGATGACATGATGAATCTCGTCGGAATCGAGGCGCAGGGCTTCGAGGCTGTAGGTCTCTGCTAACTCGTCAGTGCGATAGCGGATGCGATCGTGCAGGCTTGGCTCGGGTGAGTAAACTGCGCGGGTCCACGGGTTGCGTGGCACGGACTCGAGGTGTCCTGATTCGGTGAGCAGGACGATCAGTTGAGCGCCGCTCATCGGCGTTTGTTTCGGATAAAGCTCCTCATCGACGTGGTATTTTTGCAAGGCCTCCTGCACGGTCAAAAGTGTTCCCCGGACATTCTGGTCGAGACGCTTTTCGGCGATCGATGGCAACAGCACTCCGGCGAGAATGGCCACCAAGGCCATGATAAGAATGAGACGAATAATCATCGCTCGAATAGCCAAGATTGGATGGGGGTGTGAAACTGGGCGAGGCAGAAGGCGCCAATCAGAAACAGCAGCGCCACAGCATCGCGAGTGGAGAGTTTGTCGTGGGCGGATCGGCGGCGGAGGAAGTCGAGGAGCAGACCGGTCGGGCAGCCGTATTTACAGTAGGCCATGGGCACAAAAATCGCGGCGACCAAACCAATGATGGCGACTGCGATGGTGGCTTTGCCCGCGGCGTTGAGCAGATAGGCATCGAAGGGTTCGATACCGGCGAGGTCGAAAGGTAGATCGACGAAGGAGACTATCAGCACCAGCGCGAGCAGCAGAACCGGCAGCGTTTTTGCCGACCACTTGGTGTCGGCATTGAAATGAATCATCCACCGCACCGGAGTGTACTTCATCAGCCAACGCTGGGCGTGGCCATGAGGGCAGATGAACTGGCAGTAGACCGGTTGCCGCGAAAACCACGGAACGATGAAACAGGCCGCAGCGAACAGTACCAGACCGGGGGTTTGCTGCCACGGGATGCGGCTTTGCGCCCAGCCGATGAGTAGGGATTGGGCGAGTAGATCGCCGAGCACGAAGCCGAGCACGATGAACACGGCAATCGAGAAAGGTAGCCGCCAGCGTTGCACCCGGGGATTTTTGACAAAAGCAAACACGCAGCCGCTGAGGAGGATGGTGAGCAACGCGACGTCCTGCCAGCGAACACGCAGCCGATTGGCGCTGCTGGCGTCAGTTTTGCCAACCTGGGCGCGCTCGGTCAGACTCCAGGCGAGCGCTTCGCTGGTGCGTGAAGCGCCGGACACGCCGTAGATCTCCGCTTTGTTGAGATCGTCGATGGCAGAAATCTCGTCCCAACTCCGACCGTTCCAGCGTTCCATGAAGTAGTAGTCGCCACTGACATCGCTGACGTGGCTCGGCGTATCGTAGCTGTGCCGGATGGCCACACCGAGCGCGCGTTCGTCGTTGTCAAAGACGATCAAGGCATCGGTTGGCCCGGAGTAGCCGGTGATGTCACGCGACCACGGCATGGTGCGTGCAGCGTAGCCGAGCGGAGCGCCATCTTTATCGCTGACAAAGAGACCAGCACGTTCTGAGGGATCGGGGCTGAGCTTGTGAGCGCCCGGCAAAAAGGCGGTGACCTCGCTGACAGTAATCGGCCGATCACCCTGCACGCGCAGGCGCAAATGATGTTCGCGGATCAACCACGCGATGGCGAGGATGACGGCGAGTCGATAGATCTGGAGCAGGGCGGAAGCGATGGAGGAATTAGGCGCAGAATGGCGCAGGCTTCATCCTTCTTTTTCGGATTCCGACGCAGAAGTTTTTGGTTTGCTCCTGGGTCGGCGGAATAGGTTGGTTGGCGGGCTGCGGTCGGGATCCTTTTTCCAGACCAGATAAGAATAAGTCGCCGGGAGAATGAGGATGGCGACGAAACTGGCAATGATGATCACCAGAACGATGCCGCTGTCAGCTCCTGAGATGCCGCAAATGAGCAGCACCACACCCACCGTCATGAACATTCGGGCGCTCAATCGATGGGTTTTCTGCCACGACAGTTCGCTGCTAAGCGTCCATGGGGTGCGCATGCCGAACATGAAATTACTCTGAATATTGCCCATGCAGGCACCGATCACCGCGAACAGCAGACCCATGCCGAGATAGATTAGGCGGTTCATCGAAACATCGTAGCCAAGTGTCGTGAATACGATGCCGCCGTGAACCATCGACATAAACGCGACGGTCGCCAACCACACCGCCTGATACGCGCGCGACGAACGCAACAGGTTGCTGCGCCGAGGCTCGATCCACGGCAGCACTGCCAGAACGACGACCAGTCCGATGATGACAAACACGGTATACCAGAGCCCCATCGGCCCCGCGTAACCGTCGACCTCGCCCTTGCCGTTCCAATGGATCGGTACGCGGGTATCGGGGCCGATCTGCTTTGACGCCCAGAACGAGAGCGCCGAAGTCGCGGCGATAAGAATGACACTGCCGATAAGGGCGGGTCCAAATGGGCGGATGCCGGGTGAGGGATTCGGATCGTTCACGGTGAAGTAGTCTGAGCTGAAACGCACTATGCGTCAGGCTTTTTTATCCAACGCCTGACGTGAGGGAGTGCCCAGGCGATAATGATGCCGGTCCAGCTGAGAGCAGCGTAGATGTGGTGCGAGACCAGCAACGACGCTTTCATGTCGGCCGAAATGCGAGTCGCAGCGGTCAAGATCAGCAGCCAGAAAATCCAACGCCAGCGCGTCGATTTTTCATCGATCTCAGGGAGGCCGTCGGAGTGTCCGAGACTGACACGATCGGCAATCAGCAGGATGGCGAGACCGAAGCCGCACAGGAACAGGAGGTGTTCGATGGCGTAGGCGGGGCCCGGCCAGAAAGCACGAGTGAGAAATGAAATCGCCAACAGGGCCAGCGCGAGTCGCAATGCCCAGGCGCGGGTCGAGAGTGCCACGCCACGCCATATCGTCGGGCAGGCGAGCACGGCCCACGCGACGACGGCAAGAAATCGTAACAAGTTGCCACAGCGCACCCAGCCGGCGGCTTCAGTTGCGAATGAGATCAGCACTAAGGTCGCCGCCAGTGCAAGTCCCCGACCCGCGCGGGGTGCGGGTATCGGTTTTTCGAAAAAGCGTGGAAACATGAAGGTGCCGAGACCGAGCAAGGGCAGTAACAACATTCCCTGGAAGGCGAACAGGCGAGTCAACAGGTGAGCCCACGGCGACAGGTCGAAATAGTTGACCGTCCAAATGATCGAAGTGACAAAACCCATAGCAACCCCACCGACCGCCATCAGGAAAGCTCCATTGGGCCGGTCATCGCCGCGTCGGGCGCGGTCGATGAGAAAGATGAGCAGGCACAGCGAGTGGGCGGCAAAGGCGGCATCGCCTACGCGCCACTGAGCAAACAGGTAAGCGAACTGAGCGAAGCTCCAGAAAATCACCAACCCGCCCAGCTCCCAGCCTTTCATCGCTTCAGCCTCGACAAAGCGTGGCCAGGCAGTGCCGAGGAAGCCGGCGACGAAAGCTCCGCCGAAACCGAAAATCATCAACCGAGGATGCATGAGCTGAGGGATGGTCTGCCACCAGCCTGCGTAGTACAACGGCCACACCAGGACACCGAGCATCGAGGCGAGGACGCCGAGCGGGAAAAAAGCGCGGAACGGTTCGGAGGACCAGCTTTCGGGTTTGTCGGATAGCTGGGGCATGAACGAGTCGAAAAAAGCGGTTGCCGGATGGCGTCGAGTTCTCCAGAAGTTACGCACTAAATCATGGCTGACAACGAAACGAAAATCTATCGCGTCGCGCGCGCTCAATCAGACAACAGCGACGACGTTTGGAAAGGCGCTGAAGTGCTGACTGACTTCGTCTTCCCGTGGCTGGATCACGATGCGCCACACACCAATTTCCGTGCGCGCTGGACCGAGCCGGACCAGCGTCTGCATTTTCGCTTCGAGGTGATCGATGGCGATATCGTTCTCGGTGAGGGAGCTAGTGCCAAAGAGCAGGTGATCGGATCGGATCGGGTCGAGTTGTTCTTCGCTGTCGATGCCGAACTGTCGCGATACTACAGTTTGGAAATGGATCCGCGCGGCGTGGTGCTCGACTATGCGGCGAAATTTCATCGCCAGATGGATTGGGAATGGTCGATCGACGATCTCGAACTCGACACCGATATTCAAGAGGACGGCTACTCAGTCGAAGGTTCGGTCTCACTCGACGAACTCGACCAACTCGGTTGCGTTCAGAAAGACGCGGACGGTGGGCGATATTTGATCGCCGGAGCTTACCGCGCCGAGTTCCATCGCGGTGACGACGGAGCGGTCATCGAGGACTGGATCTCGTGGGTGGATCCGAAGGTCGAGACACCCGACTTTCACATCCCGAGTTCGTTCGGGCGGTTTGTATTAGCCGAGTGAGGCGTTCCAACTCTGGTATTCATCGAGAATGTCAGCGCGACTGCAGCGTTTACGAACCACGCAGCGGGCGCGCATTCGATAAACATCGTTGATTTCGTATTTGGGCACGAGAAATTGAAAATCCCAGGCCGGGTTGGCGGTGGCGAGTTCGGCATTGACGCCGCCGCCGGAAGGCGAGTGAGTGATGCGGATCCGGCCATCAACGGTGTCGAACATAGAGATGAAAACCAGGTCGTCGAAGTAGCCGTAGAACAACGGTTTGTCGAAACGCATCGGCGAAAAGTTCTTGTAAAGAGTGTCGCGCCCGCCGGCAGCAAACTGCATTTCAAAATCGTCATCGCGACCGCGTAAGGTGCTGTGCAGGTCGTGTTTCTGTGTGCAGAACTGCGACCACAACTCGCTCTGGTTTTCCAGACCGCCGATGAAGTAGAGACTCTTGTCGATCGGGGCGTTCATGTAGCTCGCCCAGAAGCAGGCGATGTAGCCGAAGTTGAACACGTGCTGCGTCGCCCGGCAGCGGTAGTCCATGTCGAGATAGTTCGGCTCACCGACCGAGAACTTGGTCCAGCTTTCGAGGAAAAAAGTCGGCGTCGGCGGCTGGTGCAGTTCTACTTCGGTGTCGCTGAGGGTGTTGAGCGTCATCGGCGCGCGCCGCGGCTCGAAGAAAATGTCGTTCTCGTTTTCAAACTGGCCACTGACGATGTGCTCGTGATTGAGACCGGCGTAGGCGGGCACGAACAGGCTGCGGTTGCCGAGGCGATGTTCGAGGCTCCAGACCCCATTGTAGCCGCCGCCGTGAGGATCGGCCGTTCCGTTGTCTCCGATGACGACGGTGAGGTCGGAGGTGGTCAGCGTTTGCGAAGGCATGATGTCGCGGCGGAGGACGGGCTAAATATTGTCGCTACTCGTTCACCGGTTCGGCGGTCGTGCTTACTTTGGCAGGCTCAACCTTAGCGGCCGCTTCGGCGAGATTTTTGATGTAGGTCTGGTCCGTCTCGGAAAGCTGGTTGAGCACGTAATCGCTCGGCTTGGTGGCTTTTTCGAGCAGGAAGCGAACCTTGCCGTCACGGATCACTTCGACGGGGCCCTTGGTGCCTTCTTCAGGAGCGGAAAATGCCAACAGCCGCGCCTGCATGCCCTTGCCTTCGAGATTGGTCCAAACGCGCAGTGGAGTGACGGAGGTGAAATTGATCGTGATAACCTTTTTCGTCTGAGCTTTCTGACTGACGATACCGACCCCGGTGCTGCTGCCGCCACTGATCTCGCGCTTTTTAAAATTCGTCGGATTAGCCGGCGTCACTACGGGTGATTGCGCGTTGGCCTGCTCCGGGATGCCAGATATCGGGCCGAAGAGGGCGATAAGGATGATGGCGAATGCTCGGCTCATGCTCACATGATATCGTGGCGGCACCGTATGGGCAATGCGCGAGTTCCGGCGAGCGATTGGCATCGACAACGCTTCCACATTTCGCTATGCTCATCGGCCCTACCATTGGCACTGAGCATGCTGTGTAGAAAATCGTCCCCTCAACTTAGATGTCTAATTCACCCGACAACGAATCCGCTAGCGTGGATCTGCCGTCGTTCCTCAATGAGGATGAATTGCTGGATCTTGCACTGACGACTCAGGGCGCGCGATACTTTCGAGTGGGCAACGGTGGCTCCCGGGGATGCACGGGGGCTGGCGATTTGGAGGCTTTTTCCGAAAATTTGGGTCTACTTCAGGACTGCAGCATACGCATGGGCAACCTGCTCGAGATGGAGGCGGTGTCGCACTGCGTTGTCTACGAAAAGGACTCGACGATTGCCTATCGCTACGACTCCGACTCGAATCCCCGCAATCCGATGGTGGTCGGGGCGATGGTCAACCGCCAGGTGCCGATTCGTAAACTGCTTACTGACTTGGCGGAGCTTTAAGGCCCGTTATTTAATCTTCTTTCGAAATCATGAATCTCTCCGCCACTCTCAAAGCGACACTCGATTCGCTGCGCCTGGTGGGTACGGTGCGGGGCGTTTGTCTGTGCCGAGATGGCGAGATTTTGGAAAACCTGTTTCCGTTTTCACCTAAGCGCATGCAAGCCTTGTGCGACGAGGGAACGGATATTTTTTCTGACTTTGTGGATCGCGAACGCGACATCGAGCGGCTGGTGATGGGCTTCGATGGTGGTCAATTGGTGATGCTCGCCGACGGCGAGCTGCTGCTCTTGCTGATGCACATGATTCCCGATGAAGCAGACTTCGTCGCCAAAGCGGGACGCGCTTTTTTGAACGATTATCGGCTGGAAAATGGAACAGCGGAAAATGTTGTGCCGTTTCCGGAGGAGCCGCACGCGGACGAAGTTGAGGAACCGGAAGAGATTGTTCCACCCGTTGCCGAGCACAGCGGTCCGATGACTTTTCGGGAATTGCTAATCGCTGCGGAAAACGCTCCTGAACAGCACTCCGCTGAAATTTCGCTGCTGGCCCAAGCTGAGCAAGCCAGCAAGCAGGTTGCCAATGATATACAACCCGCCAAACCGCAGCCGGCGGCATCTGCAGCGCGCGCGCAGCGAAGCAGGCCAATCAGGAAGCGCATCGTTGGCGAAGTGGTCGTTCAGCCGGCGCGTTTGGCGGCACAGCAACCGCAGTCGACTTTGCCGCCACCGAAAAAACCGCGAGTGCGCAGCCGTCGACAGTCATCGTGAATCGAGGTCTGTCGTCGCTTTGCTACTAGGCAAAGGTGAGGTCGACCATCAGATCGTGGGCGATGGCCTCGAGATCGCTTTGCAGCTTCGCGGCATCAACCGTTTGAGGGAGGTTAACGCGGGCGGTGGCACGGAACATTTTCTCTCCGGACATCGGTGCGCTGAAGCATTCGGTGGCGAGGTCTTCGATGTTGGCGCCGCACGCGGCGATCGCTGCAGCGATTTGCCGAACGATACCAGTCCGGTCCTGACCGACCAATTCGACTTCGACGGTGTCGCCGTCACCTGAATTTTCCTTGCCGGCCAAGGTGCTTTGCCCGGGAACGGCGGTCACGGTCAAGCCTTCGCTCTCGAGCGCCTTCAGTGAATCGATCAGCGATACGACGCGGTCCTCGACAGTTTCGATGAACAGCATGCCGGCGAACTGTCCGCCGAGATGCGCCATGCGGCTGTGCGTCCAGTTGCCTTCGCCGGCTTCGACGATGCGCGATATAGATTCAACCAGACCAGGACGGTCGGGACCAACGATAGTGATGACAACGGAGCTTTGCATGGTGAGCGAGTGGGCGCTAGTCTGGCGCAACTTTCGATGCCCGCCAAGTCAAAGACAACACGTGAATGCCGAGATTCCGCTGCCCAGTTATGCTGGGTGGTCGCGCTGGACTGTGAGGCGCGTCCGGTCATAGATGTTCTTCGGATGAAGCGTCAGCCGGATGACAGGCCGTGGCCGGTTTATGCGAGCGAAGATGAAACGCAATGGCTGATCGTCTCGGGGATCGGTCGAGTGGCGAGTGCGGCAGCGACGGGTTATTTGGCAGCGCTGGCTGCGCCACCGCGCAGTGCGTGTTGGTTGAATTTTGGCATCGCCGGTCATCCGTCACTAGAGCTCGGGGAAATGCGCCGTGCCGGTAAGGTGATCGATGCCGCGACGCAGCGCGTGTGGTATCCGGCAGAGGTCACGCGCACGGCACCGAAGGCAGACGTGCTGACGACGGTGGATCAGCCGAGCAGCGATTTTCCGGGCGGAGGCCTTGTGGAAATGGAGGCGGCGGGATTTTTTCCAACGGCCTCACGGTTGGCGACTCGTGAGCGGGTGCAAGTGGTCAAAGTGGTATCGGATAATGCTCAGGAGACTTTCGAAAAATCGATCACGCCGGCCAGAGTCAGTGCCTGGGTAGCGGCTTCGCTTCCGGATTTGTTGAACTACGCGGATGCTTTGCGAGCGATCGCCCGCGAGGTGGGCGATCGCGGCTGCGATCGGGGTGATTTGCTCGACGTGGCGGAATTTCGGCTGACGGTGACTCAGAGGCTGCAGTTCGAGCGGCTGGTCGAGCGGCTCGATGCGCTCGGCGGAGTCGACGCGGACCGACTCGGCGGTTTGTGGAATGGTGTGACCTCCGGACGCGAGGCGTTGCGGATTCTAGAAGGGGAACTGGCTGACCGGCCGATTCATTTTGGATAATGGACACGATTTACGTTGAAGAGGCCGTAAGGGATCATGTGCGCACGCGGGAACTGTTGCAGCGGTTTCCAAAGGCGGCGGTGTTGCCGTGCGATTCCTATGGCGAGGTCTTTAATCCGCATGGCCAGGACTTTCGACTGCAGAAGAAAAATCCGGCGCTGATCGTCGCCGAAAAGCGCGGCACAATGGTGCTGCCGACGCCGCCGGGTTACGGCATCGGACCGAAGCGTAATTTCTATTTTTCGCATTTGCTCAACTGTCTCTACGACTGCCGATACTGTTTTCTGCAGGGCATGTTTCGTTCGGCGAACTATGTCTGGTTTGTGAACTACGAAGGGTTCTGGTCGGCGATCGAGGAACAGGCGGCTGCGGCGAAAACGGCGGGGCAGGGGGTATGCTTTTTCTCGGGCTACGATTGCGATTCGTTGGCGATGGAGTCGGTGACGGGATTCGGCGCGGACGTTTTGGATCGGTTTGTAGACTTGCCTTCGGCGCTGTTGGAATTAAGAACCAAGAGCGTCGGAATTCGGTGTTTGAAGGAGCGCGAGGCGCTGGACAATGTGGTGGTCGCATTCAGCCTGACACCGGCAGAAGTCGCGGCGGCGGTTGAGCACAAGGCGCCGTCGCTGGAGCGCCGGATTGCGGCGATGCGCGATCTGGCCGAGCGGGGCTGGAAGATCGGCCTGCGGCTCGATCCGTTAATCGATTACGCGGATTTTTCCGAAGGATATCGGCGATTGGTTGAGGCAATTTTTTCCGAGGTGCCGGAATCGTCCGTGCACTCGGCGACTTTCGGGCCGCTGCGTTTTCCGAAGGAAATGTTGTCGAGGATCACGAAGTTGTATCCGCAAGAGAAGCTGTTCGCGGTGCCGTTTGAGTTGCGCGCGGACGGTTTGGCTTCGTATCCTGAAGAGCGGGAGACTTCACTGCGCGCGCACGTCGGTGATCTGCTGGCGGAGCGGCTCGGCAGTGAGCGGGTGTTCGACTGCGTCGCTCCGGTTGAGGCAGCGGAGAATCGTTGAGCGCGACCCGTGTGGAGCAGAGTCTTAATCTGCTTTCAGTGCGTCCGTCGAGGTGAAGATCGCTCGTCCACTGAGGCGGTTTGCAAAACTGCCCCACGATGGGCGATCAGATCGCGACCGTTGAAATCTATTCCGGTCGGTAAACTTCTCGCCGATCGCTCCGAACATCCCTGCTCCCAGGCCGCGTAAAAAGCGCGTCAAGCCCATCGCGGATTTCCATTCCTCACCATTTTGGACAATTCGATACTGATCTCGCCTGCCGATCCGCGAGCGGAACAATTGAAACTCGTGAAGCGATCCGGTTCGAACATTCCTCACCGAAATCTCAAACAAAGGTTCTTCGGATGCCCATTCCGGTTTTGGAGGGTTTATTTAACCATTGTTGATTTTCTCATTAACTTCAGCACGATGCTGTGTCCAACGTTCAACCGCCAGAGCCCTTCCCCACTCAGATCGCGCCTGTTTTTTCTTGATCCATCGTCCGCTCAAGTTCAGATTCTATGCATCGACTGAGATTTGTAAACGTCGTATACTTACCTGTTCTGCTAAGAAATGGATCCTCTTCGCAATGTGTTCTCTGAGGCTGTGTTAAGATGCGCTGATCTACCTCAAGTTGGAAAGGAACAGGTTGATGACGCACGCCAAATTGAAGAACACACATTTGATTCTACCTACATCGAATTCCTAGACGAGCAGATACGCTTGAACGCTAGGGGTGACGAATGGAGCAAGCGGCTGCGGAAGCGAAGGTTACAGATGGCACCTTTGACTGATCAACGGCTGATCAGCGGTAGGATTTCTATTCCAGACGGTGATCTCTCAATCGAAGTCGATCTTGCGACTTCGCGCGTTGTTCACTGGGAAGAGTATTGTTACGTTGAGCAATCGAATGTCCCATGATTGCGCCGGAACCAATTCTTCGAGCTGGCTTGGACACGGTTTCGTGGGCGTGCATTTACGCTCGGAACCAATCCTTGAACGAGAACTGCAACGTGAAGGAACTGAATGAAGTGATGGAGGCAGTGCACGAAGTACCTCGAATGCTGATGAGTTGGTCGGACACCCGCTTGCGTGAAGTTCGCACTCATTTAGGATGTTTTAGTTCAGGGCGGTATCCCGACGCTCCAGATCTCGTCGAATATTTCGACATGCGCCTCTCAGAAAACGGAGGAGAACAAGACGTCGATCCTAACGCCTGACCCGCTGCGAGTCCAACCCGTCATGACCTATCAACCATCAACCCAGCAGTCGGAGCGCGCCCTCGGTCAGGCGTAGGATGACTCATTCGTTCGACTAAGAAAATGAGCAACCACTTCTACGGTTCATATCATTGGGAGTTCAGTCCTTTAGACGATCGAGTTGCCCTACTCGACGCCCTCAAGGTGTTTTGCCGCGACGGCCCAACCTGTTCATCGAATCTGTCTCCCCATCGTTGGGGCGACGATTTCGGTTTTGGCGGATGCGTTCGCGATACCGGACTGATCTCATTCCCGACATGCTGAGCCCACAACCGTCAGTTTACCACATCACCTTGGACGAACCGAATCTCGAATCACTCAAGGATATCGTGAATCGAGATGGAATGAATGAACGAAGTATTGCTCACCTAAAGGGTTATTCGGGCGAACGTGGGCTGTTCTGGTTTCACGGCTTCTGCGACGAAGGAGATGACACCCTATGTTGCAGTCGGCATGTCGATGACGGAACCGTGGAGAGACTAGAATCGAAGCTAGGATTAAAGGCCGCTAAGAAATTTGGGGAACTGAAATCTGATCGAGAACGGAAGGAGGACCTTAATCGGATCTTTGTTGCGATGGAGCGATTTGGTGACCCGCAAAACCAACCGGATGCTGGACACCAGGACCTGACCTGCGTTGAGCCGAAACCGAGATGACAATACTAACCTTTAACCTGAAATCAACGCTCGCCCTCCGGTCCGGTCTGGGGCAGCTTTGACGTTGGCTAAGACAATAGAAAGACCAATGCCCTACATAAATTTAAAGATCACTCGGGGAGTTACGAGGGAACAGAAAAGGACCATTGTCTCAGAATTTACTGCGACGTTGGTCGAACATCTTGGAAAGAAGCCAGAACATATCCATGTCGTTATCGATGAAGTCGAAGAGGAGAATTGGGGGTTCGCGGGGATGCTTACAGACGACTACCGAAAGACGACCGACGGGACATAACTGCAAGATTCCTCAGACGCTCCCAAAAAATCGAACAAGTGCACGCAACCGACCGTCCTCCTGCGCATTGGATGCGATTTCGGAATGTGATTAGGTCGTGGAAAATAATATCAGTGCGTCGGTTCGCGTGAGCGGCTGGCATCGCTGTGACGTATCGCTGAAAATTAATGGCGCACGCATCTGGCAGACGAATTTTCCTCTGTGTGTGGATCGCAGCGGCAATCGTGACAGTAATGCTGACTGCGAGTCCGGCGTTAGGATTTTTGCCGCTTGCGGAACTGCCTTGGTCGGGACTTGAGGTAATCTTCACTTGGATTCTTGCGGCGTTCGATATGGCGCCAACGGTGGTTTTTATGATCTGGTTTGGTCTCGGTGTGCTGTCCGCAAGCATTGAGTCCGGCTGGCCGTATCTGCTGCCGGCAATGGGGGCTATCTTAACGATCACTTCATCAGTGATTCTGGAAGCGACACCCATCTGGGCCGGCCCGCTTGGGCGAAAGGCATTTTTAGCCTACACGTTCATCTACGTTGTGATCCTGGTTGGTGGCGGGATGTACACGGCGATGGAATGGAACTCGATTCTTGACTAACTGTGCCGTTCAACAGAACGATAGAAAAGAACGGCGAAACCAAGTCGAGGATGCCCATCCGTTACCCGCTTTGTTCAAAATTTGCATTCACAATCCCAACCATCAACCTCGCAGCGGTTGCGCATTCCCGTTAGCGGGCGGCATCGCTTTGACGTTATTCCAAAGAAATTAGTTCATCATGCCAATTCAATCGAAAATCCAGCCCGCGAAAGTCTCCGCGAGTGAATGGCAGAGCGAAGGGAAGCCTCTGCGCGGTCTTCTTGAGGGAAAGAATCTGAAGACCGACATCACGCTCATTCGTTATGTCACTGACGTGGTCGGAGAAGGGCCGACATTACATGTTCACCCTTACGACGAGATCTTTACCATCACCGAAGGCAGAGCTCGATTCACTGTCGGCGATAAGATAATCGATGCCGAAGCCGGCGATGTCGTGTTAGGACCGGCAAACATCCCACACTGCTATCAGAATCTGGGGCCGGGAAAACTTGATTCCCTGGACATCCATCTGAGTCCTGAGTGGATTCAATTCAATCTTGCGGACCGATGGGACAAATCAAGCGTCCTCGTATCCGCCGAGTCAAAGGTGAATCTCGACGAAAACTCATAGGAGTAGCTATACGAGATGGGATAACAAGGCGGTGCTGGACGGGCGGCTGTCGACACCAAGTCGAAGTTGTCTTGGCAACTTTAACGATCAACTTAGAGCACGGAGGTGCGCCGTCGGCAGCCCGTGCCAGCACTCAAACGTCCCCCCCCGGAAACTTGATGGCAATGCCTCTCACCGACGGTGATGATCGTATCTCCCGGTAGCGGCGCCTGCGCTTAGATGCAGTTACTCGACCAGCGGTGGAATCACCAGCGGAAACGGTGTGCCTCCCTGTGCGGCAGGGGCGGAGCTGCCTTCGGCTCCGGGAATTTCGACGCTGGTATCGACGATTGTATCTGGAAATTGTTTCTGAAAGGCGCTGATGAATTCTTTGTCGAGAGCGGTGCCGCCGATTTGCAGAATGCCGAGTTTTTTCAGTTCGAGCAAAGGCGCACCATCGGAGACTGCGCTGCAGCCGGAAAGGTCGAGGTCGATCAACTCTGGCAGGGATTGAAGCGAAGAGATGTCGGCGAGTGAGTTGCAGCCTAGGAGTGACAGCTCGTTGATAGCGGGGGCGGCTTCGATGCCTTCGAGCGAGGTCAGTCTTGAGCAGAAATCGAAGCCGACATAGTTCAGTCCGGGGGCTTCAGGAAATCCGGCGAGCGTGGTCAGTGCCTCGGCGGCTTCGACGTGCAATTGGCTGAGTTGAGTTTGAGTGCTGATTGACTGCAGGTCGAACAGGTCGGGTTGACCGCCGAGGCGAAGCACGTCGAGTGGGGAATCAACGGGCAGCAAACCGGTGATGTTGAGTAAAACGCAGTCGCGAATGTCGAGCATGGTCAGGGCGCGAAGGCTCGGCAGACCCGCCGTTTTGCTGAGCGAGTGGCAATTGGCGAGGAACAGATCGGTGAGCTTTGTGGTTTCCTGAAGGCCGAGAATCGTTTGCAAATGGCCACAGCTGCCGAGCCAGAGTTCTTTGAGTTCACCGAGTGAGGTGACGTTGACGAAGTTGAGGCTTTCGCAGGCTTCAAGGTGGAGGTAGCGAAGGCGTGGTAGCCGGCGCCGTCCGTCAAATTCGGAGAGCAGGCGGGATCCGCTGAGGTTGAGTGTTTCCAAGCGCTGCAGGCCGCTGACGCCTTCTATGTCGACCAGTTCTACGCAGTCCATCAGCACCAGGCTGCGCAAGTGTTTGAGGCGGGTGAGATTGCCGGTGCTGTGAAGTTTTGGCAAGCCGATGGCGATAATGTCGTGCAGGCTGCGGGCCTTGCCGACACCTTCCAGTGTGGTCAGTGCGGGGCACTCGGAGACATTCAGTGAGGCGACATGACCGGTGCCTGCGATCAGTTCGCCGACGGTGACCAGGTCAGTGATTTCGGGGTCGTCGAGGCTGATTTCGAGGCCATCGACGGCTTCGATGATGGTTGCCCCGTAGTTCGAGGTCAACTCTAACTGCGCTGCCCGGCGCTTGGCCGTCTGATACTGAGTCGAGGCGAAAACGATGACGGCGACGATGATCAGCGACAGCAGAACGCGCCTGGGAGACATGGCATGGCCATCTTCCGTCGCGGTATGCGTTGATCTGGTGCTGGCGTCGTCGCTGGTTCTGGGCATTTTTGCGGAAAAGAATCGTGGAGAGCCGTTCAGGGCACTGGCGTGCGCTCGACGATGCGATGGATAATCTGCTCGCTGGTGATTTCTTCGGCCTCGGCTTCGTAGGTGAGCAGAATCCGGTGGCGCAGCACGTCGAGAACGATGTCCTTGATGTCTTGTGGGACGACGTAACCGCGACCATTGAGGTAGGCGTTTGCGCGGGCGGCGAGGGTGAGATTGATGGTGCCACGCGGCGAGGAACCGGCGCGGATGAGGTTCTTCAAATCGGGATCGACGCTCTCGGCGTTTCGGGTGGCAGTGATCAGGGAGACGATATAATCCTTCACGCCGTCGTCGATGAAGATGTGGTTCACGATGTCGCGGCTCTGCACGATGGTCTCGGCATTGACGACGGCCTGAGTCGTGGTTTTCGGCGCTGAGTTACCCATCAGATCGAGGATGCGTCGCTCTTCGGCGACTGTGGGGTAATCGACAATGACTTTCAGCAGAAACCGATCAAGCTGAGCCTCAGGGAGCTGGTAGGTGCCTTCCTGATCGATCGGGTTCTGGGTTGCCAGCACCAGGAATGGGTCGGGCAGTTTGTAAGTGGTGTCGCCGATGGTGACTTGGCGCTCCTGCATAGCTTCGAGCAGGGCGCTCTGGACTTTGGCGGGGGCGCGGTTGATTTCGTCGGCGAGAATCAGATTGGAAAATACCGGGCCGAGTTTCGGGGTGAACTCGTTGCTCTGCGGATTGTAAATCAGAGTTCCGACGAGGTCGGCGGGCAGCAGATCGGGGGTGAACTGAATGCGCTGAAAGTCGACGCTGAGGCAGCCGGCGAGGGCGTGCACGGTGAGCGTTTTGGCCAGACCGGGAACCCCTTCGAGGAGGATGTGGCCATTCACCAACATGCCCACCAAGAGGCGATCGACGAGTGCTTCCTGGCCGATGATGACCTTGCCCATCTCTTCGCGCACAGCGGGCACCCAAGTGCTCTGTTGCTGGATATGCTCGGACAGCTGGGTAGTGTCGATGGCCGGCTCAGATGAGCTGATGGCGGCAACGCCGGTTTCGTCGACGGAGCTGCGTCTCGGCGGGATCGGAGGCAGGGGCACGGAACTCATGGAAAACGGATACGGAGGCTACTTTTCAAAAACAGGCAATTTTGTGCCTCGTGGACCGGTAGTAGAAGACTTGGTGCGTCGACCGCCCCGGGGACTGCATAGAATGAGCGAGAATGCGGCGACTTCAAGTGCCTTCCGCAAGTGGTGTTTGGTCGGCGCCGTCATTTGCGGGCGCGGGTGATTCATCGCTGCCCGGTGGATCGCTATTACCGGTCAGGTGGCGCTTGGCGCGCTTTTCCCAGATGAAGCGGCGGAACAGCACCTTGACGGAAGCGGTCAGAGGCACGGCGAGCAAAGCGCCGAGCAGGCCACCGAGCAGTAGCGACCAGAACAGCATTGAGAAAATCACTGTCACAGGATGCAAGCCAACTGAGTCGCCAACGATTTTTGGAGCGGTGACCAGACCGTTTATTTGCTGGAGGATGAAAAACAGGCCGATCACGATCAATGGGTAAACCCAAACATCGGTAGGCAGGAACGACCAGGTATTGACCAGTGCTTCAGCGATGGTGCCGTTTTCGGAAATCTTGGCGACGTAGCCGACCTGTTCTGCGCCGTCGACCATAACCGTAATCTGGCTGCCAATCTCAGGGGCGGCAGCGCCTTCAGCGATCTTGACGTCTTCTTTGTTTCCGAAGTGAGCGATGGCGATCAATACGGCGGGGATCAGGCAAATCAGGTTGCCGATGTAGGGGATCAGGCCAAGCAGCGCGACGAAGACACCGATCAGCAGTGCATAGGGGAGTCCGATGCAATACAGTGCGATGGCGATGAGCACGCCGTCGATCATTGAGACCAGCATCTGACCGCGGAAAAAGGCGATCAGGTAGCCGTTGATCTCGCCGAGCACGCTGACCAGTTCGTCTTTGAATTTCGAGTCGTAGAGCGGCAGGTAATTGCTCCAATTGTGAGCGATCGCTGTGCTTTGCTTTAGAAATACGAACAGGTAGATCGGCACCAGCATCAGGCCGAGCAGGTAGCCGATAATCGAGGCAGCGCTGGAGAATCCACGACCAAGATAGCTGCCGATATCTTTGGAAAACTGCGCGAACTTGGCGCTGATCCAGTTAACGGTTTCGTCTGCGGTGATCCACTCTTCAGCCTTGGCGTAGAAGGGGAGTTCAGAGAATTTTGAGCCGAGACTCAGCGATTTGTCATCGACGAAATCGCCGAATTTCTGTTGCAGTTCTCCGGTGGCGACTTGGTCGTTCCAGAAGCCGACCGCTTCGCTGATGGTCGGGCGCAGCACCAGCACTGCGAGCAGGACGGCGGCGAGGATGAAGCTGACGAAGACCAGCATCACCGAGCGACCGTGGTTGAGGCGATTGTCTTTTCGGGTCAGCCATAGCACAATCGGTTCGAGCAGGTAGGCGATGATTGCAGCGACCGCGACCGGAATCAGGATCGGTTGCAAAAAGCCGAGCACGTAGCTGGTCAGAATCACGGCGCCGACAGCGATGGCTCCGAGCAGCACTATTGCCACGGCGGTCAGGCTCGACCACATGGTGCGTCGCTGAAACCGCGTCGGGTAGCGCCTGACCTTGGTGGATACTGTCCCAACCTGCCCGTTGAGCGGGGAGGCATCATCTGAAACTGCCGAGTCGTCAGGAGTTTTATCGATCGAATCGGAGTCGGGTGGCATCGGGTCGTTGCGGAGGTAGCTGGCAGGAGCTTACAAAGCCTTGGCCTGCCTCGCAAGTGCCGTTCTTTACCGATGGGTATCCCTCCATCGTTGCCGGTGGATAAGTCTGCAGGCGGCGAGTAGTGACTGGCCGCCTGCGTGTGGACAGTGCGCCAGGGGTGGACATCGGCCGTTTCGGCCGTCTGACTTGGCAAAGATTATGAAGGAAAGCTTAATTCCGATAAAAACGCAGCAATATGATGCGTCTAACTATCTTACAGTCAAATGTGAGCGTGACATTATATGAAAATAGAGCTTTAAAAGAAACTGTTGCTATCAGTGCTGAAATGGCTGTGCTGTCAGGCCTTTGCGTTCGCCGAAGAGCTGATCTACAGCTGTGAATAACGTGTCGACGACGCAGCGCGGTTCCACGAATAAGATGTGAATAACTTGTGCAGAACCGTCCCAGTGAGACGCTCAGAACCCGTCGGATTCGTCCTCGAAGGCGCGGTCGCCAAACTTCATCCATTGTTTCACGAACGAGAGTTTGGCTTCGCCGGTGGGGCCGTTTCGCTGTTTGGCGACGATCAGTTCGGCGCGACCTTTTTTCTCTTCGCGGTCGTCTTCGTCTTCGGCGTAGTACTCTTCGCGAACCAAAAGTGCGACGACGTCGGCATCCTGCTCGATTGAGCCTGATTCACGCAGGTCGGACATACGTGGCTTGCCGCCGCCACGCGAGTCGGGGTTTCGGTTCAGCTGGGCGAGCACGATGATCGGAATGCTCAGTTCCTTGGCGAGTGCTTTGATACCCGAAGAAATCTCTGCGATCTCGATCTGGCGACTGTCCTGACTTTTACGCGAGGGGCTGCGCAGCAGCTGCAGGTAATCGATCGCGATCAGGCGGATGTCGTGATTCTTCTTCAAACGCCGTGCCTTGGCACGCAGTTCCATGATGGTCAGGCCGGGCGTGTCATCGATGTAGATCTCACTCTGACCGATCTTGTTGGCGGCATCCATCAGACGGGGGAAATCGCGCGTTTGGGAGAGAAAGCCGCCACGCAGCTTCTGCATCTCCACCTCGGCACGCGAACAGAGCAAACGTTGCACCAGCGATTCGGCACCCATCTCCAAACTGAACACGGCGACGGGCAGGGGATTTTCGGCGTCGATGGCGACGTTCTCGACGATGTTCATCGCGAATGAGGTTTTGCCCATCGACGGACGGGCAGCAATGACGATCATTTCCCCACCGTGCATGCCGTTGAGGAACTCATCGACATTTTTGAAGCCCGTGGAAATACCGGTGCTCGCCTCGCCGCGATTCTCAAACATTTTTTCGATCTCACCAACGGCATCAAGGACGTGCTCGCGTATGGGGCGGATTGAGCCTTCCTTTTCGGCATCCTCGCGGATGGCGAAGATGGTTTTCTCGACATTATCGAGTAAATCGATGACCTCTTCGGGAGAGTCGTAGGCGTCGGTGATGCTTTTGGTGCAGCCCTGGATGACGCGGCGCAGGATGAATTTCTCTTTGAGGATCGCGGTGTAGTGTCCAAACAGTGCGGTGGTCGGAACGTCGTCGAGTAGCTCGGAGATCGCTGAGGGGCCGCCGACGGAATCGATCAGTCCGCGATCAGCGAGTGTTTGATTGAGGATGATGGCGTCGATCTCGCTACCGACTTTGTAGAGGTCGAGCAGGGTCTGGTAAATGGTGAGATTGGCGGGAATATAGAAATATTCCTCGGTCATTTTCTCGACCGATTCGCCGATCAATTCGCTCGGCGATTTGAGCATGCAGCTGAGCACGGCGCGCTCGACGTCGCCGCTGACAGGCATGGAGCGCAGCGCTTCGATATTTGCAGCACCGTCCTTGAACGAGCCTTTGGCTTTTTTCTTGCCGTCGAAAGGGGTGTCCTTCGATGAAAACTGGGGATCTGGCGGTACGGGTGGCATGGTGTTTGACCGGCGAGGGCAAAAAAAAACGGACGCCTCAGCATGGAGGCATCCGTTGTGATTGGCAACGTCGAGAGTATCGATATTAACGATCTCGACGCGCTAATTTTGCGACTAATTAATCCCGGCGGTCGGAATCACCAGCTTCCTCGTCGTCTTTGGCTTTCACCTTGAGAGGGATGGTGACGATGATGTCGGGGTGCAACTTGACTGGAACGTCGTAGCTGCCGGTCGTTTTGATCGGCCCGTCGATTTCGACCATCTTGCGGTCGAGCTCGAGCTTGGTACGAGATTTGATGCCTTCGAGGATGTCGTTGATGGTGATCGAGCCAAAAGCTTTGCCGCCCTGGCCGGTCGCGAGTTCGAGCGTGAGCTTGATCTTGCGCAGCTTGGTGGCTTTCTTTTCGGCTTCCTGGAACTCTTCAGCTTCGCGGCGGGCGCGAGCTTGTTTCAACTGCTCGATGTTGCGCAGGTTGGAGCGGGTCGCTTCGAACGCTTTGCCTTGGGGAACGAGGCAGTTGCGGGCGTAACCGGTTTTGACGGTAACGACATCGGCTTCGGCGCCGAGATTTTCGATTTTCTCGCGGAGAATGACTTCAGTGGTGGCCATGGTGCAGGGAAGTAAATGGGTGTGCGGTCGGAGGTGCCTGAGGAACCTAAAATTGGGGAAGCGGGACCGTTACGCCCGACGAGTCGGCTTGTCAAGCATGCAGGGGATCGGCGGGGCTACAAGCCAAAGGATTTGAGATCGTGCTCAGGTCGCGCTATGAAATGTTATTGTGTCTGAAGTAAACTCTACCTTCGAACTGAAATCGGGTGCCGCAGCGCCGCATTTCTCGCTTCCGGACGGCGCCGGCAACGAATTTTCCCTCGTGGAACTGGCCGCAGGCAAGCGGGCGGTGGCGATTGCCTTTGTCTGCAACCATTGTCCGTTTGTGGTCCATTTGGCCGACGCGATCGGGGAATATGCCCGCGACTACGCGGATCGCGGGGTGCAAGTGATCGCGATCACTTGCAATGATGTCGAAAACTACCCCGCTGACGCGCCCGATAAAATGCTCAGCTTCGCTGCTCAACACGGCTGGGATTTTCCTTACCTTTATGACGAGAGCCAGCAAGTGGCGAAGTCCTACTCGGCAGCTTGTACACCGGATTTTTATCTGTTCGATGGAGATTTGAAGCTGGCCTATGCCGGGCAGTTTGACGCGACCCGGCCGGGACGTGGTGGCTCGGTCGACGGTGCTGATCTGCGCAAAGCGACGAATGCGGTAATCAACGGCGATTCCGTTGCTGCCGAGCCTTGGTTGCCGAGTAGCGGCTGCAATATCAAGTGGAAGCCGGGCGGTGAGCCCTCGTATTTCGGTTGAGGGCGCGCGATTCACAATCGTTTCGCTAGGGAGGGCTTGCTGATAGTTCTACTGGCGCGTTGCCAATTCCTCACTTTTATTAAAACTGCCGACTGCATTTTCAGCGTTCGAAATCTATTCCATGAAACCCGAGCCTTCCCAGCCATCGTCCGAAAGCGGAAAAGCCGAGGACGTTGAATTTCCGGCATCTGACAGCTTACCGGTATTTCTCGACGACGAGGCGCTGCAGTCAATGGAAGGTGAGACAGTGCCCGCAGATGTGCTTGGTGCCGACGATGACGAAGGCGCGCGACTGGCAGTTTCTAAGTCGCCGTCTGCGTCGTCGAGCCGACGTGCCGCTTCCGCGGTTGGATCGGGAGGTGGCCGTCGATTCAGTTATTTCAAAGCTCTGATCATTTTTCTGATCGCCCAGCTTGTCGTCCTGGCCATTCTTGCTGCGGTGTTCCGTCGTCCACTCAGTCAGGCATACGACCGACTGGTCGAGCGCGGTTTTCTTCAGCCGAACAGTTTGCCGTGGCAAACCAATGGCGCGGTCATTTCAGCTGATTCTTCGGTTGGGGATGTTGCCTGGGAGGATGTGCGTCAGCGGCATCAGCTGACTTTGCTGGCAGATGCGGCTATCGCCCGGGCTGACCGCGGCGCATTCGATGAACTGCGTGGTTTGCTCGATATCGATGACAATCCCGCTCGTCGTGCGGCGGCTCGCGCGGAAGTTTTCCGGGTGCAGCAGATGTATGCTTCGGCGTCGAAATTGGCGCCACCAGCTTTGCCTGTGGCGGAGATTTTTCCCGGTATTTCTGAGGAAAGCGAGTTGAGCGAGGAACAAATTATCAAACTGTTGAGCGACCCGGATCGAGAAGCAGAGCGGAGAGTGCGTGCGGCCGAGCTGCTCGACGGCCATCGGACTCTGGCAGCGACTGATGCTTTAGTAATGGCGATGCAGAAAGACAAAGATCTGGACGTCATCAAACAGGCGATGGTCTCGTTCAAGGCGAATACTGGCTATTCAGGCAGCGATATATTCGATGCGTCCTCCGCTGAAACTTGGTGGTCGCAGAACGCGTCCCGATTAGCGGGTGAATTTGAGAAATCCAAGTCGGAAAAATCAGCTGCGACGCCCGAGGCGACGACGCCTGAGAACGTCCAGCCGGAAGTCCCTTCGCAGCCCCAAGCGAAACCACGGCCTCAGCCGGCAAAGTCTGCGCCGTCGCCGATACCCGTTCCGCAGGCTGATCGCGCTTCGACTGGACCGGGCGAGAGTGTCGACGACAGTCCACCGCAAACGCGCAACATCCGACCGATCGACCGGAACTAGAGGAGCGGGCGGTGTCCGGGATCGGGATAGGGATAGGGAGCGGTATCCCTCACCTCATGGTTTTTCGATGCACCACAAGGCGTTGTATGTACGGATGAAGATCTGATTTCCGGCAACGGCGATCGATGAATTGGTTTCTTCACCGAGGTCGTTGACGCCGACTTCCTCAAAGCGGTCGGGGCTGGCTTTGAAAATGGCGCAGTCACCAGCCTGGCTGAGTGAGTATATGTGATCGCCTGCGAGCACCAGTGATCCCCACGATGTGCCAGTGCCCGGCAGTCTGGCTTTCCATTCGTTTTTACCGGATTTCATATCGACACAGAAGATCACCCCGCCGGAATCGTGGTAGTAAATCTTGCCGTCTTTGGTGACGCCACTACCGATGCCGCCGTCGTCGCGAACTTTTTGCCAGAGCCGATGTGTGTCGGTGACATCACCGGATCCGCCGCTGCGCACGGCCACCGTATTACCATGGTAACCACCCATGGCGACCACGATGCCGTTGTTGTGGACAGGTGAGGTGTAGATCAACGGGTTGAGACCCTGACATGTCCACAATGTTTCGCCGCTGGCAGGATCGAAGGCGCGAATTTCAAGCGGGAAACTCATCGCCAGCTCGTCGCGCTCACCGGTGTTGTAGATGATCGGAGTGCTGAATGAACCGATCACACCTTCGCCGTCGCGGCCTTTGAAGCCGTCGGTTCTTTGTTTGGGCTCCCAGACTGGTTCGTCGTATTTCCAAACCGTTTCGCCAGTGGTTTTGTCGAGGCCGTAGAGGACGGCATTTTTCGAAGGACCGTGGTAGTGAATGACGAGGTCGCCGTGAATGAGAGGCGAGCTTGAATTACCCCAGATATGATCGATGGCACCAAGGTCGCGCCGCCAGAGTTCCTTGCCTTCAAAATCGTAAGCCGCCACGCCGGCCGAGCCATACGATGCGACGACAACCTTGCCATCGGTGGCGGCGGAAGCGGAGCAGAACGGGTTCGAACGATGCGTGCGCTCTTCCTTTTTGTAGGTCAGACCGTTGCGCCAGATTTCTTCGCCGGTGCGGCGATCCAGGCAAAGCACGCCGCGCCATTGCTTCGCTTCTTCTGCCTGGGTCAGGAAAATTTTGTCACCCCAGATAGCGGGATTGGAATTGCCGCGTTCGGGTAGTTCAGCGCGCCACTTGATGTTTGTGTCCTTACTCCACTGAGTTGCCAGCGAAGCATCTGCACCGGTCTCGCCGGAACCTGCGATGTCGCCGCGCCAGAACGGCCAATTATCCGATGCGATCGATGGTCCGACGGAAAGTAGGAGAATGAGGGAGAGGGCTGGCGATAGTTTCATCGGGTTTGGGCAGGATTGGTAAACGGTCCGTGAAAGTAGGCACACCTCAACGCCGATGACAAGATGCGTGGCGACGTGAAAGTTTGCGTGGCCCCGGCGCATTTTTTGTCTAGCTTGGGCCATGCTGACGCCCGAAAGCCGACTCGCCGATTTCCCCGCGCTGAAATCGATGACTTATCTCAATACCGCCGCTGAGGGTCTGCCACCTCAGTCCGGCCTGGTAGCGATGCAACGCTACTGGCAAGACAAAAGCCGGGGTATGAGTGGCCGCGATGCGATGTTTGCCGAGTTAGAGGCGTGTCGAGAATCGGCGGCGGGACTGTTTGAAGTGTCGGCGGCCGAGGTGTCGTTCTGCTCGTGTTCGTCGGAGGCGTTCAACTTGTTGGCATCGGCGCTCGATCTGCAATCGAATGACGAAGTGGTGATCACGGATCTGGAATTTCCCAGCGGTGCGACGCCATGGATGGGGGTAAGTTCTCAGCCGGCGGTCAGGCTTTGGAAAAACCGGAACGGCGTGCTCGATCTCGATGACCTGCGTGAGATGCTGAACGAGCGCACGCGGTTGGTTCAGGTTTCGCTGGTGAGCTTTCTGACTGGCTACCGAGTCGACTGGGAACCGCTGCGCGACATGGTCCGTTCGTTGGCGCCGAACGCGGTGCTGTCGGTGGATGTGACTCAGGCGGCAGGCCGGGTGGAGTTGGATTGTCTGGATGCGGACTGCATCATCGGTAGCAGTTACAAATGGTTGCTTGGGGTTCACGGCAGTTGTGTCGTGGTCGTGCCGCGCGCTTCCGCAGACAAACTGACGACGCGTGCCGGAGGGTGGTTTCACCTGATCGATGGCTTTGAAAAGGATCGTTTCGAGCGCTTGGAAATCGAGCCGGGAGCGAAAAGTTTTTCGGTAGGTATGCCGGCGTTTCCGAGCATTTACGCCTTGCGAGCGGGGATCGACTATCTGTGCAAGGTTGGCGTTGCTAACGTCGCCGCGCACGCGGATCCGATAGTGGCGCGAGTGGGCGAAGGGCTCGCCGAGCTCGGGATTCAACCGATGTCAGCGAACAGCGGATCGGGCATTCTTGCGTTCCAACACGAACACGACGCCGAAATCGGTGCCGCCTTGCTTAAGAAAAATATTCACGTCATGACTCACGCGGGCCGCATCCGAGTGGCTGTGCACGGATACAATCAAATGGAAGATGCCGACAAGCTGTTCGCTGTGCTGGCAAAGCTTAGCTGAAAAACACCCGCTCGGCGGTCGAGCGCAGGATCGCTTCGCGCTCCCGGTCGTTGAGGAAATCGAGCAGCGCCGGATCGCGGATCAAGTCGATCGACGCGCCGTAGCTGTATTCGTTTTGCACCTGATAGGGACAATCGGTCGCCCACATCAGTCGATCGGCTCCGTAGGCGTCACGCAGTTGGCGAATCATAGGGCCGAGGTCGGTGTGAGGCGCCGCCTTTTTGCCGAGTGCGTAAAAAGCTGACAGCTTGACGGTAACATTTTTCGAATCGGCCAGCTCGAGCAGTAGATCGAGATCTTTCTGATCGACCGAGCCGCTGACGCCGATGCGCGAAAAATGGTCGATGACCACCGGCGTGTCGGGGAACTGACTGCACATTTTCTTAATCGTCGGCAGAGCATCAGCATTCGACAGCAGGCATTGGTTTAGATTTTCCTCAGCACAAGCCTCCCACATTTTGCGCATCGCGTCCGAGCCTTGCCATTCGGCCGATTTCTCGGCACTGGCATAGAGGCGAAATCCGCGCACGCCTTTCGCCTTCAGATCGATCATCCGCTTGCGCAGATCGGGCGCGGTTTCGTCAATCACAGCGACACCGGAAAACACGCCCGGATGATCGGCCATCGCTTTGAGCATGTAGGAATTGTCGAAGCGATAATAGCTCATTTGGATGAGCACGACGCGAGCGACGCCGTGTGGACGACACTCGGCGAACAATTCCTCCGGCGTGAAACTCGCCGGCTTCATCTGCGCTTTGTCGAAACCCTCAGCGAGCGGGTAGGCATCGGTGTCCGGCGTCCATACGTGCACGTGGGCATCGATGTAGCCCGCTGGTTTTTCGGCGGCGATGGCGGGCAAGCTCGCGCCGGCGACGGCGGCGGCGGATGTGGTGAGAAAATTTCGGCGGGTTGAGTGATTCATTTTATTTTCCAAATTGGAGCAGAAAGCGGCGGTAAAAATCAAACGCCATCTCGACTTGATCGAGGTCGACAAATTCAATGTCGGCGTGTGCCTGTTGGATTGAGCCAGGTCCGAAGATAATACCGGGAACACCGGCGCGGGACAACTTGGTGACGTCGCAGCCGAACGGCACACCGATAGATTCGCTCGGCAGCCCGAGTTCGGTAGCGATGGCTTCGGCGACCGTGACGACCTCGGCGTTGGCTGGCGTTTCCATCGCATCGTCGCTGAGATGCGGAGTCAATAGTTCAGCTTCGATCTCAGGATGGCTGCGACACAGTTCATCGATCAGCGTTTGGTAGTGAGCCTCCACTTCGGCAGCCGTCTCACCGGGGATCATGCGGCGATCGATGGTGATGCGACAGCGGTCGGGAACAAAGTTGACCTGTGCGCCGCCTGCGATCACACCAATATTGCAGGTCGGTGAACCGACCAACGGATGGCTGAGAGTCGTCAGCGATGCGGTGTCCTCTTCCAGCGCCAGGATCAGCTTTGCCATCGAAGTGATCGCGTTCCTGCCGAGTTCGGGACACGAACTGTGGGCAGTCACGCCGCGGGTTTCGATCTGAAAACGCAGCACGCCCTTGTTGGCTCGCACCACCTGACACTCGGTCGGCTCGGCAACCACGGCGGCCAGCGTAGCCACGCCATCGTCCAAATGATCGACCAGATCAAGTACGCCACGAAAGGCGTTTTCTTCATCGACGACCGCCGCCAGCCAGACTTCGCAGGGCGGCGTCTTTTTCGAACGAGCGACGTCGCGAAGCGCGTGCATCATGGTCGCCAAACCAGCCTTCACGTCACAGCTGCCGCGTCCGAACATTTTGCCGTCATTGATGGTTGGTTCGAATGGAGGAATGGTCATGCCGGCCACCGACACGGTATCCATGTGAACTTCGAGCACGATGCGTCGCGTCGCGTCCTGACCGGGCAGACGAGCGATGACATTGCGCCGTCCGGGCAACACCTCGCGCTCGACGACTTCGATGCCGGTCTCGTTGGCGAAAAAATCACGCACGTAGTCGGCGACGGCAGCTTCGCCAGGACCAGACCATTCTGGATTGACGCTGTCGATTCGGATCAGGTCGGCGAGGGTGTCTATCACGTGGAGTTTTTGGTTTTGAGATTGGCCGGTCCGAAGGCTTCGGGCAGTAGGTCGCTCAATACTCGACTGCCGAGAAGTCGTCCAGTTTCATCGCCTAACAGAATTATCAGATCGGGAGCAAACTCGTTGAGCACCTGACGACAGGCGCCGCACGGCGTTCCTGCACCGGTTAGGCTGAGCGCGATTTTTGCAAACTTCACCTGCCCAGCGGCGACGGCGGCGAACACGGCGTTTCGTTCGGCACAGATGGTCAGCCCGTAGCTGGCGTTCTCGACATTGCAGCCGGTGAAAATCTCACCGCTGTCGGTGAGCAGGGCGGCGCCGACGGCATAGTTCGAATACGGGGCGTAAGCCTGCTGGCGAACCTCGGCAGCGCGCAGGAGCAGCTTTTCGTCAAGATCGCTCATGACAGCAGCAGCGACTCCAATGTAATGCGGATCATGTCTTCGAACGAAGTTTGGCGTTCTTCGGAGCTTATCGATTCGCCGCGACGGATGTGATCGGAGACGGTGCAGATTGCGAGCGCTTTTTTGCCATGCTCTGCAGCACAGCCGAACAAACCGGCAGCTTCCATTTCGACGCCGAGGATGCCCATTTTTTCCATGGTATCGAACATCTCGGGAAGCGGGGAGTAGAACAGGTCAGCGGAAAAAAGGTTCCCGGTCCGAGCCTCGATTCCGAGAGTTGCCGCTGCCTCGACAGCATTTTTCGCCAATCCAAAATCGGCAATCGCGGCAAAATCGTAGCCGCCGAAACGCGCTCGGTTAACGCCGGAATCGGTCGATGCTCCAGTGCCGATGATGACATCGCGGAGCTTGATGTCCGGGTTGACGGCACCGCAGCTGCCGACGCGAATGATACTTTCCACTCCATACTCCGCGAACAGTTCGTGGGCGTAGATAGAGATCGAAGGAATGCCCATGCCACTGCCCATCACTGACACCGCGCGATCTTTGTATTCGCCGGTAAATCCAAGCATGCCGCGCACCCCGTTGACCTGCCTGACATTTCCCAAAAAGTTATCTGCGATGTGCTTGGCGCGCAGTGGGTCGCCAGGCATCAACACGGTCTCGGCGAAGTCTCCCGCAGCGGCTTCGATGTGTGGGGTGGGGATAGGCATGATTGAACGAACGAAAAGGTATCAGCAGGATTGTTAAAGCGAAACTTCTCAGAACATCGCCTCGCCGTAGTCCATGGGCGACAGGTCGAGGCAACTGGCGATGGTCTGGCCGATATCGGCGAAGGTCTTGCGGTGGCCGAAATTTTTGCCGGGTGTTGCGTTTTTGCCACGCATTAAAATGGGGATGTTTTCGCGGGTGTGATCGGTGCCCGGCCAAGTTGGATCGTTGCCGTGGTCGGCGGTTATGATGAGCAGGTCGTCAGGCTGGAGTGTTTGGAAAAGTTGGGGCAAGCGCTGGTCGAAGGCTTCGAGGGCACGGCCATAGCCTTCGACATCGCGGCGGTGGCCGTAGAGGGCGTCGAAGTCGACAAAGTTGGTGATCACCAGCGAGCGATCGCGGGCGCGATCGACGGCGTTCAGGGTGGCTTCCCACAGAGCGGGGTGGCCGCTGGCGCGGATTTCTTCGCTGATGCCTGTGTGGGCGTAAATGTCGGCGATTTTTCCGATGCCGATGACGTCGCTGCTTGATTCGACTAGTTTCTGCAGGACCGTTGGCGCAGGCGGGGGCACGGCGTAGTCGTGGCGATTGCCGGTGCGTTCAAAATTGTCGGGCGAGTTGCCAATGAAGGGGCGGGCGATGACGCGACCGATGGTCAGGTCGCTGTCATCGAGCACTTGGCGGGCAATTTTGCAGAGGTCATAGAGTCGCTCGAGACCAAACGATTGTTCGTGGCAGGCGATTTGAAAAACGCTGTCGGCGGATGTGTAAAAAATCGGCGTGCCGCTGCGCATGTGTTCCTCGCCTAATCGGGCGACGATCTCGGTGCCGGAGGCGTGGCTGTTACCGAGGCTGCCGGTGACGCCAGACTGCTCGGCGATTTGGGCGAGCAGATCTTGCGGGAAGCAGTCGGGTTGATTGGGGAAATAGGTCCAGTCGAAGAGCACCGGAACGCCGGCGATTTCCCAATGGCCGCTGGGAGTATCTTTCCCGGAACTGATCTCGCTGGCGTGAGCGAAACCGCCGGTAAAATTGGGGGCGCTATTTAGTCCGGTGGGGAAGTCTCCGCTGGAGTTTTTGCAGGCGGCGGCGAGGCCGAGGTCGGTGAGATGCGGGATGTTGAGGGGTGTGCCGTTTTTTGCGAAGTGCGCGGCGATGTGACCGAGGGTGTTGCTGCCTGCGTCGGTGAAGTTCTCGCTGCCAAATTTGGAGGCGTCGGGCGCGCCACCGATGCCGCATGAGTCCATGATGAGGAGGATGACCCGCATGTTGTTTGTTCGTGGTTATTTCTGCTTTGTCCGTTTTTTTGTCCAGTGGGAACTACCGGGATGGACGGTCTCACGTGATCGTCCAGTGGATTGGAGTGTGATACCGGCGTCCCGCCGGTTGGAGCTGGACGATCAGACGATTAGCTCGTCCACTGGGACTGGCGGGACGCCAGTATCACATTCTCGTCCAGAAGGGTTCAGGCGCGGGCGGTGATTCTTTCGTAGATTTCAGGAGTTGGATCGGGTGGGGAGGTGCCGAGAATGATGGCGGTGCGGAGTTCTTCGGCGGCCTGGTCGGCAGCGGATTCAGTGCGGGCGTGAATGATGGCGAGCGGGCGGTCGGGGCTGACGTTTTCGCCCAGGGAAATGACTTCAGTGAGGCCGACGGAGTGATCGATGGACTGGCCGGATTGCGTTCGACCGCCGCCGAGTTCGACGACGCACAGGCCGAGGTCGCGAGTGTGGATTTCGGTTACGATGCCTTCGCGGTCGGCATGGACGGGGCGGATGATGGGAGCGAATTTCAGATGGGCATCCGGATTTTCGATAAAGTCGGTCGGGCCGCCGAGAGCGTGGATCATTTTGCCGAAAATTTCGGCGGCGCGACCCGAACTGAGAGCGTCGTCGAGTTTTTGCTGAGCATCGTTTTCGTCATCGGCGAGGCCGCCGAGTTGGAGCACTTCGCGGCACAGTGCAAGGACGATTGTTTCGAGCCGCGGGTTGCGTGTATCGGTGGTGAGAAAGGTGACTGCTTCGCGAACTTCGACGGCGTTGCCGGCACTGCTGGCGAGGCATTGGTTCATGTCGGTGAGCAGTGCGCTGGTTTTTGTCCCGGCGCCGGTGGCGACGTCGGCGATGGCCTGAGCGAGTTCCCTGGAGGCATCGTAGTTGGGCATAAAAGCGCCGTCACCGACTTTGACATCCATGACCAGAGCATCGAGTCCGGCAGCGAGTTTTTTCGACAGGATCGACGCCGTGATCAGGTCGATGGATTCGACCGTGGCGGTGATGTCGCGGGTGGCGTAAAAGCGGGCGTCTGCGGGAGCGAGGCGACCGGTTTGGCCGATGATGGCGACGCCGACATCGCGGACGACTTGTCGGAATCGGTCGGTATCGGGCGTGACCGTGTAACCTGGGATAGCTTCGAGCTTGTCGAGGGTGCCGCCAGTGTGACCGAGACCGCGGCCGGAGATCATCGGCACGTAGCCGCCGCACGCGGCCAGCAGCGGTCCGAGCATGAGCGAAACGCAATCGCCGACTCCGCCGGTCGAGTGTTTGTCGATGATCGGCCCGTCGAGATCGAGCGATCGCCAATCCAATACGTCGCCGGAATCGCGCATAGCGAGCGTCAGGGCGACGCGTTCGTCATTGCTCATGCCGTTGAAGTACACGGCCATGGCGAAGGCGGCGATTTGGCCTTCACCGATGGATTCGTCGGCGATGCCGGTGGCGAACGCGGTGATTTCGTCAGCGCTGAGGGATTCGCCGTCGCGTTTCTTGCGGATGATTTCCTGGGGGAGATAGCTCACTGCATAAAAAACTTTTCTGCGATGATTTTCCAGGTCGCACCGCCAAGATAGATTCCAACGATGCCAAGAATCCCGGCGAGGACGGGAGGTGCGGGCAGGGGAAGTTTGATGGCGGAGAAAATGATGCCGACCAGAAAGCCGGCGAGAATGGCGAGGAACAATTCGGCCATGAGTCGTTTTTTGGTTTTGCTAGAAGTTGTCGTGGGCATTCGGCTACAGCGTGAACGAGATGAAAAATCCGGCGATGGCGGCACTCATCATGTTGGCCATCGATGCAGCGATGACCGCTTTGAGGCCATAGCGAGCGATCTCGGGACGTCGAGTTGGAGCGAGGCTGCCAAGCCCGCCGAGCAGTATGGCGATTGATGACAGGTTGGCGAATCCGCACAGGGCAAAGGTTATTATCGCCTGAGTGAGTGGCGAGAGAGTGCTCTGTATTTCGGTGAAGTTGAGGTAGGCGACGAATTCGTTGACGATGATTTTTTGGCCGATGAAACTGCCGCCCTGCAGCGCTTCGCTCCAGGGAATGCCGAGCAGCCAGGCGAGCGGGGCGAATACGTAGCCGAGAATTAGTTCGAGGCTGAGATCGGTCTTGCCGAACCAATTGCCGATGCCGCCGAGACCGATGTTGAGCAAGGCGATCAGACTGACGAAGGCGAGCACCATGGCGCCGACGTTGAGGGCGAGTTTGAGTCCGTTCGAAGCGCCGAGGGCAGCGGCGTCGAAGATGTTGACCGGCTTATCGATATCCGACGAGTCGTCGTCTGTCGCGGGCACTTCGATTTGGTCCTCTGGCTGGTCGGTCTCGGGCATCATCAGCTTGGCGAACAGCAGTCCGCCGGGAGCAGCCATGAATGAGGCGGCGATGAGGTACTTTAAATCGACGCCGAGTTCGGCATAGGCGGCCATCACTGAACCCGCGATTGATGCCAGTCCGCCGACCATGATGGCGAACAGTTCGGAGCGGGTCATGCGTGCGATGAATGGCTTGACCACCAGCGGCGCTTCGGTTTGTCCTACGAAGATGTTTGCGGTGGCGGACATCGATTCGGCGCGGCTGGTACCGAGCGCCCAACGCAGGGCACCGCCGAGAAATTTGATCACCAGTTGCATGACGCCTAAGTAATAGAGCACGGAGATCAGCGAGGCGAAGAAGATGATGATCGGCAGAACTTTGACGGCGAAGATGAACCCCCAGTTCTCAGTTTTATCGCCGAGGTTTCCAAAGATGAAGTAGATCCCGGCGTTGGCGCTGTCGATGACCTTCTGCACCAGACTGCTGACGCCCTCTAAAGCCTTTCGCCCCCAGGGCACGAAAAGCACAAGTGCTCCGGCGCAGGCTTGAATAACAAACGCTCCGCAAACCGTGCGCAGCCGGATGGCTTTGCGGTCAGTTGACATCAGCACGGCGATGCCGACGAGCACGGCCATGCCGAGGATGGGGACGAAATGGGCCATGAACGGGAGCGAAAGGAACCTGTTAGGGTTCTAGGGATTCAACGGCAGGGTGGCGATTTCTTTTTTGGTATGCATGACGACTCGCCGATGAATCTCCCTGATCGGACAAAAAAAGCGGCAGCACGTTGCCGCACTGCCGCTCGATATTTTTTCGGGCTATGTCAGGGGAATCGGACTACAAGCGGATTGTGCGCAAGCGTCGCTCGCCGCTCCATCGTGCGGAGTAGGGATCGAACTCGCGGGAGTAAACCTGCAGAGTGTCGCCGTTCTGTTCGATCCAATAGATGGTGTCTTCGCCATCGGGACCGTGGACTTCGTAGGCACTCAGGGCGCCGGGGCTGACGCCTTCGGAGCGGTTGCTGGCGGGATGCGGATCGAAGTGTTCACCACCGCTGTCGACATGGTATTCGCGACCGTTGACGACGACGTCAAGGTCGTAGCTACCGCGCTGTGAACTCAAGTGCCAGCCGGTGCTGGGGGTTTGCGTTGGAGGAGGAGTCGGTGTGGGGATTGGGCCGGGTTGCGGTTGGGGAGTGGGCGTTGGCGCAGGTTGCCCACTGACGCCGCCGCCCGGTGGCATCGGCATGGTCACGCAGGAAGAGAGGAAAGCGGCGGTGAAAACTGCGGCGAGAAATTTCATGGAGCCTAGGTAAGCGGTACTGAGAGAAATGCGCAAAGCCAAAGTTGGCGATTTTATGGTTGATCCCTGCGAGACAAGTTGTCGGTGGGGAATCGTCGAAAAAATGGCAAAATTTTCAGTTGGAGTAGTTTTTTACTGAACTTTTACAGAGAGCGAACGTGGCGTTGACGCAAGCCACGTTGGAACGTGCCATGCTGTGTGCATGAAAATAAATCAACGACTTGTTCAACGTCGATTTCGGGTGTTTGCCGGGATCGTATCTTCTGTTCTGCTGGCGGGCGCGATTTCCGTCTCTGCTCAAACGGTTGCGGATGCCCCGAAAGAGAACTCTGCGAAGCCGGCGCAAGATCCCTTCGTAAAGGGGGAGAAGCCCAAGGTTGCGGTGGAACCGAAAGATGGCGCAGAGCTGGAAACTTTTCAGCAAGTGGTGCAGGTGGTTGAATTTGTTGAAACGCCGCATGCTGATCTACGCAAGTGGCTGAAGGCAAATCCAGGTGCACCGGACGGCGATGCGCTGCGGGCGGAAGTGCAGAAGTGGATCGACAGTGGAACAGCCGAAGTTCTGGCGAGCCAGATGTCGATGGCGCGCTCGGGACATAGGGCGAAGGTTGAGTCGATTCGTGAGCTGATCCATCCTACGGAATTTGATCCAATCGAGTGGCGTCCATCGGCGCCGTATCCAGTTGCCTTTGAGACACGGAACCTTGGCATGACCCTGGAGTTCGACCCAGTCATAGAAGGACCCGTCATCCACGTAAATATGGCACCCGAATGGATTGAGCTTGTGGGTGAGTGCCAGCAGCGTCCCGAACCAATAGGAACGGTGCAGGAGGGTGATGTCCGGGTGCCGCTGGTGCAGACCAATCGGATGGCTAACCAGACAATATCGCTGCCGGGAAAATGGCTCTTGGCCGATGTTCAAACCGCGCGATCAAGAAGCTCGAATTTGGAAGCGCACAGCTTAAATCCTGAGCGCAGCGTGTTAGTGTTTTCGCGCACATCAATTCATTCGTTGCAAGATTCGAGCGCGGAAGGCGCAGGCGCAGGCGAAGGCGGTAGTTTAGGTTATGCGAAGTTCGAATGGATTGATGTCGATCAGGGCACTGTGACCGAGTGGTTGCAGAAGGACGATTTGGGACAATGGATTGGCGGCGAAAAGGGAGCGCGAACTGCGGTGGAGGATCTGGTGGACAAAGGAGAAGCTGAAGTTGCCGTTACCCGACTACTGCCTTTTCGAAGTGGTCAGCGGGCGAAGAGCGAGACCATTCGCGAAGTTTCCTATCCGACCGCATTCAGTGCTACCGAGCAATACGCACTGAGCACCAATAAAGCGCGCGATGTCCGCAACACGGGTGTCACCGTGGAAATAGATATGGTATTTTCCGCAAGCGGAAGGGTGGTCGATATGAACTTTAACCCCGAAATTGTTGATCTGGTTGGGCACAGCGTGTCGCAGCGTTACTTCGACCCTGAGAGTCAGGAGTGGCAGCCGGATGTGATGATGCCGATCTTCTACACTCAAAGATTGTCGACTCAGGTAATGTTGGTTGTCGATCAGCCTATGTTGACGGGTATCATGATTCCGCATGATGAAAACGGTCAGCCGGACAAAAACAAGCGCAGACTGTTGTTCGTGACCGTAACGAAATAGTCTGATCTTAACTCTATTTCTATAAACCAACCTTTGGTCTACATCGTCGACGCTCGGCAATTGCCGTCACCCGTGATACCCTTGCGCTTCTGAAAAAATCCAGACACCTTCCGGTCGCTGTTCTGGCGATGGCTCTGCTGGCAGCGACGGTGATCGCTGTCGGCGGTTGGCATTTGGCAGGTGAGCGAAGGGTCGAACGGCTCGAGCGCAACCGTGCAGCCCTGAATGACTTCGCGGATGCGCTGCAGGATGAGCTGCGGCGTTTGGAAAATCGCTACACCGGGCACCTTTCCGATTTAGCGGATGCGGCGACCGATCAGGCCGTGTCGAATCTCGAACTGCGTGAGCGGGCCAAGGCGGTATGGGGTGTGCGTCAGGTGTCGGTGCTTCGGCACGCGGGCAGGGCGAAATTTCATCTGTCGATCGATGATGATTCGAGCGTTGCAAGGGATGATCTGCCGGTGGTCGAGTTCCCTCAGGGACAGCCACCTCCGGCCCGTCCGGTGTGGTCGATTGATCCGCTGTTAGTGGCTGGCGACAGTGGTGCGAGTTCGGGCTGGCTGAAGGGCAGTGGCGCGGATGGAGCGAACGCTGCCGGGTTGTTGTTGTACTGGCAGACGGCAGGTGAGCAGGGCATTTCTCATGGTGACGTAGTGGTTGTCATGGTCGAGGCAGCGCAGGTGGCGACGCCCATGCAAGCATGGCTGCGGGATTGGCGGGCGGTGAAATTTGATGGCGTCCTATCAGCAGGCGGGCCGGATCAAGTGTTCGGACCGACGGATGTCCTGGCGGTCGCCGGCGAGATTCCGCAGACGTCGGCGGATCAGGTTCAGTCTTTGCGCACGCGTTTCGGCGATTGGCAGGTGCAGTCGTGGGATCGGCGCAGGACCGTGGTTCATCGCGATCAGCGGGTGGTCAAAGTGGCACTGGCGCTGGCGGTGTTGGTATTGCTGGCGGGTGGCGTAGCGTTTTTTGCCCTGCGTCAGGCCCTTCGTCTCGCAGCGCAGCGGGTGTCCTTTGTGAATCAGGTGTCGCACGAATTGCGCACTCCATTAACTAACATTTTGCTAAACACAGATCTGGCTGCGGAGGAGGCGAGTCCGTCGGCGCAGCGCAGGTTGAATTTGGTGCGTGACGAAGCGGGCAGGCTTCGCCGATTGATCGACAATGTGCTGACTTTTTCGTCGCTGCGCAGTGGTAAGCACGAGCATTCGAGAAAAGGGGAATGTAACGTCGCTGCGGTTATCGATGAACTGCTCGAACAGTTCGCAAGCTCACTGAACCGCCGGGGTCTTACGGTCGAACGCAATACCAGTGATGAGACGTTGGTCGCTGCAGCGGACGAGGATTCGGTGGCGCAGATCGTCGGTAATCTTATTTCCAACGCTGAAAAATACGCTAACTCGGGTCGGATTCTAAAACTGGATGTGAGCGCCGAAAATGGTGACGTTGTGATTCGCGTTTCGGACCGGGGGCCGGGGATTGCCAATTCACAGCGCGAGCGTATTTTCGAGGCGTTTCACCGGCTCAACGACCGTATTACCGAAGGCAGCAGCGGGACCGGTCTCGGGCTCAGTATCGCTCGGAGTCTGGCCGAGAATCAGGGTGGTAGTCTACGATTGGTTGAGGGCGACCAAGGGGCCACCGGGGCGACTTTCGAACTGCGAATGCCGCTCGCCGATGCCAAACGCGAGACGCTCATCGATTTTCCGAAAACCCAAGCCTCTTAACTCCTTTCTCCTGACCCATGAAAATCCTCATCGCCGAAGACGACCCCGTCACGCTCGATTCGGTCGACGCTTGTCTGCAGGCCGAGGGGTTCTCGACCTTGCTGGCGGCGGACGGCGCAGAGGCGTTACGGCTTTGGCAGTCGGGCCGACCCGACCTGGTCTGTCTCGACATCATGATGCCGGAGATCGATGGCTACGAAGTGTGCCGAATAATCCGCGCGCAGGATGCATCGGTGCCGATTCTGTTTTTGTCCGCCAAGAACGAGGAGATCGATGTTGTCGTCGGCTTGGAAATTGGTGCTGACGATTTTGTGCGTAAGCCGTTCGGCCGCCACGAATTAGTGGCGCGGATTCGAACGGCGCTGCGGCGGGGTAGTCACGGAGGTGAGCCTTCCGCATCGTTCGTCATGAATAACCTGACGGTGTATCCGAAACAGTTGCGTGCGACACGAGGGGATGTCGAAACAGAGCTTTCGCCGAGGGAAGCATCGATTCTTGCATTGCTTCACGAACGTCGTGGCGACGTCGTCTCGCGTGACGAGTTGCTTGATCGCTGTTGGGGCGTCGACTACTACCCGGAGTCGCGCACGCTCGACCAGCACATCGCTAAGTTACGCAAAAAGGTAGAGATCGACTCGGCGAATCCGACTCTGGTCGAGACGGTGCGAGGCGTGGGTTATCGGTTTCGCGACCGGTAGATAAGGGGCCGGATCTGGATGCGGACTCAGCGCACTTTCCAAACGGCCTCGCGCAAGTTGCCTTCGACTGAGAAGCTCAATGGCTTTTGCTTGGGACGTCCCGTTGCAGGCGCGTCAGCGGGAGTGACCTGCTTTGCGGTAGCCTCTCCCTGCAGTGCTGAATTGCGGAGATCGATGGTTGCGGCGCCGTTCATTTCCAAACTCTCGATGCCGATCCGAATGGCATCACTGTGCAGCGATCCGTCGGCGATCGAAAAATCGGCAATGGCCATCGCCGGGGTGCCTGCCAGCGAGTCTAGCTTAGGCAAGCGACGTATCAGTTGGGCGGCAAGCGGTTCGAGCGGCTGGCTTGAAAACAGCGGCGCGTCGCGCAACTCGACGTGGCCGTGGATGCTTGTAGGGGTGGACGAGGTGCTGCCGAAAAATTGCTCAGCAGAGCAGTTGAGTTCGACTTTTCCACCAAATATATTGCCACTGAGTTTAGAGACGATCAGGTCGTTTTTGAGCAGTTGTAAGGTCGCCTGCGGCAGACCGAGATCGATGCGATTGCCGAACAGTTGCGCGTCGAGGCTCCCCTTCGATTTCAAATCGATGCGCAGATCGTGATCGATCTCGGCGCCGTTCAACTGCTCGGCATCGCGACGGTCGATATCGCCGTGAACGGTCAGGGTCGGAGGTTCAGTAAAACGAACTTGCGCCAGCTTCTTGGCAAGATCGTCGTTGGTCATACGAGCCAGTGCCGCGAAGTCTATTTCTGAGACCAGTCCGTCGATCGAGATTCGAGCTGCGTCCAGATCGGCGACGACACTGGTAGCGCTGACGCTGCCTTCGGGGCGGTCAACACGCAGATTGTGAAGGGTATGATGGCCCGTCCGGCTGTTGAAATCGCTCTGAACGCGCGTCAGTTCAACGCCGCCAAACCGACTGCGGCGCAGGTCGATAACGCCGTCGTGTATCCAATTTTTCGGGTCGAGATTTTTACCTTCACCTTCGATGCCGATGTAGATCGTCGATTCTTCGTCGAAAGACCAACGCAGTAGATGGCGGCGGACGCGTTCGTCGGGGACAAAGGGCAGTAGAGCCTGCGGATCGAATTTCACCTCGGCCTGATAGCGGAATCCTTCACCGAGTTCGTAGAGGAGGTTCGCCTGGCCCAGACCGGTTTTGTGATCTAGACGAAGGTTGCGGCAGTAGGCCTTGTCGGCGGTAAGGCTGAAGTCGGTTTTGAAACTGTCGAATACGACACCACGGCTGGTGACTCGATCACAAATCAGGCTACCAACACCATTCAGCGGTAGCGGTAGAGATGTGAGTGGGATGGTCGGCGTCGGCCAGAATTGCTTCGCGACATCGAGATTCAGGTTGCCTTCGAACTGAACTTGAGGTGGCGTGAAAAATACGATTTCGCCAAACTCCGGCCGGTCGGAGAGCGTTGTCAGAACGCGCGGAGCGTCGATGCTGCTCTCCAACTTGAACTGCACCTCCCTTGAATCCAGTGGCCATTCGGCGTTGAGTCGCAGTTCGCCGGTAGCATCGCGCAGTAGAAGTTCACGCAGCGAAATGCGTTGGCCATCGAACTCGATCAGGGCGCGCATCTGTTCGAATGCCAGCGATCCGCGTTGAATGGCACCCAGTTCGACCTCGCAGCTGGCGTGAAAACTTTTGGCCTCGTTGATGTCGCCAGAGACTTCAAGTTTGACGCCGTCCTCCGGCGCCAGCTCTGGGAAGTCAAACTGTTGCAACTGCGCGAGCAACGCGCCGAAAAGGCGGAGTCGCCCGGTGATACGTTTTAGTTGTTGGTTGCGTTCGCGACCGATTTCCTTCTTCGATTTTTTCGGCTCATCCTTGTCTTCGGTGGGCAGCGAGCGATGCAAACGCCCCTTGAGCGATACCGGCAAGCCGTGGATAGTCGCACTTGCGTGGACGATTTCGACGTCTTGTTGGCTCATCACTGCTCGGGCCGAGAAATCCTCGAAGCGCAAACGTTGACTGTCGGGATTACCGGGATCGAGCGGCAGTGAGACTCGCGCCTTTTCGAAATCGATGGAATTGAGGGACAGTTCCTTTTCCAGAATTCGACCCAAATCGACATCGAGAATCACTCGGTCAATCGAGGCGATTTCGACTTTGTGCGACGGCTCCTGATAAAAACGCACGTTCTCCGCGACCAGTCCCTGCATCGGTCCGAGTGTCAATCGCTGCACTTCAACTTCGTAGCCGCGCTTGCCGAACTCTTCCTCGATCAGTTTTCGCCACGATTCTGTGAAACCGGCGTTCTGCGCATACAGAGCGATACCTGCCGCGACACCGGCGAAGGTGAGCAGAGTCAAAATGGAATTGCGGCGGCGATTCATCGAAAGCACAGTACATGGCGCTGCGGTGACTTTAACGATGGCCCGACGAAGCGGAGCTTGCAAGGTGGCGTGCCTGGCTTTTTGGCAGCGGGGTTCATGACAGCGGCGGGTCCGAAATGAAGCGACGATTCGAACTGAAGTAAAGCTCACCAACTTTCATGCGACTTGCAGAATCCGTTGCTTAACTCGATCGAGCAGTACGGCGATGACGATGATCACGCCGAGCACGATTTTTTGTCGGAACGAACTGATGCCGGTCAGGTTCATTCCGTTTTGAATCACGGCGATGATGAAGGCGCCGATCAGGGTGCCGAAAATTTTGCCCCGGCCGCCGGCGATCGATGTGCCGCCGACGATAACGGCAGCGATCACTGTAAGCTCAGAGAGAAAGCCATAGGTGGGCGAGCCGCTTTCGAATTGCGAGGCAGTGATCACTCCACCGAGTCCGGCTAGAGCGCCGCAGACGACGTAGACCAGTAGCAGGACGCGGCGCACCGGAACTCCGGACAGACGAGCGGCTTCGGGATTTCCGCCGACGGCGTAGATGTATCGGCCGATGACAGTGCGGCTCATCAATAGGTGGGCGGCAGCGTAGAGCAGGACCATCAGGATGACGGAATGCGGAATGCCAGCGCTCGATCCCTTGCCCAGCCAGGCGGCGGTGGTGGGCATTTCCTTGATTGATTCGCCGCCGGTCCAGTCGTAGGCGATGCCACTGGCGATCAACATCATCGCCAGCGTGACGATAAAGGCAGGCAACCGAAATGCAGTGACCATTGCGCCGTTGATAGCGCCACAAGCTGCGCCGAGAGCGATCGCGAGCGTTGCGCCGACGAGCAATGTGCCGGTGCTGGCATCGACGCCGCCATGAGATCGAACCCACGCGGCAGCAGCGACGGTAGACAGCGCGATCAGTGAACCAACGGAGAGATCGATTCCGGCGGTGATGATGACCAGCGTCATACCGATGGCAATGATGGCGATGACGGCGATCTGATCGGCGACATTGCGCAAGTTGTCGCGTTTGAGGAAGTTCGGCCAGCGATATTCGCCTGGGTAGATGCGGGGCACGTCGGCGGCGGCAGTAAATACGTTCCATGGCTGGGTCGACGCACTGCATGCGATCAGATCGGGCAGCGTATTGTCGGCGGCCATTGCGTCGAGCGCTTCGCGGATCGCACGTGGCGAACCGGATGCGGTAGTAATTTCAATTCCCTGCAATTCGGGGGCGATTTCTAGAGTTTCAGCAAATATTTGATCGTCGGGGACAGCACCGGCAGCGATCATCATGCGGGTGGG